>CAZQYU010000001.1:0-65833 GCA_964597585.1 uncultured Thermoanaerobaculia bacterium
GCGCCCGGCAGCCGCCGGGACCTGTCAGACCGCTTTCCTGCCCCTGTGATGGCTTGGTGTCTTCGTGTCTTGGTGGTATGCCGATTAGCCGCCGAGGGCTCCGGCGAGGTTCGGCGGCGTCGGACTGTCCTCGATGATGAACACGTGACAGGTCTCGCAGTCCTGCGGGATCACGTGTTTACCGTCCGCGGTCGCCATCTCGTCGTCGTGGCAGCGCCAGCAGCCGGGGAAGTCATCGTGACCGATGTCCTGCGGGTGCGTGGACCAGTTGGTGTCCATCTGTGGAAAGACGATGCTGCCGTAGACTTCTGCCGCCTGATCGGCGGCGCCGGGCACGAGCGCCGGGTCCGGTGCGGGACCAACGGTCCCGCCGTCGCGATACGCGTTGAGAATCGCGTTCCGGACCGCCTCCATGCCGTCGCTGCGCGTGGCGTAGGTACCCTTGATCGCCTTGACCGCGACCTTCTTGTAGTACGGCAGCGCGCGCAGCTCGGGGCGATTCTCGAGCACGTCGTCCATGGCCTTGCTCGGGAACGGAAATCGGTGAGTGGGCCGATTGTGGCAATCGATGCAGTCCATCACGCGGGCCTGGGCGTCGAGCTCCTCTGCAGTCGGCAGCTTGGCGTCGGAACGTTGGTAGGTCCGGATCGTGCCGTCCGGAAGGCGCAGCTCGACCCACGCGATCTCCTGGCGCCGCTCGTCCGATGCGAAATAGCGAATCCGGTTGTCCGCTTCGATGTGCCACCAGTGGATCCCGCCGTGCCGGCCGGCGTCGAGGCTGCCCCCGCCGGTCTTGAGCAACATCGCGGAGTAGGACGGTGTGTTGGCCTTGTCCTCGGAGAAGTGGGCGATGTTGACGAGCTTGTCGCCATGGTGCTTGGTCGGCCAGTGGCACTGCTCGCAGGTCTCGCGGGCGGGGCGCAGTGTCCGCAGTGGCGTCATGATCGGCCGGTGGTAGGTGCCGAGGACGGTGTGCCAGACCTGGCGGAGACCGTCGAGCTTCGACTTCACAAACCACGAAGCGCCGGGGCCGATGTGGCAGTCCACACAGGCAACCCGTGAGTGGGGCGACTCCTGGTAGGCCGTGTACTCAGGCTGCATCACGGTGTGGCAGGTCGTGCCACAAAATGACACTGTCTCCATCTCGTGGACGGCGTAGAACGAGCTCGAACCGAGGATCGTAGCATTGATCACGGTCAGCCCGATGATGATCCACATGACGCGCCGTAGGGCCGGGTCGTTGAAGTCGAGCTTGGGAAAGGTCTCGATCTCCTCCGTCGTTGCACCAGAGGCGATCAGCTTGCGGCGACGTCGCCACATGCCGATCGGAATCAGCACCAAGCCGAGGACGAAGATCGCGGGCAGCACGAGATACGCGAAGATGCCGACGTAGGGGTTACGCAGTGCGCCGAAAGCCTGCATGGAGATGAACACGATCAGCATGAGCCCGGACAGCGTGGTCATCACGACCCCGGCAATGGTCAGGGCGTTGTTCGCGAAGTTGACGAGACGCGCGATTGCACCGCGCCGCCAACTAAGGCTCTTCGTCATCGGGTCTCCTCCTCCAGTGGACTGGCGAACAAACGGTCCAGGTCAGATCCCGTTGCGCTGGAACATGTCGCGCAGGGACAGCAGGACCTTGGCGAAGTTGCTTTCTTTCAGGAAGTCCTGGAGCTGGTCTCGAGCGATCCCGCCGTTCATCTTGTCCTCGACCTTGGAGATGATCTCGTAGAAGTCCGACAACGGCTTCAGTCCCAGCTTCGAGATGTTCTGCTCGTACCATGGGTGGACGCGGACGTGGTTCCAAATCGCCGTCGCGGGAGGGATGTCGCTCGTCCACAGTCCCTCTGCGACCGTCGTCACCTCTCGGTAGAGGGAGCGCAAGATCGCCTTGGTGTCGTTCTCCTCGAGCTGCGACTTCACAGATCGTTTGCTCTCCGGCTCGGGAGCCTCAGCCACGGCTGTCGCGGCGCGGCCACCAGGTCTGCTGGGAGCCTTCGGCGGGGCAGGGGAGGGCTTCGACGACTGGGGTACGAAGGCGGAGCGCGACGGCGGACGCGACTCCCTGCGGTCGGAAGTCTTGTTGCTCTCCGCCTCGGCCTCGGCGGCGTTCGTCTCCTCGCGGTCGCCGGCCTCGACTTCCGTCTCGGGCTCAGTCGGCTCACCGGACTCCTGCGCGGGCGACGGGCCTTGTGACACGTCGGACTGCGGAGTCGGGGCCTCGTCCCGGGCGGCTTCTTCTCTCGCCTCGTCGTTACTCGTTGCGCTCACTGCGGCCGCAGCCGCATCGTCCTGGACCTTGACCTGCTCGATGGCCTTGCGAAAGCGGCTGTGGAATGTCGTCAGGAATCCGAGCTCGGCCTCGCTGATCGGACGTGTCATCGCGAGCTTCTCGCGCATCACTTCGAGCTCGAGGAAGCGCGCATGGAGGAGCGCAGTGTTGGGGGCGAGGCGTCGAAGTGGGGGGACCAGGTCGGTGTTGTGCTCGAGGATCTCCAGGATGTCCGCAAAGCTGGCGAAGTCGATCAGCTGCTGGTATTCGCTCTCGTACCAGTCGATCGCCTTCTCCTTCTCCTTGCGCTCGATGAGACGATCCAGCACGCCCTGCGGAAGACCCGTGCGGTACCAGAGCTTGCCCTGGTTGAGCTCGAGCTCCTGACGAACCGTCGTGCGGAGGTCGTTGAGAATCTCGGTGACTACTCGGTAGGCGTCTAGGTTTTGCTGCAGCCAATCCATGAACACTTCCCCTGGCTCGCGACGGCTGGATGTCGATCGGACTGCATGCCGGAACTCGAGGTTACCATGGTGGTGGAGGGAAGTGTAGCGTCGGCGCAGCGACCTGTTGGGATCGCTGCCACCCTCCACAGGAGGTGGGATGGCGAGTGCCGGGCTGGATGCGACAACCGTGCTCCGTCGTGATCTTGTAGCGGAGCTTCCCTCGGGCAAGCTCGAGTGCCGCGCCTGCGCCCACCGTTGCAAGCTGGGCGAGGGTCGCCGGGGAGTCTGCCTGGTGCGGTCCCGCGAGGGCGACTCCTTGCGAGTTCCGTGGGGCTATGTTGCCGGGCTGGCGGTCGATCCGATCGAGAAGAAGCCGTTCTTCCACGTTGTACCTGGAGGGCGGGCTCTGTCATTCGGAATGCTCGGCTGTGATCTCCATTGCAGCTACTGCCAGAACTGGCTGACGTCGCAGAGCCTGCGCGATGAGCGGGCCGTGACCCGGGTGCACCCGGCGGACCCGAGCGAGCTCGTCGCGGCGGCGCTCGACCGCGGCTGTCGCGTGCTGGTCTCGACCTACAACGAACCGTTGATCACCGCGGAGTGGGCGGTCGAGATCTTTCGTCATGCCCGCGCGGCCGGGCTCATCACGGGATTCGTCTCGAACGGGCACGCCACCGCGGAGGTACTGACCTACCTGCAGCCGGTGACCGACCTCTACAAGGTCGACCTGAAGAGTTTCAGGGAGAGTTCGTACAGGTCGCTGGGAGGCCGCCTCCAAGCGGTGCTCGAGTCGATCGCGGAGCTGCATCGCCTCGGCTTGTGGCTCGAGGTGGTGACATTGGTCGTCCCGGGCTTCAACGATGAGGACGAGGAGCTCGCGGACATTGCGGGGTTTCTCGCAGCGGTCTCTCCGGACATTCCGTGGCACGTGACCGCCTTCCACCCTGACTACAGGATGGCCGACCGCGACCGGACCTCTGCTGTGACTCTCGCCCGAGCTCGACGCATCGGTCACGACAACGGGCTGCGATACGTCTACGCAGGGAACCTGCCCGGTGAGCTCCACGGAGGCGAGGACACGCACTGTCCGAGCTGCGACGCAACCCTCGTTCGGCGGCGTGGTTTCTCGGTCCTCGAGGACCGGATCGGGGGCACGGGACAGTGCCCCGAGTGTGGCACCGAGATTGCTGGACGCTGGTGAGAGAGGCCGTGGGCAGGGCCATTAGCCTGGAACAGATCGGTGAGCTGCTGCTCGGGGCACGAGCCATTGCTGTGGTCGGCTGCTCGCCCCGTCCCGAACGAGATTCGCATCGCGTTGCGGCCTACCTCAAAGGTCACGGATACCGCATCATTCCCGTCAATCCGGGTCATGATCGGCTCCTCGGTGAGCGCTGCTTTCCCTCCCTCGACTCCATTCCGAGGGATGTGAAGATCGACATCGTCGACGTCTTCCGACGTCCGGAGTACGTCTCCGAGATCGTCGATGCTGCTCTCCTCCGGCGGCAGGTGCGGGCCCTGTGGCTGCAGCTCGGGTGCTCGAACCCCGCAGCTCAGGAGCGCGCGGCGGCGAACGGCATCATGGTCGTGGCGGAGCGCTGCATCATGGTGGACCATGCACGACTGGTAGCAAAGCGATGGTACTGATTCCAAATGTCTTGGGACGCGTACAGATCTCAGGATGAGACATGTTCTCGAGCTTGCGATTTTCTTCACATGCGGATAGAGTTATGCATCGAGGAGGTCGGGGGGGATGACTGGACGACTCACGTCTCAACTCACGGCAACCCGGCGGAGCCGGACCCGTGGGGGCCCGGTGGCGCTCGGCCTGCTGATTCTCGCGATGGCCGGGGTCGCCTTCGCCCAGGAGAATGCGGACTGTCTGACCTGTCACGACGACCCCGAGGCGACCGGGACCAGGGTGGGCAAGGAGATCTCGACCTACGTCGACCCGGCGGCGTTTGCGCGGTCGGTCCACGGCGGCTTCGCGTGCATCGACTGCCACACCGACCTCGATGGCGCCGAGCTTCCCCATGCCGAGGATCTTCAACCGGTGGACTGCGCCTCGTGTCACGACGACGTCGCGGCGGAGCAAGCCGAGGGTCCCCACGGCCGCTGGCCGAAGGTGCCGGGCTCCCCCTCGGCCGCGTGTGAACGCTGCCACGGTGTTCACGACGTCCTGCCACCGAAAGCGCCGGACTCGCCGGTCAACCGCGTACGAGTCGATTCTCTGTGCGGCACCTGCCACGTTCGCGAGTTGACAGCGGTCAAGACGAGCCCGCACGCTCCCGCCGCCGACGGGGCTCCGACCGCAAGTTGTGTCGACTGTCATCGTGGCCACTCCGTGACCGCACCGGCGGACCCGATCCGTCAGCTCGACACGTGCGGCCCCTGCCATGCTGAGCAGGCAAAGGGCCACAAACGCAGCCTTCACGGTCGCGCTGCGGTGAAGGGAGAACCGCTTGCGCCGAGCTGCGTGACCTGTCACGGCAACCACGCGATCCTGAGGCATACCAACGAGAAGTCGCCGACCTACGTCACCAACATCCCACTCCTGTGCGGACGCTGCCACCGCGAGGGGACTGCGGTCACCAAGGAGTACAACATCCCACAGGACCGCATCCTCGAGAACTTCTCGATGTCGGTCCACGGCCAGGGCCTGTACAAGATGGGCCTGACGGTCACCGCGGTCTGCACGTCGTGCCACACGTCGCACGACATCCTCGACCACAACAACCCTGAATCCAGCATCAACCGGGCCAACGTCGCCAAGACCTGCATGAAGTGTCATGCCCGGATCGAACAGGTCCACGTGAAGGTGATCGAGGGCCGGCTGTGGGAGAAGGAGCCCCACAAGATCCCGTCCTGCGTCGAGTGCCATCAGCCGCACAAGATCCGCCGTCGGACCGTCGACAGCGTGGGGGGCGCGGCCAACCGGGACTGTATGCGTTGCCACGGCAAGCAGGACCTGACCATGGTCCGCGACGGTGAGACGATCTCTCTGTACGTCGACGCGGAGGCCTACGACCTCTCGATGCACGCCCGGGTGGCCTGCGCCCAGTGCCACAACGAGGTCACCGTCGGCCACCCGGAACGGGCCTGCATCACCATCAAACACAAGGTGGATTGCAGCATCTGCCACGCCGAGCAGGTGCAGGAGCAGGAGCTTTCCAAGCACGGGCGCCTCGCGGCCGAGGGCGACACGCAGGTTCCAACCTGTCTGACATGCCACGACAAGCACGCGACCCAGAGCCACCTCCTGCCGACCGCCCCGACCTTCTCGCGCAACGTGCCGAAGCTGTGTGGACAGTGCCACGCGGCGGGAGGCGTCGCCGCCGCGCGGATCACCGCCGACGTGCCCGACATCGTCGAGAGCTACCTCAAGTCGGCCCACGGCAAGGGTCTGATGGAGAGCGGCTTGGTCGTGTCCGCGAGCTGCATCGACTGCCACACCGCCCACAAGGCACTGCCGCCTGACGACCCCAACTCCTCGGTCAGCCGGGCCAATCTGGCCGACACCTGCGGAGCCTGCCACAGGGGCATCGAGGAGCAGTTCAAGACCAGCATCCATTGGCCCGGGAACGTGGTCACCACGAAGAAGCTGCCGGTGTGCGAGGACTGCCATACCTCGCACTCGATTGGCCGGGTGGACACCTCGGACTTCCGCTTCGCCATGATGAACCAGTGCGGCAGGTGCCACGAGGACTATGCGAAGACCTTCTTCGAGACTTACCACGGAAAGGTCACTCAGCTCGGCTCCCCCGGCGCCGCCAAGTGCTACGACTGCCACGGAACCCACAACATCCTGCCGGTCGAGGATCCCAACTCGACGCTGAGCCACCGCAACGTGGTCGACACCTGCGCCAAGTGCCACCCAGGCGCCCACCGGCAGTTCGCCGGCTACCTGACCCACGCCACCCATCACGAGCCGGAGAAGTACCCCTTCCTGTTCTACTCGTTCTGGTTCATGACGCTGCTCCTGGTGGGAACGCTGACCTTCTTCCTGTTCCACACCTTCCTGTGGCTGTTCCGCCTGTGGCGGACCCGTGAGCAGTGGCGGGTCCACAAGAACGGCAAGGCGGAGCGGTACTACCTGAGGTTCACCAGCAAGCAGCGTGTGATGCACCTGGTGATGCTGCTCAGTTTCTTCACCCTCGCGCTGACCGGGATGACCCTCAAGTTCTCGTACATGCCGTGGGCGCACGGTCTGTCGAAGGTCCTCGGCGGCTTCGACACCATGGGGACCCTGCACCGGATCGGTGCGGTGACCCTGATCGCGCTCTTCCTTTTCCACATCCGCGACGTCTTCAAAGCCAAGGGGCGCTCCGGCAAGAGCTGGTTCAAGTTCATCTTCGGAACCAGCTCGCTGATGTTCAATCTCGACGACGTCAAGCAGTTCTGGAAGAGCACGAAGTGGTTCATCGGACGCGGTCCGCGTCCCGAGTACGGGCGCTTCACCTACTGGGAGAAGTTCGACTACTTTGCGGTGTTCTGGGGTGTGTTCGTGATCGGCTCGACCGGGTTGCTGCTCTGGTTCCCGGAGTTCTTCACCCGCTTCCTACCGGGCTGGGCGATCAACGTCGCCACCATCATCCACAGCGACGAGGCGCTGCTCGCGGTCGGGTTCATCTTCACGATCCACTTCTTCAACACGCACTTCCGTCCCGACAAGTTCCCGATGGACCCGGTGATCTTCACCGGTCGCGTCTCGCTCGAAGAGCTCCGACACGACAAGCCCGCAGAGTACGAGGAGTTCGTCGAGCAGGCCTCCGAGGAGGAGCGGGCAAAGCGGGTCGTTGGTCCGGCTGCCCCCAAGACCGAAAGGCTTTTCCGGATCTTCGGTTTCACGGCCCTTGGTATCGGGTTGACGCTGATCTTCCTGATCCTGTATGCGATGCTCTTTGGATACCGGTGATCAGAGCACCGCAGCTCCCCGATCGCGGCGTGGCGGTCACGCGGCCCCGTGCCACGCGATCGCCCGACGGCCGAAGGTCGGAGAGTCGGCGTCGCTCCGCTTAGATTGAGGATTCTCCGCGGTGGGGGTACCCTGACCGAAGCGCCCGCAGTCTCATGAGGCAATCGTTCACCGGGAGGGTTGGAAGGCGACCATGACCAGGATTCTCGGTTTCTACGAGTCGACGCTGGGCAAGAAGTGGGTGATGGCCGCGACCGGCATCATCCTCTTCCTTTTCGTGGTGGTGCACATGCTCGGCAACCTGCAGCTCTACCTCGGAGCGGAGCAGCTGAACCACTACGCCGAGCTCCTGCGCAAGAACATGGCGCTGCTGTGGACGGCGCGTTGCGTGCTGCTGTTCTGCGTCGCCGTGCACATCGTCGCGGCGGCCCAGGTGTGGCTCCGCAGCCGCGCAAGCCGACCGGTGAAGTACAGGGTCTTCCGTCCGCCTGCGGTGGACTACGCGGCGCGGACCATGGCGTGGAGCGGACCGATCATCGCCGCGTTCGTGCTCTTCCACATCCTCGACCTGACGGTGGGTACCGTGCATCCCGGTTTCGTCCGTGGCGACGTCTACCACAACGTCGTCACGGGGTTCCAGAACCCCTGGGTGGCGGGCCTCTACATTCTCGCCAATGCGCTGCTCGCGATGCACCTCTACCACGGCCTCTGGAGCCTCTTCCAGACCTTCGGCTGGGACCACCCGAAGCTCAACCCGTGGCGGCGTCGCGCCGCGGTCCTGTTCGCCGTGGCCATCGGGGCCGGCAACATCTCCATGCCGCTCGCCGTGCTCACCGGCGTCGTGCACCTGTGAGGAGGAACGGCCAATGAAGCTCGACGCCCGCATTCCTTCCGGTCCCGTCGAGGAGAAGTGGCGCCAGCGCCGGCGCGACCTCAAGCTGGTGAGCCCTGCGAACAAGCGGAAGCACACGATCCTGGTCGTCGGCACCGGTCTCGCCGGCGCCTCCGCTGCCGCTTCCCTGGGCGAGCTCGGCTACCGGGTCGAAGCGTTCTGCTACCAGGACAGCGCCCGACGCGCACACTCGATCGCCGCCCAAGGCGGCATCAACGCCGCCAAGAACTATCAGAACGACGGCGACACCGTGTACCGGCTGTTCTACGACACGGTCAAGGGCGGCGACTTCCGCTCCCGCGAGGCCAACGTTTACCGGCTCGCCGAGCTGAGCGTCAACATCATCGACCAGGCCGTTGCGCAGGGCGTTCCGTTCGCGCGCGAGTACTCGGGCTACCTCGCGAATCGCTCGTTCGGCGGCGCCCAGGTGTCACGGACCTTCTATGCCCGCGGGCAGACCGGACAGCAGCTTCTGCTGGGGGCCTACTCGGCGCTGTCCGCGCAGGTCGCCGCGGGGACGGTATGCCTCCATCCGCGGACAGAGATGCTCGACCTGATCGTGGTCGACGGTCACGCCCGCGGCATCGTCACCCGCGATATGGTCACCGGCGAGGTGGCGTCGTGGGTCGGTGATGCGGTGCTGCTCGCCACCGGCGGCTACTCGAACGTTTTCTTCCTCTCGACCAACGCCAAGGGGTGCAACGCGACCGCGCTGTGGAGATGCCACCGAAAGGGCGCGGGCTTCGCCAACCCGTGCTACACGCAGATCCACCCCACGTGCATTCCTCAAGCCGGCGACTACCAGTCGAAGCTCACTCTGATGAGCGAGTCGTTGCGCAACGACGGGCGGGTGTGGGTGCCGAAAAAGCCAGGTGATGAAAGGGCGCCGGGCCAGATCCAGGAACCGGAGCGGGACTACTACCTGGAGCGGATCTACCCGAGCTACGGCAACCTCGCCCCTCGAGACGTGTCGTCGCGCGCCGCCAAGCGCGCGTGCGACGACGGTCAGGGGGTCGGTCCCGGCGGGCGGGGGGTGTACCTCGACTTCGCCGACGCCATCAGCCGCCTTGGTGAGGACGTCATCCGCGACCGCTACGGCAACCTGTTCGAGATGTACGCTCGGATCACCGGGGAGGACCCGTACAAGGTCCCGATGCGGATCTACCCGGCCCCGCACTACACCATGGGTGGCTTGTGGGTCGACTACGACCTGATGAGCAGTATTCCCGGCCTGTTCGTGCTCGGGGAGGCCAACTTCTCCGACCATGGCGCCAACCGCCTCGGAGCATCGGCCTTGATGCAGGGCCTCGCCGACGGCTACTTCGTGATCCCGTACACCTTGGGCGACTACCTTGCCTCGAACACGCTTCCCGAGGTGGCGGCGGACCAGCAGGAGCTGCGCGACGCCGAGGCGGAGGTGGTGGTCCGCGTGCAGCGGCTACTCGGAGTCAACGGCCACCACACGGTGGATCACTTCCACCGCGAGCTCGGCGCCATCGTCTGGGAGTACTGCGGCATGTCGCGGACCGGGGACGGCCTCGACGGGGCGGTCGAGAAGATCCGCGCGCTGCAAGGGCAGTTCTGGCAGGATGTCAGGATTCCGGGGGATGCGGCCGATCTCAACCAGGAGCTCGAGAAAGCGGGGCGCGTCATCGACTACTTCGAGCTCGCGGAGCTCATGTGCCGTGACGCTCGAGTCCGCGAAGAGTCCTGCGGCGGCCACTTCCGCGAGGAGTACCAGACCAGCGAAGGCGAGGCCCTGCGCAACGACGACGACTTCTGTCACGTCGCGGTGTGGGAGTACAGGGGCGAGGGCAAGGAGCCCGCGCGCCACGTCGAGCCGCTCGAGTTCGAGACCGTCCACCTCTCGCAGAGGAGCTACAAATGAAGCTGACGCTGCACATCTGGCGCCAGAGGGACCAAAACGACGCGGGCGGTTTCGCGACCTATCGGCTCGCCGACGTCAGCACCCACATGTCGTTCCTCGAGATGCTCGACGTCCTCAACCAGGAGCTGATCGAGAAGGGCGAGGAACCGGTCGCGTTCGAGCACGATTGCCGCGAGGGCATCTGCGGCTCGTGCGGTTTCGTCATCAACGGTCTCGCCCACGGCGGTCAGCGCGGCAGCACGGTCTGTCAGCTGCACATGCGGCACTTCTCGGACGGTGACGAGCTGGTGCTCGAACCGTGGCGAGCCAAGGCGTTCCCGGTGCTCAAGGACCTGATCGTCGATCGTTCCGCATTCGACCGAATCATCCAGGCCGGGGGGTACGTGTCGGTTCAGACCGGTGCGCCGCCCGACGCCAACGCACAGCCCATCGCCAAGGACACCGCCGATCTGGCCATGGACTTCGCGGAGTGCATCGGCTGCGGCGCCTGCGTGGCGTCGTGCCCGAACAGCGCGTCGATGCTGTTCGTGGGCGCCAAGATCGCGCACCTCGGGCTGCTCCCGCAGGGTCAGCCCGAGCGTGATGCGCGGGCGCGTGCGATGGTGACGGCGATGGAGGACGAGGCCTTCGGCGCCTGCTCCAACTACCGTTCCTGCGAGGCGGTCTGCCCGAAGGAGATCTCGATCTCCGCGATCGCGAGGATGAACAAAGACTTCCGGAAGGCGCAGCTTCGCCTCGCCGGCGCAAGCGGAAAGCGGAAGTAGCGAGCCCCCACTTTTCACCGGGTCGAGCTGCGAGCCTGCCGAGATGCGGCCGGCGTAGAGCCGTCGAGTGGCGAGCCGCCGAGGCGTCTGGAGACGCGCTGCAGGTGGTGGGTTGCGAGAGGGTCGGCGATCGCCGGCAGATCGGCGCTCGCAGCAGGGGACCGGTGAGATCTGCAGGCGAGATCAGATCACGGTGTCGTCCGGGACGACGGCGTTCTTCGGAACCACGACGATCCCGTCGCGGATGGCCCACCCATCGCCTTCCGCCTCGTCGAGGCCCCGCTCGTTGACGATCTTCACGCCGCGCCCGATCCGGGCGTTCTTGTCGATGATCGCGTTCACGATTTCGGTCTCTTCGCCGATACCGACCGGCGGCGCGTCGGCCGGGGCGTCAGGAACGTGGGAGTCAACTCCCATGATCAGGCAGCGATCGATTCTGCACCCGGTGGCGATGGCGCGCAGGCCGACCACGGAGTGCGTGACGACCGAGTCCTCGATCCGGGTTCCGTCCGCGAGCAGTACCCGGTCGAAGCTGCAGTGACGGAGCTCGGCGCCCGGGAGATACCGGGGCCGGGTGTAGAACGGCCATTCGTTGTCGTGGAAGGAGAATGGCGGATGGTCGGAGACGAGGTCCATGTGGGCTTCGAAGAAGGCCCGGATCGTCCCGATGTCGCGCCAGTAGCCGTTGAAGAAGTGAGTTTGCACGCGGAAGGGGCCCACCGCCGCCGGGATGATGTCGCGCCCGAAGTCGATTGCATCGCTCGCCAGACACTCGAGCAGGACGCGCTTGCGAAACATGTAGATCCCCATCGAGCCGAGGTACGGCTCGGCGGCGCCGAGCCCTTCCCGGCGCATGACCTCCTCGGGCAGCTCCATGCCCGTGCGTGCCTGAGGGGTGGCGGGCTTTTCGCGAAACTCGCGGATCCGGTTGTCATCATCGACGCGGACCGCGCCGAAACCGGCGATCTCCTCCTCGGAGCACGGCATCACACCGACCGTGATGTCCGCACCGTGCTTGACGTGGTCGTCGAGCAGGGCGCGGTAGTCCATCCGGTACATGTGGTCGCCAGCCAGGATCAGGACGTGGTCCCCTGGTAGCTCGACGAACGAGCCGAGATTCTGTCGCACCGCGTCTGCGGTGCCCTGGAACCAGGCCTGCGCCCTCGGCGTCTGCTGGGCGGCCAGAATCTGGACGTAGCCGCGGGAGAAGGCGTCGAAACGGTAGGTGCGGCCGATATGGCGGTGGAGCGAAACCGAGTTGAACTGGGTGAGTACGTACATCCGTTCCATCGACGAGTTGATGGCGTTCGAGATCGGGATGTCGATCAGGCGGTACTTGCCCGCGATCGGTACAGCCGGCTTGGAGCGCAGGCGGGTGAGAGGCTCGAGGCGGGTTCCACGGCCGCCCCCGAGGATGAGGACGGTGACGTTGGCGGTGAGATCGTTGAGACGGGTCATCAGTGCGAGACCTCCTCCAATCAGTGTAGCCCGCACCTCTCACCCTCTCGCTCCTGCGGGCGAGGTCAATACATCCGCGAGAGGCGCAGCCCGGTTCCGGACCGCGCGGTGTGGAAGAGTGCTTGGAGGGACGAACGGTAGGGGCTCGCCGAGGATGGTTGGCCGTTGACGGTCTCGACTGTGAGCGATGACGCGGGCCGTTCAGTGCGGGCCAGCTGCACCTTGAGGAACTCCAGGTAGCGGGTGATGAACGGGTGGTCCGGTGCGACCCTGATGTCGAGGCGGCGCCCGCGACCCTCGGAGACGATGACAATTCTCGGGCCGTGGCACACGAGGTGATTGCTGGCCACCCGGCGGGGGAGGCCGTTGCCAAGGCCCTCGATGCCGAGCCCGCAGGGAGACGCGGGGTCGGCGGCGCTGAGCCACCACACCCGGTCCTCAGGCAGGCCGTCGAGCAGCGCTCGGACTGCGGCCGGGCTCGCGAACTGGAGCCCGTGGATACCCTCGAAGAAGCGGCCCGAGACGACCTCGCCCGAGAGCTCGAGCAGGCGTAGGCTGCGGAAGAGTGTGCTCCAGGTGAAGTTCGCGGGCTCGCGGTCAAGAAGCTCCCGGAACAGGACGCCGTAACGCTCGAGCAGCAGACGGGCGCGCTCGGCGTTGTGCTGCTCGAGATCGAGGGGATCGTCGACGGGCTCGAGCGGGGCCATCCGGTACCAGGCCGCGGAGAACGGGCGGCTGGCGCGCCAGCGGTCGAGAGAGCCTCGACGAGGGCGACGAACTGCGGTGGCTTGTGGATTCCCCGCCGCTCGAAATCGAGTGGCCACGCCGCGCCGGACAGGATCGAAACCGACCGCCGAGAGCTCGCCGCGCCAGGCCCCGGCCCACAGCCGCGCGGTGACCACCGCCGATCCGAGCCCGCTGTGGGCGACGAGCTCCTCAAGCCCGAAGCGTCCGAGCGGGTGGGGGAAGAGCGGATCCGCCTCGGTCCCGGATTCCGGCTCCAAGACGAGCTCGCGCTCACCTGCGAGGGTGAACCCGACCCTGCGCGGCCCGACGCCGAACCACTCGAGATCAGTCTCCGCGAGCAGCGTGTCGAGCCAGGACGAATGGTAGGGCGACACACGCGCCGGCAGGATCTCGGTTTCCCAGAGCTCGGCGGGAAGGCCGAGGCCGAGCAGGGGTTCCAGGGCGCCGCGGAGGTCGTCGATGCCGGCGTCGGCGACGCCGAGGTGTTGATGGCAGGCAAGGAAGAGCGGCACATTCACGGCGGGCAGCGGGGTGAGCTCGGGACGGGCGGCGGAGCGGGCGAGGCGCAGCGCGCGCTCGAGGTTCTCCCGATCCGCGACCTCGATGTCCACCGCGTCGGCGGTGAGCAGGTCGAGAACGACCTCCTCGTTCTCCGCGAGGGCTGCGAGTGCCGCCGCGAGGTGGTTCGGGTCGAGGCGCAGGGCACGGGCAACGGCGCCGACCGGACGTGGTCCGTATGCTCGCAGCCACTCGCCGAGCATGGCGGGGAGGTCCGGGCCGCGGCCATCTTCGTCACGGCGCCGGCGCGCGAACCGGGCGAGCAGGGCCGCGGCGGCGTCCGCGTGACTTTCCGAACAGGTTGGCCCGAGGCGGAGCGCGCGGAGGTCGCGGCCGAGTGCAGTGGCGACACGCGGGAGCTCGGCGATATGGACCACGCTCCACGGGCGTTCGTCCCCGGCCTCGAAGACTGTTACGACGCGGTCGGCGCAGGCGGCGATGGCGGCGTCTGCATCTGCGCCGTGGTCTCGTCGCATTGCGTCGATCAGCTCCTCCCACTCGGGGAAGGGGATCAACAGGCGCTCGCGGACCCAGTCCCCGAGATCGTCGCCGTCACGGGGCGACCAGCCGGGGGCTCTGCGCTGGAGCTTGGCCTCGAGCTTCGCCACGAGCTCGGCCGAAAGTCGCGGCCGCAATGCCGACGAGGTCGCGAGCTCGCGAACGAGGTCGCCTCGCACACCGACACGACGTGCGGAAGACGCCGCATCGTCGGCGTACATGAGCGCGTTGGTCTCCTTCCACAGCACGTTGGCGGCGAAGGGGGAGGGGGTGTCGGTCCGGACCTCGTGGACACGGGTCAAGCCGTCGCGGATCTCGTCGAGGACGCCGCGCAGTGCGGCAAGATCGAACTCGTCCTGTAGGCAGGACCGCCACGCCTCGAGTGCGAGCGGAAAGTCGCCCGACGGCGCCACGGCGTCGAGCAGCTCTTTCGCGCGCAGCCGGTGCAGCCACAGTGGCGTTCGCCGCCGAAAGCCTGCCCGTGGCAGCAGCAGGGCGGTCCCGGCGGCCTCACGGAAGCGCGCTCCGAAGAACCCGGTCCCCTCGAGCTCTCGCCGCAGCGCGTCCTCGAGGCCGGTGACGTCGACCAGGGCGAGAATGGCGTCGGGCCGATGGTCGGCGGGAAAGGTCAGCGCAATGCAGTCATCGTCGTGCACGACGTCCGGACGCGCGCCGAAGCGCTCCTGCCACCTGCCGGTGAGAACTGATGCCAACGGACGGTTGACGCGTCCGCCCCATAGGGTGTGGAGCACGACTCGGCGATGGTCGGAGCCGGCGTCCATGGCCGAGGTGTGCTCGATGACGAGCCTGTGCCGATGCGGCAGCGCGCCGGTGGCGGCACGCTGGGCGCGCAGGCTGGAGACCAACTCAGCGGCGGCCGCCGTCGACAGCGGCAGCTCGGCGGCGAGCCGGTCGGCGGCATCGGCCCCGTCGATCCACCCTTCGATGCGCTCGAGCAGCCGCCCGACCCGCTCGGAGAGGAAGAACGAGCGGTCGCGCTCGTCGGCTCGCCAGAAGGGCGCCATCGAGGCCCGGCCGCGGGCTGGGACCACGAAGACATCGTTGTGGGTGACGCGCTCGATACGCCAGCTCTGGACGCCGAGGGTGAAGGTGTCGCCGACCGACCGCTCCCACACGAACTCCTCGTCGAGCTCGCCGAGCGGTGCTCCGGAACCCTCCAGCCGGAGCTGGAAGTAGCCCCGGTCAGGGATGGTGCCGCCCGACAGGTAGAGCAGGCGTTCGACGCCGGCGCGGGTGCGCACGGTGCCGTCGATCGGGTCGAGGGTGACCAGCGGACGCAGGCTGCGCAACCGCGTCGACGCATAGCGGCCGGCGAGCATGTCGAGCACCAGGTCGAAGTGGCGCCGTGGCAGCTCGGCGTAGCCGTCCGCAGTGCGGACCGCATCGTAGAGGTCGTCGACCCGCCAGGTCGCCGCGACACACATGGCGACGATGACCTGGGCGAGGACGTCGAGGGCGCCGGCGACAGGACGCACCGGTTCGAGCTCGCCGTCGAGCACCGCCCGTCCCAGCACGGCGGCCTGGAGCAGGTCGCGCGGGTGTGTCGGGTAGAGTCGGCCTCGGCTCACCGCCCCGACCGCATGGCCGGCGCGACCCAGGCGCTGGACCGTCGAGGCAATCGTCGGCGGCGCCTGGACCATCGCGACCTCGTCGATCGTTCCGACGTCGATCCCGAGCTCGAGGGAGTTGGTGGCGACGATCGCCCGCAGCTCGCCATCCTTGAGGCGCTCCTCGACGACCGCCCGGACCTCGCGTGAGAGCGAACCGTGGTGGGACCAGACCAGGGCCTCGCCGGCGTCCTCATTGAGCATCCGAGCGAGGCGCTCGACCATTCGTCGACTGTTCGCGAAGACCAGCGTCGAACGATTGCGCCGGATCGTCGCCCGCAGCTCGGCAGCGAGAGCGACCCACGCGTCTTCGTCGCCGCCGGGGCCCACGAGCGCACCGGTGGTCCGGACCTCGAAGTCGTAGCGCTTGTCCGACGGTACCCTCACCACTCCGACCGAGCGGGGGCGGGATGGTCCGCCCTCGCCCCCTGGAGCCCGCCCCCCGACCCATGCCGCGACCCGCGCGGCGGGCTCGACCGTGGCGGAGAGGGCAAGGCGCTGGAATTCGCCGCTGATTCGCGCCAGGCGCTCGACTGCGGTCATCAGGTGCAGGCCGCGCTTGGCGCCGACCAGGGCGTGGACCTCGTCGAGGATGACGGTGCGCACCTCGGTGAATAGGAGCCGCCAGCGGCCGGAGAGTAGCATCAGGTTGAGGCTCTCGGGGGTCGTCACGAGGATCTCCGGCGGATGGCGGAGCATCCGCCGTCGCTCCGCCTCGCTGGTGTCCCCCGATCGCACGGCCACACGGATCTCCGGCATCGGCAGCTGAGCGACGCGGCAGTGCTCGGGAAGCTCGATGAGCGGCACCAGAAGATTGCGCCTGATGTCGTTGGCCAGGGCCTTGAGCGGCGATACGTAGACGACCCGGACGCCACCGGCGGACCAGGCGCCGGAAACGAGCCGGTCGATCGCCCACAGGAAGGCGGTCAACGTCTTCCCGCTTCCGGTCGGAGCAGTCACCAGGAGATGCTCTCCGGCGGCGATCCGCGGCCACGCGGCAGCCTGGACAGGCGTCGGCGCGCCGAGGCGCGCAGCGAACCAGGCGAGCACCGGCGGGCTGAAGTGGGGCGGCCCACCGCCCGGCGGGACCGTGCCGGATTGGCGGCATGTACGAGAGGTCTGCGGGGGGCTCACCAGTCGGGAAGCGGCCGCTTGAGCCAAGTCCGGACGACCGCGTCGCGCTGTCGGGCCAGCTCCTCACTCTCCGCGGGGATCTGGCGAGCTTCAGCTTCGACGCGGCGGAAACCCGCCGCGACCAGGAGAACCGCGACGGCGGGGAGAACCACGTAGATGAGGTCCTTCATGCCGAGCAAACCAGTCACGGCGCCGATCCCAAACAGGATCGGGGGCGCGGCGAGAAGAACGAGCTGGACCAGCGCCGCGCTCATCTGGCGTGCGACCACCCGCTTGTAGCGCTCGAGATCGGCGGTCGACTGCAGCCGTCCGATCGCTCGAACCGTCCGCTTCAGCTCGCGGCCGAACCACAACGAGTTCAAGATCGCGAGCGTCGGCAGGCCGACCATCACGGCGATCAGCTGTCCGCGCATGGGTCCTCCGGCGGCATCTTACAGCCGACGTCTCGCGGCGGCGAGAAGAACGCGCGCACCGCGGCGACGGGATCGGGGTGGAGGAGGGCAGAAGGGTCGCCGTCAATCCACTCGTCGGGCAGCAGCGCGGCGTAGCGGCGGTCGAGAAACCGGCGGCAGAGCAGCACGATCGTGCCGCGATCGGTGGCCGAGCGGATGAGCCGGCCAGCGGCCTGGACCACCCGCGTCATGCCGGGCACGAGGTAGGCGTACTCGAATCCCCTGCCGTAGTGCGCGGCGTAGTAGGCCTTGAGCATCTCCCGCTCAAGGTTGTACAGCGGTAGCCCCGGCGAGACGACCATGACCTGGGAGAGCATGTCGCCGGGGTAGTCGACACCCTCTGCGAAGATCCCACCGAGGACCGCCAGCACGAGCTGTGAGCGACCCGAGGAGAGGCGGCCGAGAAGCTCCTGCTGCTCGGCGTCGGACGCGCCTCGCTGCTGCACCAGGACTTCATGGGCCATCCCCGGCAAGCGGTCGAGGACAGTCTCCAGGAAGGCGTAGCTCGGAAACAGCACCAGTGCGTTGAGGCCCGGCTCCGCGAGCCTGGAAATCCAGCCGGCGATGGCGTCGGCGTGCTCGAGCCGTCGACGCCACGTGGTGTCGACATCATCGACGGCCAGCACGAGGCGGTTCTCGGCAGGGAACGGAGACGGCACCGCAAGCGTGTCAGTGCGGTGATCGTCAAACCCGAGCAGATCGCGGTAGAACTCGAAGGGCTCGAGCGTCGCCGACATCGCCACGCAGCCGCCGCTCTCCTCGAGCACTGCACCGAGGAACCGAGAGGCATCGAGGCAAACGATGCGCAGGCGGACTTCTCCGACAGCCGTGCGCCCTGCGAGGTGCACGAACTCCTCGCCGCCGAGCCCGAGGACACGGTGAAAGTGGGTGAGCTGGAAGAACGCGTCGAGCACCGGATCGTCGGCGCTCCACAGCTCGTGCTCGCGCTTGTACAGGAAGTACTGCAGGATGGCTGCATCGAGCTCGATCCTGATCTCGGTGAGCTCGCGGCGGGGGAGCTCGACCGGATTCTCGGCGTCGTGGCGGTCCTCGATCGCGTCGCGGACCGTGCCCTCAACCAGCTCGGCGAGTGTCCCTATCACTGCAGCAAGGCGACGAAAGAGAGCGTTTTCCCGGCCGGCAAGGAAGCCCAGAGCGGGTTGGAGGATCGCTGATGAAAGGGAGGGGGAGTAGTACTCGCGGCTGCGCTCGACGAGATTGTGGGCCTCATCGACGATCAGGACGGCCCTCTGGAGTGCGCCGCCCCCGAGCAGGCTGGCGAGCCCGATGACCGGGTCGAAGACGTAGTTGTAGTCACAGATCACGACATCGACGTCGGGCAGCAGGTCGAGCGACACCTCGAAAGGACACACCTCATGCTGGCGTGCCGCGTCGAAGATCCGGTCCGGCTCGAAGTGGCTGCCGGAGTCGAGCAGTGTCGGCAGCAGCTGGGAGCGGATCAGCTTGACGCCGTACTCCCGCGCAAAGGGGCAGAACTCCTCGTGGCAGATCATCTCCGCATTTGCGCACATCTTGCCCTTGGCGCGGAGCTGGAGGCTCCGGAAGCCGTCCCGCTGCATCGAGCGGACGGTCTCAACCGCGAGCGTCTGTTGGAGCGTCTTGGCGGTCAGATAGAAGAGCCTGTGGCCGTCGAGCAGCGCTCGGCGCAGGGCGGCGTGCATCACCGCCGCGGTCTTCCCGGCCCCGGTAGGTGCGGCGAGTAGAAGGTGACGCTGCTCGCCCAGCGCCGCTTCCACCGCCGCGCCCATCGGCATCTGGGCGGGCCGTGGCTCGGGGTGAGGGAAGGGCAGATCTCTGGCTTCGGCGCGGAGTCGCTCGAGGCGTTCGAGCCGCCGCTGCTCGATCGCGATGAGCCTCCGGACCGTCTGCCCCAGCCAATCGTCGACCGAGGTACGATCCCAGACGACCTCTTCGTGTCGCTCCTCGAAGGTGACGATGTCAACCAGCACCAGCCGCGCCGAGGCAGGTACGTCGTCGCCGGAGAGCGCGGCGGCGTAGAGACTGACCTGGCGTCTGAAGCGGTCGAGACGCTCGCTGGCATAGAGGTTATGGAGATCGACGGCGAAGTGCAGGGTCTTGATCTCGTCGACTCGGACCACGTGGTCATCAAGGCGGATCACTCCGTCGGCACGCCCGACGACCGTGACGCGCCAGCCGTCCACGACGGTCTCGAAACGCACCGGGACCTCGGCCTCGAACCCGGGCGAGACCGCGGCGAGCTCCTCCTGGACCCGCCGGTGGAGCTCTTGGCCGATCCACAGCCGTGACAGCCCGGAGCCGTTGAGCCCGATCGCGCGATTTCCGGATTCGCCCACGAGGTCGGTCACGCTGGCCGCGAAGGAGCGCGACTCGAGATCGATCAGAATCGCCACCGCGACATTCTAGGTTCTTTCGGCGGGACGAGCCCGTCCGGCCCGTTGGTGGATTCGCATGATGTGGCGACCTCAGTGTAACCTCTGCAAAGCGGTGTCGTAAGATGCAGAGCATGAAGCGTTGGAGCGTCCTCGCGGTCTGCCTTGTCGTCGCGTTGGTTGCCTGCGCGTCCACCTCCGCCAACGGTGGGCGCGACCCGATCTACTTCGGTCGTGCATCGTGGACGGCCGCGGTCATCGAACGCGGCCTCGATCCGGCAGATGTCGTGTATCCGTTCGACATCACTCCTGACATGGAAAAGTGGGCTCGCTCCGTCACCGAGCGGGACACCGGTACGGTGAGCCGGCTCAACAAGCTTCAGGCGGCGCTTTTCGCTCCGGGCGAGTTTCCATTCAGCTACGACCAGAAGGTGACGCTTCCGGGGAAGCGGGCGTTCAAGGAGCGTCGGGGAAACTGCCTGGCCTTCACGTCCATGTTCGTCAGCCTCGCCCGCAGCATCGGCCTGCCGGGATTCCTGGTGATGGTGCAGCGTACGCCGACGGTCGAACGGGACGAGGACATCGTGGTGGTCAACCGGCACGTCGTTGCCGGCTACTCCGAGGCGAGCCGCCTCTACCTGTTCGATTTCTACGAGAGATCTGAAACCCCCTACATCCAGACGCGGGTGATCGACGACCTCGCGGCGAGCGCGCTGTTCCATACCAACTTCGGTGGCGATGCCATTCGCGAGGGCGATGTCGAGCGCGCCGAGCTCAACTTCCGCATCGCGACACAGCTCGGACCCGAGCTGGCCGCACCATGGATCGGACTCGGTGTGATCCAGTTCCGACAGGGCAGGCTCGAGAGTGCGCTCGAATCGTATCGTCACGCCCTCGAAGTCGAACCTGGAAACCCGTCCGCGCTGACCAACTTGGCGCACCTCTACCGACGCCAGGGTCTCGAGGACCAGGCCGGTGCGGCCCTACGCGCCGCCGGCGAGGGTTCCTCGAGCCCGTTCACGCTCATAGCCCTCGCCGACAGCGAAATGGCGCAGGGCGATGTGCGGCGGGCCAGGCACTACCTCCGCAAGGCACGGCACAACTACCGCGACGAGCCTGAAGTGTGGGAAGCCATGGCGCGCCTCGAGACCGCACGCGGCGACCAGTCCGCTGCCCAGCGGTACCGCGACCGGGCGCGGGCGCTACGCGCCGACGGGGACAGCTGAGCGGGCCGACCCGCACTCGGGACAGGGCGCCGTGCGGAAGCTCAGGTTGTGTCGCCTGTTGTATTCTGCTCCGTCGAGTGACGGCGACCGAGAGCTGCGCGACCCGCCGCGACTCGGTTGGAGGGTGAAGGCGAGATGGACGGAGCCGGGGAACTCGATCGGGAACGCCGCCAAGATCCTCGCGCGGAGTTGCACGTCGAGCTCATGTACGACTCGTTCTCCTCCTTCCTCAGTGTCGCCGCGGGCAATCTCTCCCGCGGCGGCATGTTCCTCACCGTCCCGGATCCCGCTCCCGCCGGTACCCGGCTGTCCTTCGAGGCGCGCCTCCGTGACGGCTCGAGTCTCATTCGTGGCCAGGGCGAGGTGGTGTGGACGCGGACCGAGGTCACCGCGGGCCTGCCGACAGGCATGGCGATCCGGTTCACCCGCCTGACCGCCCAGGCGAGGGAGCTTATTGCCCGCCTGCTCGAGCAGTACCCGGACGGCAAGAGCGGGAGCGTGCGCTTGGGAGGCGTCCGGCTGGGCAAGGCGAGAGCACTCGTCGGGACCGCCCCGGCGCCGGTCGAACGGTCCCTTCCTCTGGGAGAGCCTCTCGCTCCGGAGCCGTCGCCGGCCGACAGGGATCGGCCAGACCGACCTCCGGTCCTGCCCGAGCAGGAAGGCGTGCCCCGCCGCGCCTTGAACGAGGAGGCACAACCGACCACTCAACCCCACGAGCGCGCGCCGGAGATCCGAGTCACCGACGAGGTCGGATCGGAGTTCGATTTCACGCTGCCGCCGTGGGAGACCGAGGAGATCCCCGCCGAGCTGCGGCCGCCGAACCCTGTCCGCATGATTTTGATCGCCCTCGCGGTCCTTTGTCTCATGCTGGTCGTGATCTACCTCGGACCGCTCAACCTGATCGAGAGTGTGGGGCACATCGGCTCAGCGATCTCGCACCGCCTCATGCCGCAATCCTCGACACGTCCGACCCCTGCCACCGTGCAGCGCGCCGGTTCGGTCGAGCTCGGGCCCAACCACGATGCCGCGGCCGCTCCGAGTGCCGCGTCCGAGGACGGCGGCTCCCAGGCCGCAGACACGACTGAAAGGTCCGGGCAGACTGCTGCATCCGCATCGTTGATCGTCGACAGGGTCGCGTGGCGCCGCGACGCCGCCGGCGTGGTGGTCACGGTGGAGGCGAACCGTGACATCCCGCGAGACGCCGTCCACTACGGGTCGTTGAGTGAACCGCCACGGTACGTCGTCCGCATCATCGGCGTCACCGACTACCGCGGGAATGCGACGCTGGAGCTTCATCGCGAGGACCTGTTGCGGATCCGGATCGGCGTGCACGGGGACCATGTGCCAGCGGAGATTGACATCGTCCTCGACCTGGGCTCGAGCTTGGTCACGGTCGAGCCGCTAGGCATTCATGGGCGTCGGGTGGAGCTCGCAGTCCGGTTCGGGGGCTGATGAAGGAGAGCGGGACGCTCGGGTACGGTTCGCCCGAGCTGGTTCCGCGCTACCATTCGTCATCACCAGCCGGAGCTCGAACCGGTGTCAACGACGGGCTTGAGGTAGGAGGACGGTGTCATGAACGCGAGGAGACTCGGAGAGATGTTGTGCGACAAGCAGCTGGTCGACGACGAGTCACTGCGGACGGCGCTCGAGGTTCAGCGCGGTACCGGAGAGCGGCTCGGCTCAACCCTGCTTCGCCTCGGCCTCGTCGATAGCGCCTCGCTCGCCCGCATCCTGGGCGAGCAGCTGGAAGTGGAGGCGGTGGATCCCTCGTCGGAGTTTCCGGAGGCCGACGCCCTCGCGTTGATGTCCTTCACCGATGCGATGCGCCTCGGATGCCTGCCTCTGAGGGTGCGTGAGGGCGAGCTCACAATCGCCATGACGGAACCCCACGATGAAGGCTCATGTGCTCAGATCGCAGCACTGACGGGCACTCGCGTGCATGCCGTCGTCGCGCCCCAGATGGCGCTCTTCGAGGCGCTCAAGCGAGTTTACCGCGGCGCTTCCATAGAGGACGAGAAGGTCACGAGAATCCGGCGGGTGGCTATCGGACTCCGCGCACTCGCCGATGAGCTTGAGGGCCTTCTGGGCTAGCAGCGCGCACCGCACAGCCCGCCGATCGCCCTTGCGTCGGGTGACCGCGGCCGGGGGGCTCTGCGGTGCGCGCTGCCTCGATCGGCTCCGCCGATCTTGTGGGCAGATCACCGGGTGCGGCGGAGGCGGTCAGAGCTTTGGCCGCTGCCTGAGCCGGCGTAACGCAGGTCCGGCCGGAAGCGTCCTCATGCGGATGAGCCCGCGTCGAGCTGCGACGAGGGCACGGGATGGATGGGAACGACCCGGTTCCGGCCGGCGCGCTTTGCGCGCAGCAGCGCCACGTCGGCGTCAGCGATCAGCCTTCGCGTCGACTCCTTTCCGGCGTGCTGCGGGCCGATCTGGGCGAGCCCGATCGAGATCGTGACCCTGACCGGGACGTCATGCTCCACCGCGAGCTCGAGAGTTTCGACCGTGGCTCGCGCCTTTTCAGCGACCTGCACTGCCCCCGCCAGATCCGTCTCGGGAAGGACAAACAGGAACTCTTCGCCGCCGTAGCGTCCGACTGCATCGCTGGTACGGAGCCCATCCTTGAGCGCTTGGGCGACCATCTTGAGAAGGGTGTCGCCGGCGAGGTGGCCGTAGCGGTCGTTGACCCGCTTGAACTCGTCGATGTCGGCCATGCCGACCGAGAGAGGCCGATCGTGTCGGACCGCGCGCTGGATCTCCTGCGCGAGGATGTCCTGCACGGCCTCTCTCCGCAGAAGACCGGTCAGGCGCTCATAGGTCGCGGACTCGAACAGGCGCACGTTCTCGAGCACGCTGGCTATGGTGTGCGAGAACAGTCCCAGGAGCTCGATCTCTTCTCCGACGAAGCGAGCGCCGTCGTTCTTGGGACCGAGCAGGAGGATACCGACCAGATTGTCGCCGGAGCGCAAAGCCAGCGCCCACTGTGCGTCGAACTGCTGGAGTCGCTGTGCGATGGTGGCGCTGCGACGTCCGACCGCCTGTGCGGGAATCAGTCGTCCGGTCTGCCGAAGCATCCGGACTCCCTCGTCGTCCGGACCGAGGAGCAGCGAGTGTTCGGCATTGCCGTCGAGGTCGATGGCCGTGGAGGCGAGGCTGACCAGGATTGCGGTGCGCGGGTCGGCGACCAGGAGCGACGCCGAACGGGCGTCGAAGATGTCCCGGATCTCAGCAACCAGGTGGCGCCCCATGGCCGGGAGGCTACCGAGCGCGGGCAAGGTCTCGGCGAGCTGCGTCAGTCGCTTGCGCATGGCGATCCGTTCAGGGAACACGCGAGTGTCGATCACACGCTGAACGGCACCGCGCAGCGGGGCGAACAGGAGCCCGGTGCACAGCGCAACCGCACTGATCAGCCACACGGGGAGCCTGCCTCCGACAACCACGAGCGAGACCGCATTGCCGCCGATCCAGAGCAGGCCGAGAGCGACCGCCGCCAGAGCCAAGGTCACAATGGTGTAGACCAATCCCCTGCGCACCACGATTTCGATGTCGACGAGTCGGTAACGGAAGATCGCGATGAAGACCGCGAGAGGGTAGGCGAGCAGCGCCAGCGGTTGGACCACTGTGTCGAGCACGCCCGGCAGTGGTCGCCCCAGGGCACTGGCGAAAGTCGACACAAAGGTGTAGGTGGCCCACGGCAGCACGCCAAGCAGGACCAGCAAGGCCTGGGTCCGCTCTCGGGACGTGGTGGACCGGCGCACCTGACCGAGCATGATGAGGACGACGGCGAGCGCCCAGGTCGGGAGCAGGACGACGTCCAGAGCGACGACAACCTGGTCGGTGGTCCAGACCAACGCAGGAAAGCGGAGCGCCTCCGCGACCTCGGTGAAGACGCCAAGAGCCGCAAATGAGAGCCCAGCACCATAGAACAGCCGGCGTGGCGTGGCGCGACCGATCATCCACGGCGCACGTCGGGGGATGGCGGCCGCGAGGTCGAGCTCAAGCCCCATCTGGAGCCCGCTGAGCAGGAAGAACAGGCTCGAACCAATCACTTCGGCAAGGGTGCCGTCCGAGAGCTGCGCTGGCAGGGCGAGCTCGATCGCGACCGCGGCGGAGAACCAGAACAAGAGCCGGCTGCGCAGATCGGGCGGCTGCTGCTGGAGGGCGAGCAGTCCCAGACCCAGGTAGCCGAGCGCAGCCAGTGTGTTGATGATCAGGATGGCCCACGGCACCGAGGCGCCGGGGACCGCTTCGAGGGTCAGCTCGGCGCCATCGCGGCGAATCGTCAGCCGGGCCGGTTGACCGGCCCTGAATCCGAGCGCGGCACGGTCGTAGTCAGCGTAGTCGCGGACCCGGAGACCATCGACGGCTATCAGCCGGTCGCCGGCGAGGACGCCTGCGGACGACGCACCGAGCTCGGGATTGACGCTCTCGACGAGCAGCCCTCCCTCCCGCGCGACGGAGATCGCGAACCCGAGGCGCTGCTCCGCCATGCGACCCGCATGGTGCCACTGGAACAGGCTCATGCCGGCAACGAGCACGATCAGGGCCAGGCCCGCAGAGCGTCTGATGGAGTGTGTCACTTCGGTCCTGAAGGTTGCGACAACCGTTTCGAGCACTCCGATTGTCCGCCTCGAGCCGCAGTATAGCGGGGCTGTCGCTTGCGGTGGCTCTCTCCGCGTGGATGTTCGAGACAACCGTCGGCTGCTGGCAGCAGGGAGAGGGGGTTGCGAAAGAGCGCCGGGCGGGAACTGCTCAGCTTCGAGGCGATACTTCCGGCCACAAGGAGCGGCCATGGAGCTCGACGTCGAGGCGCTCGGTGATCTCGTCGAGCCGGGCTTTGAGGGCAGCGCGTGCGGCGGCCGGACGCTGGTCCTCCGCAACCCACAGCGGCTCGCCGAGCTCCACCACGACCCTCGAGAACGGGGGGGCGATGATCATGTGGTCCCACGAGTGCAACCGCCAAAAGGGTCGGCTCGAGAAGCTGATGGGAATGAGAGGAATCTGAAAGGAGCGAGCGAGCTCGATTGCTCCGCGCTTCGGCTGCGCGATCGGGCCGCGGGGTCCATCAACCGTGAGACCGACCAGCTGCCCACGGCCCTCCTTGAGCCAGGTGCGAATCTGCTCGTAGGCCTCCGCGCCACCTTTCCACACGGATCCCCGAGCCGGAACGAGACCGAGCCGGGTAATCGCCCGCGCGGCGATTTCGCCGTCAGTTGAGCGTGACGACATGGTGAGAACGCCCCGGTTCGCGATCGCAAAGATTGGGCACTGCATGCGGCCATGCCAGGTCGCCAGAACGGCACGGGGGTGCAGCTCGAGACGTTCGAGGCCGCGAATCGTGGTGCGCAGGCTCCGGCGCCAGGCCACGAGCACCAGCCCAAGCGCTTCACCGGCGAGACGGACCTTCCACATGGCGCGATTGTACGACGCCGCCGTATGGCCCGTTGAATCCCGGGTGACCACCTCCTGTGGTATCATTCCCGCCCGCTGGACGCCGCTCCGGCCGCGTTCGGGTCAAGAGGCCTGCCATGAACGACACATCCCGCGACATGATGGACTTCGAGCACGCTCTGATGGACAACCTTGCCGAGGAGATCACGGTTGGCTCCGTGGTCGAGGGCACGATTGCCGCCATTCACGGCGATGTCGCCCTCGTGGATATAGGCGGCAAGTCCGAGGCGGTGCTCGACCGAACCGAGCTTGACGAGCTGGGGACGGGGGACCCGGTCGAGGTGGTCGTGGTCTCGGTCGAGGACGAGGTTCGCGTGTCGCGTCGGCTCGCGCTCGAGCAGCGCTCGAAGGAGAAGCTCGGCGAGGCGCTGTCCAACGAGCTCCCGGTCGAGGGCAAAGTGGTGGGTCGCCGCAAGGGCGGTTTCGATGTCACGGTGGCAGGGATGCGCGGGTTCTGCCCGGCTTCGCACATCTCCGACCTCCGTTCGGATGACCTCGACCAGCATCTGGGCAAGACCTATCGTTTCAAAATCCTCGAGTACAGCGCTGAAGACCGCAAGCTCGTGCTGTCACGCGCGGCGCTCCTCCGCGAGGAGAAGGAGCAGGCCCGGCGTGAAGCGTGGGAACGCCTCGAGGTGGGTGCAGTGGTCGATGCCAATGTCCGTTCGCTCACCGACTTCGGCGCTTTCGTCGATCTCGGTGGTGTCGACGGTCTGGTCCACGTCACCGAGATCAGCCATCGCCGAGTCGGCAACCCGCGCGACGTCCTCGAAGAAGGCCAGCCGGTTACGGTCAAGATCCTCGACATCGACCGGGAGAAGAACCGGATCTCGCTCAGTATCAAGCAGCTCGAGAAAGACCCCTGGTCCGATGTCGGCGACACGTTTTCGGTGCGCGCTCCATTCGCCGGCGTGGTGGTGCGCAAGGCTCCGTTCGGTGCCTTCGTGGAGCTCGCCGCAGGGGTTGACGGTCTTCTGCATGTCAGTCAGCTGCCTCCGGGGCTCGAGCTCGAGGACCCCACGCTCGAGGTGGGTCAGGAGATCTCCGGCTGGATCCGCGAGGTCGATCCGGAGAACCATCGTATCGGGCTCACCCTGCGTGAAGTGCCGGACCACGACCCCTGGGAGCGTGTCGAGATGCGCTACCAGGAAGGGCAGACCGTCGAAGGCGTGGTGGAGAACGGCTCGGACTTCGGCGTCTTCGTCGAGCTCGAGCCCGGTATCAGCGCCCTGATTCCGGCCTCGGAGCTCGGTCAGGACCGAAACGTCGATCCCCGGACCGTGTACGAGCCCGGCGCGACAGTCGCCGCCAAGGTGCTTTCGGTCGATCCTGAACGTCGGCGGATCAGCCTCTCGGTGCGGGCTCAGCAGCGCGATCTGGAGCGCCAGGAGTACCTTCAGCACATGGACCGCGGCAACAATCCCAGCGGCGGCAGCGCAATGACCGGCTTCGGGGCCCAGCTCAGGGCGGCGCTGGAGAAGAAGGACTGAACGCGGCAGACGATTTCAGGACAACCGCGCGCCGATGCGGTGCGCCGCGTCGCGAGCCTGCCGGATGCAGTCGTTGACCGAGACGCCCCGGTAGGGCGAACCCGCCACCTCGAGCCCCACTTCGCGAACGGCAGTCTCCACGGAAACGACCCGATCGAGGTGACCGAGACGGTACTGAGCGATGCCCTCCGGCCACCGAACGATCCACCGTCGATCGGGTTCCGGACGTCCGCCGAGGACACCGTCGAGCGCAACACGGACCACCTCGTCGAGCGCGGCATCGTCGAGTCTCGCCCCCTCCGGATCGCGTGCGCCACCGACCATCGTGCGCAGGAAGAGATGGCCGGGGGGTGCCTGCTCAGGGAAGATCGCGTGACAGAAGAGCGTGCCCAGTATTCCGAGGCGCTCGACACCGGGGACGAGAAAGCCGAAGCCGTCCAGAGGATGTCCGAACGCGGCGCGGTCGGAGTACGAGCTCATGTGGACCGCGATCGGCGCCGTCGTCATTGACTCCAGCGCGGGTACCGCCGTTGGCGCATGCTCCGCCAGCAGTCGAGCCGTGGCTCGGGCCGGCAGCGAAAGCAGCACCGAGTCGGCAACCAGGTCGACGCCCTCGCCGCGGAGGTGGAACCCCTGAGCGGTGCGCTCGAGCCGCGTGACTCTGGCCTCGAGCACAAGGCGGTCCCCGAGGCGGGCGGCGAGCCGTTCGGGCAGCTGGTTCATGCCGCCCCGAAAGGTGGTCAGCGTGCCGGCCGGTCCGGAAGGCCCACCTCCGTGTCGACCCTCGCGCCGTGCGGCGGCGATGCGGGCCAGCATCGCCCGGGTCAGCGAACCGTGCTCTGCCTCCATCGCCGCCATGCGTGGAAACGTGGCGGCGAGGGAGAGGCTCCGCGAGTCACCAGCGAAGACGCCGGTCACCATCGCGTCGACGAGGACCTCCGCTGCACGCCGCCCAATGCGGCGGCGGGCGAAGTCGAAGACCGACTCGTCACCCTCTGGCCGCCGTCGGCCGAACGGCTCCGCCAGGACACGGAGCCTGCCGCCAAGCTCGAGAATGTCCGAGGTCAGAAACGCCAGCGGTGATGTCGGGACCCGGCGCAGGCGTCCGCCACGGACGATGAAGCGGTCTGCACCGCGACTGTCCGCGGACACGATCTCGGACCGGAGGTCGAGGGCATCGACCAGCTCGAGGGTGTCCGGCGCCGAGTCGAGGAAGCCCTGCGGACCCCATTCGAGTACGTGGCCGTCCGCCGTTTCCGACCGAATCTTGCCTCCCGGTCGCGTGTCCGCGTCGAGAACCCGGACCTCGTGGATGCCGCCGTCGAGCTCGAGCCAGGCGGCCGCGGCGAGCCCGGTGATTCCAGCTCCGACGATTGCGACCCGGCACCGCGTCACGCCAGCTTCTCCATCATGCTCGATCGTCGAGCTCTGCGAGCGACCTTCTCGACTACGACAGGTACAGCGGTCGGCCAGGCCGGACGGGGAAGAGATGGTCGTGACCCGGAAGCTCGCGGACGTCCTCTGCGTGAGTGGATTGAAGCCTGCATCGATCCTCCGGAGCCTCACACCGGGCGGTGCGACGAAAGATCAGGATAGCAGAGGCGCCGAAGCCGAGCTCATTTCCCCGGGCTAGGGAGGCACGACGAGGTCGTAGGTGCGGATCTTGTTGTACAACGTGGTCCGCGACACGCCCAGAATCTCGGCTGCCCGCTTGATGTTGCCGCCGGTCGCTTCGAGCACCCGCTCGATGTGGTCACTCTCCATCTCGGACAGCGCCTTGAGCGCTTCGCCGTTGCCGCTGGCAGCGCGGTACCGGCTCGAGGACAGGTCGCTCGGGAGATGGTGAGCACCGATGCGGCCCTCGCGGGCGAGGATGACGGCACGTTCGACGACGTTGCGCAGCTCGCGGGCGTTTCCCGGCCATGGGTAGCCGAGCAGGAACTCGGTCGCGCTCGCTTCGACCCCTTCCACGCTGGTCCCCATGACCTGGTTGAGCTCGTTCAGGAAGTGGTGAGCGAGTGGGAGGATGTCCTCCCGGCGCTCGCGCAGGGGCGGAATCGTGATGGCGAACACGTGCAGCCGGTAGAACAGGTCCTGGCGAAAGTCCCCGTCACGGACCATGGCTCTGAGGTCGCGGTTTGAGGCCGTCACCAGTCGCACGTTCGCGGTCAGATCGCGCAGCCCGCCAACCCTGCGGAACCGCCGACCCTCGAGTACTTTCAGCAGCCGGCTCTGGACTTCGAGCGGCATGTCGCCGATCTCGTCGAGAAACACGGTTCCGCCGGCCGCGATCTCGAGCAGGCCGGGCTTTGCACGGGACGCATCCGTGAAGGCACCCTGCTCATGGCCGAACAGCTCCGACTCGAGTAGAGCGGGTGAGAGGCCGGCGCAGTTGAGGTCGAGGAACGGGCCTGCCGCGCGCCCGCTCAGACTGTGGATCTCCTCGGCCGCAAGGCCCTTCCCAGTGCCAGACTCGCCCTCGAGCAGGACGGTTGCGTCGGTGTCGGCGACCTGACCGATGAGCTGCCTGACGCGCTCCATCTGGGCAGAACCTCCGACCAGGCCCTGCGAACGCGGTGACCGCGCCCGGTCCGCGCGGTGACGGCGCTCGGCGCGGCGCCTTTCGAGGTGCCGCGAGAGTGTCTCGACGAGATCATCGAGGTCCGAAGGCTTGACGAGGAAGTCGTCGGCTCCCAGCTGCATCGCGCGGACCACGACGGAGACCTCCTGGACCGCCGTGAGGACGACGATACCGACCAGCTCGTCGAGCTCCCTGAGGCGTGGTATGAGGTCGAAGCCATGGGCATCCGGGAGCCGAAGGTCGAGCAGCACGATCTCGGGAAGTTGGCTCTCAGCGGCCCGCATGGCGCTCGCGCCGTCACTCGCCACGTGGACGACAAAGCCCGCCAGCTCCAGGGCGGCCGAAAAGACGCTACGCAACGAGGGCTCATCCTCGACTACGAGAACCCGGCCTTGTGATGCTCCGGTGGTCACCACGTCGAGTATACCTGTCGTGAAGCGGACGTGACGCGGCGGAGGTGAAGAATCTCAACGCTCACCGCAGGGCGGGAGCTTCGTTGACCCGTGACGGGCCTTCATGCGGGAGCGAACGGTCGAGCTCTTCCCGCAGTCCGTCCGCGATGAGTGCCAGCCCGACCACGAGGGCGACGACGGCGAGGCCGGGCAGGGTCGCCAGCCACCAGGCATCGGACAGCACTCTCTGCCCGTCCGCCACCATGGAGCCCCAGGTCGGGACCGTGGGCGGCACGCCGAGGCCGAGGAAGGACAGGGTCGCCTCCGCAACCACCAGGTCGCCCATTCGAAGCGCGGCGTCCTGACCGACAGGACCCGCGATATTGGGGAGGTAGTGCCGCCTCCACATGCCGAACCGGCGTGTGCCTGCGAGGCGGGCGGCAAGGACGAACGGGCGTGCGCGCAGCGCCATCACCTGACCACGGACAAGCCTGGCGAGGCCCATCCACGACGTCAGGCCGAGCATGGCGACCAGGACACCGACGCTGGGCCGCACGAGGGTCGCGGCCAGAATCATGAGGAACAGGACCGGGAACGCGAGCAGCGCATCCACCAGCCGCATGAGCACGCCGTCCACGACCGCGCCTCCGGTCGCCGCCATGAGACCGGCCGCAACACCGACCACCAAGGTCAGGAGCAGGCTTGAAGCGACGACCGCGAGCGATACCCTCCCGCCGCGCAGCAGGGCTGTCAGTACGTCGCGCCCGAGCAGGTCGGTGCCGAGCCAGTAGCGGTGGCTGCTACGACGTTGAATGCGATCTGCGGCAATGGCGAGCGGCTCACGACCTCCGTAGAGGATCACCACGTCGTCCCGCACCTCACAGCGGCGCGCAACCAGGGTCGAGCCTTCGACGGTCTCGATCACGTTGACCCGGGTCATCGGCGGCAGCAAGGAGCCCCGTACCGGGTCCGCAGCCGGCGGAGCGGACAACAGCCAGGGACCTGCGACACAGGCCACTGCGATGGTCGTCACCACGATCAGCCCGAAGAGCACCCGGCGGTTTCGGTGCCAGGAGCTCACTCGTGATCCCTTACCCGCGGATCGACCAGCCCGTACGCGATATCGGCGAGGAGGTTCCCGAGCACGACACCGACCGCACCGAGCAGGGTGACGGCGAGCACCACCGGCACATCGCGGGCCCAGGCCGCGGTCCACAGAACGCGACCCATGCCGGGCAACGCGAAGATCACCTCGATTACGAGGGAGCCCGAGACCAGCATGGGCAAGGACAGGCCGACCAGCGTCACGACCGGAAGCAGGGCGGGCCGCAGCGCGTGGACGAGCGCCAGGCGTCGCTCGCCGAGACCACGCGCCCGTGCGGCGACGAGGAACGGTGCCGACCGGATCTCGAGCAGGCTCGACCGAAGGTAGCGACTGGTTGATGCCGCCCCGACAACGCCGAGACATCCCGCGGGCAGGATCAGGTGGCGGAGAAGGTCGACCAGCCGCGCGGCGGGGGCCAACACGTCGGCCCCGACATCGTGAAGGTGAGACGCCGGCAGCCAGCCGAGATGGATGGAGAACACCAGCACGGCGACACCGGCCAGCCAGAATGTCGGCATGCCCCACACGAACAGCGAGACGCCGGAAAGGGCTCGGTCCAGAGCGCCGTGGGGACGGCGCACCGACGCCAGGGCAATCACCAGCCCCAGCAGGAGGTCGATGGCGAGCGCGGTCGTGGCGAGCAGAACGGTGGCGGGAATGGCCTCGCCGACCACTTCGGCCACTGGCCTCCGGTACAGGAAGGACACGCCGAGATCGCCCTGGACGACGGCCTTTAGCCACAAGAGATACTGATGGTCCAGCGGCTGGTCCAGCCCGAAGCGATGGCGGATGATCTCGCGAGCGGCCGGAGTGAGCCGCGGGTTGTCGAGGGTCTCGGCGAAGCTTCCCGGTATCGCGTGGACTGCCACGAAGGTGAGGGTGACAATCAGCCAGACCAGGGGAATGAGGGCGAGGCAGCGACCGAGCACCCGCCGGGTCATACCTGGCTCGACCCCACTCCCGAGCGGCTCACCGGCCCGACCCGGCAGAGGGACCGACCCACCACGACTCGATGTTGAAGTAGGGCGTGGCGTCGTTGATCACGGCACCTCGGACGCGGCGGTTGACGGCGACGAGCCGCTCGGCCTCGTAGAGGAAGGTGTAGGGCTGATCGGCCACGATGTGCTCCTGGATCTCGAACAACAGCGGCTTCTGTGTCGCGGCATCGGGCGCCTCGGCAACCGCCTCGAGTAGGCGGTCGACCTCGGGGTTTGCGTAGCGTACGTAGTTGTAGGTCTCCTCGGGATCGTCAGAGCTGTGCCAGACATCCCACAGGTCGACCTGGGTCCCCTCGCGCCAGGTCGAGACATAAGCTGCGAAATCACCGCGTTCCTGGCGGTCGAGCAGCGTTCCCCAATCGACAAAGCGCGGCTCGACGCGTACACCGACTCGGGCGAGATCGGCCGCCACGAGGAGGCACACATCCTGGCGTTGGTCGCTCTCGTGGTTGGTCAACAGCTCGACCTCGAAGCGGGTCCCGTCGGCCCGCTCGAGGACTCCGTCTCCATTGCCGTCATGCCACCCGGCCTCGGCGAGGATTCGGCGGGCGTCGTCCGGATTGAACGGCAGTGGTTCGAGCTCGGGGTCGAACGCCCACATTTCCGAGAGCACGGGGCCGATGCTCGGGCGCCCCCAGCCCCGCAGCACCGAGTCGACGATGGCCGCCCGGTTGATCGCCATGCCGAGGGCGCGGCGAACCCGTGGCTCCGCGAGCCTCGGGTCGCGGGTATTCCAGCCGACGTAGGTGTAGCTTCGGCCCGGTAGTGCGATGAGCTCGATCCGGGAGTCGTTCGCGAGACGTTCGGCGTCACGGGGGGGAATGCCGGACAGCATGTCGATCTCACCCGAGCGGAGCTGGGTGACGAGCCCGCTCTGACTGGGGACGATCCGAAACACGACCCGATCCAGTCGTGGCAGGCCGTCATGCCAGTACGAAGGATTGCGCTCGAGCACGATCTCCTGTTGGGGCGCATGGCGCGCGAGCCTGAAGGGCCCCGCACTCGCAGCGTGCTCTGTCCAGTCCGTTTCCGGCCATTGCTCGAAGGGGATCGCTCGCCAGAGGTGGGCGGGGACGATGGGTCCATCGTTGGCGTCCATCATCTGGTATGGGTACACCCGGGCAAACCGGAACTGGACGGTGTGCCGGTCGATCGCTTCGACCGCAGTGATCTCGGCCTTGATGGTTGCACCCGACCAGGCGATCTCGGGAGCGGTCTGGACCTTCCACGAGAACAGCACATCCTCAGAGGTAACGGGCTCGCCATCGTCCCAGCGCGCGCGCTCGTCGAGGTGGAAGGTGAGGCTGCGGTGGTCAGCAGACCACTCCCATGACCGCGCGAGCCCCGGAGCGAAGGACGGGGGATGCTCGAGGTAGTCCACCTGCTCCACCGCGAGTGTGGGGTAGAGCAGCGACAGGATATCTTCTCCGAACGCGGTCTCGTCGAGGTAGGGGTTCCAGTTCTGGACGTCGGAAGGCACGCCCACGACGACGCTGCCACCCCGGCTGGGAGCATCCGTCCGAGCGGCCCTGGCGTCAACATCGGTTCGCCCGCCTCCGCAGGCCGCCACGACCGAGGCGAGGATCAGGCACGAGAAGACCTTGGCTCGGATCATGCCACCCCCGATTTCCATCGTAGCCTGCGCGTCTCACCACGTCACGTCACGGGGGCGTTGAGATGCCTGTCAGCTCGGGCGTGGGGGAGGGGAGGCGGTCGGCGACCGTCACCACTCGACGGCGACAGTGCGCGGCTTGCCTCCAAAACGGGATACCAACACGCTGCGGTTCCGCTTTCCGTGCGCGTAGAGATCCCGCGTGACGCGGACGTCGTCTCGACAGTAGTCGATGATCTTGTCGATCTCACCGAGCCGCCACCACTCGAGGGCTTGGAGACCGTCGGCGGACTTGCCCTCACCGAGAGTCGGCGCCGCGACGCTCTCGAGCTTCGGCCGGAAACCGAGCCGGCCCTCGAGGTCCAACATCAGGTCGAAGGTCGGGAGCTGCTGGAGGTCGCGGTCTGTGTAGGCGCGCAGAACCTCGTAGTCGAAGCCGCGGATGTTGTAACCGACCACCAGGTGCGCTCGACCGAGCAGCTCGATGAGTTCGGGCATCTGGTCCTCGGTGTAGACCAGGAACTCATCATGGTCGAAGCGATAGGCGACACCAACCGAGACACCGAGACGGTGCAGCTGTGTCCGTCCACCGACATCTTCGAAGGAACGTTGGGTCTCGAGGTCGAAGACGACGACCAAGCGATCCCGGGGAACCTCGCGTTCCGGGTTGTCCTCGAAGAGGCCCATCTGGCCGTTCCAGGTCTCCACCGCGTCGCCTCCGACCTGCGTCGATCCTGTTCGTTACGAGGCCGGAGTGTAGCATGGCGTCATGGACTCGACCTGGCATCCGCCCTTTGCCATCAGCCAACCCGGCGGTGCTCCTTCGGGCTCCGCGGAGTGGGCGTACGGACACGTCCGGCTGTGGGTACGGCTGGTGATCGAACCGTGGGTCGTCGTGCGCGAGGGCCATCTCCACCTCGTACGACCCCTGGCCAGTGGCGGGTCATTCGCAGTCGTGGATCTCTCTCGCCGACCGCTGGTCGTGGTCCCTGACCGAATGGAACCCGAGGGCCTTCGGGAGCAGATCGCTGCGTCCATCGAAATGTGGCTTCGCGCCTGGCGGCCTACTTTCTGGAGGCTGCCCGAGCTCGACGTCGTGTCCGAGCTCGGGGAGAGTGAAGCCCGCTTCCGTCGCAGGGTTCAGGGCGTGCTCCAACCGGAGCTGCAGAGGCATCTGGACCACCTTCAGGCGCCGCCGCTGTCGCGCCTGCCCTCGCGGCGGCGGTCGCAGCTCGAACGGCGGCGGGTGGCTCGAGAACAGATCGCCGGGGCGCTGAGCCGGGTGATGGGTCCTCTCGAGCCATGGACGGTCGAAGATGCCGTCAACTGCGTGCGATCCCTTGAAGCCGGTCTCCTGCTCGCGAACCAGGAACTGTTGCCATCCGATCACCCGCCATCCCCCCGGCAACCGGTGGTTCCCCGGGAAAGTAGCTCGTGACGGCGCTGGCCAGGGCCCTCCTCCCGCCGAAGAGAGGGGGGTCATGACGCGGGAGAGGTCCGTAGACCACGCGACTCGGGCGCGATGAACGATCACCAATCCCAAAAACTATTCATGATATATATAGTTTATCTCATGTAGTGTGATATATCTGGTCATGCCAGACGCGGTTTCCGGTGGGGCGACTGTCGGCTATACTCCACCGCGTCATGAGGGAAGAGTCGACACAGACGCGCGAAGGCACTGACGAGCGGCCTGTTCTGCCGGTCGATCTGCCCGCGTTCTCGGGTCCTCTCGATCTGCTCCTCCACCTGGTGCGACGCAACAAGGTGGACATTACCGATATCCCGATCGTCGACATCTGTGACCAGTACCACGCGACGCTCCGCGCCATGGCGGAGCTCGACCTCGAGGTCGCCGGCGAGTTTCTGTGGATGGCCTCGTGGCTGCTCTATTTGAAGTCCAGAACGCTGCTCCCGACGGCGAGTGAGGAGGGCGTCGCCGATCCCCGGGCGGAGCTGGTCGAGAGACTCCTGGAGTACCGTCGAGTCAAGGAGATGGCCGCAGTCCTGTACGAGCATGATGTGGTCCGCCGCTGCCTGTGGGGACCTGTCCTGGAGCCAACGATGACCGGCCCGCGGGAGATCGAGCTCGATTGGGAGGACGTCGATCTCCGCATCCTCGCCCTGAGCTACCTTGAGGCGCTCCAGCGGTTCGCGGTCGCGAATCCGCCACCGATGCGGGTTGCGCCGCTCCGGTTCACGGTGGGGGAGAAGATGCGCGAGCTGTACCGCCGCGTGCTCGAGGAGAAGATGCTCCCGTTGCGCCGGCTTCTTCGCGGGCGCGGCGACGCGGAAGAGGTGGTCACACTGGTGGTGGCCGCCCTCGAGCTCGCACGGCTCGGAGGCATCGTCGCCGACCAGCGGCGGGCGTTCGCCGAGATCTACCTTCGGCCGGGCGCGCGGACCCTCGACGTCGATGCCCTGCTGCAAGAGGGGATAGCCGGTGGATCATGACACGCTGAGCGCGGTGGTCGAAGGTGTGCTGCTCACCTCGCGCGCGCCGGTGACGGCGGCAGCTGTTGCCGAGGCAATCGCCGAGGAGAGCGTCACCGGCGAACATGTCGAGCATGTGCTCAGTGAGCTCAGCGAGCTGTGGTCCGGAGCGGGCCGTGGCCTCCACCTCGAGCGCGTCGCCGGAGGTTGGAGGGTGGTCACGCCGCCGCAGATCGACCCCTACCTGCAAGCTTTCCACGGCCTCAAGGCCCGCCAGCGCCTGTCGCAGGCCGCGCTGGAAACCCTGGCGATTGTCGCCCATCGCCAGCCGGTGACGCTGCCCGAGGTCAACTTCATCCGTGGCACGAACTCGGCCGCGGTGATGCGGACGCTGTTCGATCGGGGGCTGGTTCGCCTCGCCGGCCGCAAGGCCGTGGTCGGCAAGCCCTTCCTCTATCGGACCACCAAGGACTTCCTGGTCCACTTCGGCCTGGATCGGATCGAGGACCTCCCGGAACCGGAGAGCCTGGTGCAGGAGGACTCCACCCTGGCCGAATGAGCGGGGCGCTCAGTGAACGCGTTGCTCCCACGGCCCCGTGAAGTCCGCCCATTCGCGGGAACCCGCCGTCCGACGGCGCGTCGAAAGGAGCGCTGCGGCGACCGTGATGCTGTGTCCGCGGGCGGCTCCTCACCGTCCGAGAAGCGGTGACGGACCGCGGAGCGGCGTCACCTGGCCGGGTCGGTCCGGCCACAGGGCGCGTCCGAGGTCGAAGGCGAGGCCCCTCACCTTCTGTTCGAGTCGCTGGACCTCGAGCGTGCGTGCCGCGTCGGCCCATATCCAACCGGCGAGCAGAGTTGCGGCGCCCAGCGGCAGCCCGGCAAGCCAACCCCCGGTGAGCCATACCGTGACGGCGAGCACGATCACGCCGGCCGCCCCGGCTGCATGGGCCTCGTGGGTCTCGTGCGGTGTGCAGGTCACGGCGACCTCGCCGCCCTCCGGTGAGGTCTCGAGCGCCACCGCGGCACTCTCGTCCACCTCTCGAGCGATGAGCCCGTAGACCCGGGTCCGTCCGGAGAGCTCAACGGCCCAACTCAGGCCGCCGCGACGCTGAGCGGCTAGGTGGGACGCGGCAAGTGCCGTCTGGACGCGGTCCGCGGCGTCGAACGGAAGGGGAGCGTCCAGGACGACGTAACGCACCGAGAGCGCCGACGCCGGTGCCCGCCGGGCAATCTCGGGAATCCAACGCATCACTGCCAGGGTAGCGTCCACTTCTCGCCACGTCACGTTTCGACGAGTGCGCTATGCTCGCCGCGTGAGACCAGAGGTGCACGAGCACGGCATGACGCCCACCGTTGTTCCATCTCGGGGTCAATGATGTTCCCAGGCAGCCACACCTTGCGAACGGCGCTCTTCGGCGCGGTCTCATCGCGAGTCAGGCGAATCACCACGTCCGGACGCCCGCAGCCGCAGCGCGGCGAGCGTGCCTCGCAGCCGCTCGAGGAGGAATGACCCCGTGACACCGACCGCTGCAGTGACTTCACTCCTCGGGCGCGCGACGGCTGCCGGCCTTCTCCCCGGAGCGGTCGCCAGCTGGCGAGTGGGGCGGAACGACGCCTGCGGCGCAACCTCGGGTTGGGCACGGCTCAGACCCCACGCGGAGCCGATCCGCTCGTCCCACTGGTTCGACCTTGCCTCACTCACGAAGCCGCTGGTGACCGCGACGCTCGTTCTGATCGCACGGCGTCGCGGTCTGATCGACCTTTCGTCCCCTCTGGGCGATGTTCTTCCGGGTGCCGGCAGGATCGGGTCCGCGACAATCCTCGAGCTACTGACCCATACCTCCGGTCTTCCTGCATGGCTGCCGGTTCCGACCCTGACCCACGGTGACCCGGCGCGCGTCCTGGAACGCCTGCTGCAGGTCGAGCCCGTGACCCGCCCGGGAGCGGCGGTGGTCTACTCCTGCGTCGGCTTCCTGCTCCTCGGCGCAGCCGTCGAGCGATGCATGGGCACCGATGTGGCCAGCGCATTCCGGACCGAGATCGCGCAACCGCTGGGCCTGGCCGACGAGCTCGACTTCGGTCCCGACCCGGCGGCCCGAAGGCTCGTCGCCGGCGCCGCCGATGCGCGTTGGGAGCGGCGGCTCGCGAGGGAGTTCGGGCTCGCCGGTGACGCGATCCCGGATCCGGCGCCGGGCCTGCCCGACGACGGCAACGCGAGGTTCCTCGGCGGCACGGCTGGCAACGCCGGACTCTTCGGGACCGCTGCCGGTGTGCTCGCCCTCGCCGGTGCCTGGCTGGAGCCTGGCCGCTTGCTGGCGCGAGAGGAGATCGAGCTCGCCACCCGCAACCACACTCCGGGCCTCGAGCAGGCTCGCGGACTCGGATGGCAGCTTGCGGCGAGCCCCGGATGCTCCGCCGGTCCAGCTCTCGGCGCAACCGCCTTCGGTCACACAGGTTTCACCGGGACCTCGGTGTGGGTCGATCCGACGAAGCGGGCGATTCTGGTCCTGCTCGGCAACCGCCACCACCCGATACCGAGGCCAGTCGATCTCCATCCCCTGCGTCGCCGGTTCCACCGCCTCGCCTGCGCAGCCTCCGGCCGTTCGTGATCGCGCCATCGCACGTCGTGAGAAGGCTGGTTGCCAAGAACGTGTCGCGCGGGCTAGGTGCGCAACGTGGTCATACGATTGAAGGCGAAGAGAGCGGCGAGGCCCACCGGAGCCCAGGCCCCGAGGAGGGGAGGGAGGATGTCGGCTTCGCCCATCTTTCCGAACACCGCGACGAGCAGGAAGTAGCCGATCCCGAGCGCAAGCGCCAGGGCGACTCCGTTGATGGTGGTGATCCGGCGACCGCCGCGGTTGAGTCCGAATGGGAGTGCCAGCAGCACCATCACGAATGCAGACAGCGGATAGGTGATCTTCTGATACCAGCGTACGATGAGCTTGACGGGACGATAGCCGGACTCGGTCAGTTCGGTGATGTAGCTCTCGAGCTCGCGGTAGCTCATCTCTCCGGGCTGGTGGTGCTCCTGCCCGAAGTAGCTCGGGGCCTCGGGAACTCCCAGCTCCATCGGCTCAGTGATGCTGTGAAAGACGTCGCTCCCGTCGGGGAGGAACTTCCGGAACCAGCCCGAGTCGGCGATCCAGCCCCCGTGCTGATACTGCACTCGATCGGCAAAGAGCTGGAAGGTGAGGTGGAAATTCGAATCGAGCCTGAACATCGAAAAGCGCAGCATCGTCTGCGCCTGTGGGTCGAACTGCAGGAAGTTGTAGAGGGTCGAACCATCCCTCGACAGGAGCCAGAGGCGGTCGGCCCCGTACGAGCGGCTGGTCTCCCGTCCCTTGATACGGTCGAGCAGACGCTGCGCCTCGCGGTTGGCCTGCGGCACCACCGATTCCCCCAGGAACCATAGGCCGGTGGCCGCCCCCGCGGCGAGCAGAAGAACCGGCACCATGACCCGGAACAGCGAGATCCCGGCGGCCTTGAAGGCGGTCAGCTCGACCTGACGCTCCATGATCGTCAGGGCGATCAGGACCGCGATCAGAAGGCCCAGCGGCGTCACGTCGAGAAGGACCTGGGGTATGAGGTTGGCGTAGTAGGCGACCGCGACCGACGCGGAGACCGAGCTCTTCGCAAGGTCGTCGATCCGGTCCGTGAGGTCAACCACCACGTACAGCGCCGAGGCCGTCAGGAGCACCAGGAGTAGGGGAGTCAGGAGCCTCGTCGCCACGTAGCGGTCGAGCATCGCCGGGAAGCGGGTCCCGTACCGTCGCTTCTGGAGCGACGTGGGAATCGACCCCGTCAAAGGAGGCCTCAGGCCGGCCGCCTCCCGGGCGGGCCGAGGGCGGGAGGCTTCGCGATGCGCACGCCACGCTCGCGCCAAACGTGACGTGATTCTCTCGCCGCGCCGTCGTTCGCCGAGCCAGTAGCCCATGCGACGCATCATCACCAGCGCGACTCCGGCGACCAGTACGTTGGCGAGCCAGGACCCGACCCAGACCGGAACTCGACCCTCCTGTGCCAGCAGCCGGCCGTTGTTGAAGATGATGTAGTAGGCGAGGATCACGCCGATCGAGAGGATGAAGCCGCGCCCTCGCCCGCCGCCACGTGATCCGATCCCGAGGGGTAGGGCGATGAGGGCGAAGGCGACGCAGGCAACTGGAAGGGCGAGCCGGCTGTGCAGCTCCATGAGGACCTGAATCAGTGTCTCCTTGCGCCTCCGCTCACCTTCCGAATCGGTTGTGCCGGCGGCGAGCTGATCGAGCAGCGTCACCAGCTCGCGTGTGGATCGCTCGCGCATGCCGAGGCTGACCTCGACAGTACCCCGCTCATTCGGGATCAGCTTGACGAGCTGCGTCTGGTTCACATTGCGTCGGTAGGTGGCTGGGTGGCTGGATGAGAACTGATGGGTCGTGGCGTCTTCCAGAAGGAGCCAGGGTGTGCCCTCGCCGCCCCCTTGGGGGACGCCCTCCGGGGCGTCGACGCCGTCGTTGGCGGTTGGCCGCTCTGCCACGAGCCGCCCACTGCGGGCGAGCGTCAAGAGCTCCTCATCGGGGTTGCTGCGGTCGTAGAGCAGCACATTGTGCCAGACGGAGGTCACCGGATCGACATCCTCGACGTAGAGCAGCAGGTTCGGAAAGCTCTCGTTGAACACTCTCGGCTCGACCCGCCCCAGGCTCTTGGCCGACGTGAACATCTCCACCTTCATCACCCGCAGCTCTCGGTTCGCCCGGGGCATGACGATCAAGGTCAACCAGGCATTCAGCGCACCGAACACGAGCGACAGGGCGAGTACGGGGACGAGCACACGACGCATTGAGATGCCCGCCGCCTGGAGAGCTGTGATCTCGTTGTCACCGTTCATTCGCCCGAGCGCGAGCAGGACGCCGAACAGGTAGCTCATCGGAACTGTCAGCACGACGACATGGGGAACCGTCAGTGAGAGGAACCGGAGCGCCTGGTGGAATGGGACGCCACGGACGAAGACCTGCTCCATCAACCCGAAGATCGGCCGCATGAGGAGGAAGAAAGTGTAGGTGCCGAAACCGAGCGCCGTCGGACCCAACACCTCCCGCACCAGTGAGCGGTCGAGCACGCCGCCGACGGACAGGCTGAATCGCCGTCGCCTCACGACAGGAGCCTCTGAGCCGACATCACCGCGAAAGTCTACACGAGCGCGAATCGATCCCTATGGGGCGGACTGCGGTCTGAAGAAGGCGAGCGCCTGCCGGGAACCGAACCGTGCGTCGCACCGCCCCCCGGCCACGTCGGTATCGGGTCCCACTCGGCCATGACGTATCGGCGTTCCACAACGGCCAGGGGAGGGCCAGTCTCTCCACAGGTTTTCCACAGGCACACCGCACGTGCACAGGGCAGGTCCCAGATTCAATGTCCGATAAGATATATTATGTAAACCTGAGGCTCAAAACGATGCATTCTGCGTCCCCAAACAGGCGTCCATCCGCCCGACCTCTCGCGCTATACCCCATGAATCTGGAAACTGGATGGATGATGGCCAGCCGTGGCGAGGGGCCCCGCGGGCCCTTCAGGAATCCTGAGCGCCACCCCTGTTGCTCGCGCTGCGGAGCTCCTTGAGCATCTCCTCGAGTGCGGCAATGATGTCGTCGGTTGCGGGCTCCGCCTCCGTCCGGAAGGAAAGCGACAGCGTAAACGGCCGATCGGGTCGGCTCAGCCGAACGACGAACGGCTTTCTACGCGTGGAGGAAGCCTGGGCCTCCCCTGAGTGCTCACCCACGGGCGGACCCTCCTCATTCGGGAGATCCGCATCTGCGCCCGTCAAGGCCGCCCGCAACCGACGCAGCTCAGCGCGATCCGCGCCGCCGTGCTCGATGGCGTCGAGCAGAGCGTGCATCGCGGCCTCATCTGGAGCCTTGGCAAGCTCGAGCAGCACGCCCTTTGCCAGAATGTCGGCATGCCGACATCGATCGCGGACACTCTCGGGGAGGTCGAGGATGCGCAGAGTCTCGGTGACCGTCACCCTGGAACGTCCAACGGCGGAAGCGATCTGCTCGTGGGTGTATCGGTACTTCTGTAGCAGCGTCTTGAAGCCCTCGGCCTCCTCGAACGGCGTCAAGTCCTTTCGCTGGAGGTTCTCGACAAGGGCGATCTCGAGCGCCGTCTCATCGCCGACCGTCAGCTCAATACAGGGAACCTCGGCCAGCCCGGCCTGGAGGGCGGCATGGAAGCGTCGCTCACCAGAAACGAGCTCATAGGCATTGGGCCCGTCCTCCCGGCGGCGAACCAGCAGCGGTTCGAGCACGCCGTGCTTGCTGATGCTCACCACAAGGTCGGTGAGGTCACCCAGGGTGCTCCGAGGCTGGTCGTGATTGGAGGTAATGGAACCAATGGGGACCATTCGGCCCAATCCCTCCCCCATCCGCTGCGTAAGCTCGTCAACGTAGTGGCGATCGTGGCGCATGCGTCGGCGCTCCGGGAGGCCCCGCTTAATTGCCGACACGTTGCAGGACCTCCTCACACAGTGCGTAGTACTCGAAAGCGCCGCTCGAGTCCGGGGCGTAGGCGAAGATGCTCTGCCGGTGGGCCGGCGATTCCTCGAGGCGCACGGATTTTGTGATCAGGGTGTCGAACACCAGCTCGTGGAAGACCTCCACGATCTCCTCATAGACCTGGCGCGAGAGCAGGGTTCGCCTGTCGTACATCGTGACCAGCACGCCCAGGATGCGGAGCTCGGTATTGGGGCGAGCCTTGATCTTGTCGATGGTCTCGAGGAGATCGTCCGTTCCCTCCAGTGCGAAATACGAGGACTGGATGGGGATCAGGACATGGCTCGAGGCGACCATGGCGTTGAGCGTGATCAGCCCGAGTGTCGGGGGTGTGTCGATAATGACCGCCTCGTACGAGGACGCGACACCGTCGAGGCAGTCCTTCATCCGATAGGGTGCGTCGAGCTCGCCGACCAAGGAGACCTCGAGCTTGGCCATGGCGATGCGGGACGGTGCGACGTCGAGGTTGGGCGTCTGGGAAGGGCGGATGACCGAGTCCATCGGTGCATGGCCGGTCAGGACGTCGAACATGTTTTGACCGACGTTGTCGAGATCGAGGTTCGACATCGTCGAGTTGGCCTGGGGGTCGAGGTCGACAAGAAGCGTTCGAAGGCCTTTGTGGGCAAGGCCTGCGGCGAGATTGATGGCGGTGGTGGTTTTGCCCACTCCACCCTTCTGGTTGGCAACGGCGAGGATCATGGCGAGCGTCGGCCTCCGCTTCGGTGGAGGTCAAACTGTAGCGGCCACGGAGAAGGCTGTCAACGCGAAGTGCAGCCTCGACGTTACTCAGGTCACGCTGAAGGTACTGAAATGGCTACATTTCATACTCGCCGAGATCCTCTGGCTGGAGTCGCTCGAGGACCGCCCGAAGGACCTCCTCGGTTCGGCCATCGTCGTGATGCGCGTGCTCGAGGACCTCCTCGCAGACCAGGATGGGCGCTCCAGCGCGCAACGCAATGGCGATGGCGTCGGACGGCCGAGCATCGACGACACATCCGTGATCGCCGTTGTGAAGGTGGATCGCGGCGAAGAACACGCCCTCTCGAAGCGTGTGGATGTGGACGTGGTCAACAGCGTGGCGGGTCGCCTCCAAGAGGGACAGAGCGAGGTCGTGCGTCATCGGCCTGGGTGTGACGACACCCTCCATCTCGAGTGCGATGGCGTTGGCCTCACAGACCCCGATCCAGATCGGGAGGTAGCGTTCGCAGCCAGGCTCTTGAAGGACGACGACCGGCATCTTGGACACGGGGTCCATCATCATCGCCTTAATTTCCATGCGAATCGACGTTGTGGCAGGAGCGGTCGGATCAGCCATACCCATAATGTGTCCGGTAGCACGATGCCTGTCAAGACGCGGCATGCTCCACTCTGGAGTCTCGGGTCGGGTGGCGGGGATCTTCGGCGACGATTTCCCCGACCAGAGAGTGGGGTCCTGCGCGATCGACCCGAACCTGAACGATGTCCCCTAGCTGCTCGGCGCCGGAGCGCGGGAAGTTGATCACCCGGTTGTCCTCTCCCCTGCCCTGCCACTGGCTTTCGCCGCGACGGCTGGTACCGTCGATGAGCACTGGGACGACCGAGCCGACCATTGCCTCGTTGAGCTCGACCGAAATCTGCTCGGTGAGGGAGAACAGACGCTGGAGCCGCTCGCTGACCACCTCGGCGGGGAGTTGCTCACCGTAGAGCGCCGCGGGTGTCCTCGGCCGCGGGGAGTAGGCAAAGGCGAACACCTGTCCGAACCGGATCTGCTCGAGGAGCTCGAGGCTGCGAGTGAAGTCGCTCTCAGTCTCGCCCGGGAAGCCCACGATGATATCGGTGGAGAGGTTGACCTCCGGCACCGATCCGCGCAGCCGCTCCACCAACGAGATGTACTCCTCGCGCGAGTACCGCCTGTGCATGCGGCGAAGAATGGCATCGGAGCCCGATTGGACCGGCAGATGGAGGTAGCGGGAGACTTTGGGATGCCGCGCCAGGACGTCGATCAGCCGATCGGAGAAGTGCCGCGGGTGGGAGGTGATGAAGCGCACGCGCTCGAGCCCGCGAACTGCAGCGACCCGATCGAGGAGCTCCGCGAAGTCCGCGTCGGTCTCGGGACAGCGGTAGGCATTGATGGTCTGCCCGAGAAGCTCGACCTCCTTGAGACCTGTGGCGACGAGATGCCGGGCTTCGGCCAGCACGCCCTCCATGGGACGACTGATTTCGCGACCCCTGGTGTACGGGACCACGCAGAACGTGCAGAACTCGTTGCAGCCCTCGACGACGGTGATCATCCCGCGCGTGGAGCTGATCCTGAAGATCTGTTCGAAGTTGTATTCCTGCCTGGCATCGAAGCCCGTGAGCACCGGCCGTCGACCTTGCTCGACCAGCCGGAGAGCCTCAGCGAGGCGCCCGTTCTGGCCAGGACCGAGAACGAAAGCCACGGCGGACGAGCGCGCGAGGAGCTTCTCCCCTTCCTGCTGGGCGACGCACCCGCATACGCCGATCATCGGTGGCTCCGGCAGCTTCTCCAACTCCCCGATCCGAGAGACGATCTTGTGGACCGGCTTCTCGCGCACCGAGCAGGTGTTCAGGAGCACCAGATCGGCGGAGGAGGCGGCCTCGGCAGGAGAGAGGCCGAGGGCACGTAGCTGACCCTCGAGGTGCTCGCTGTCATGCTGGTTCATCTGACAGCCCCAGGTCTCAATGAGAAACGTTCGCATCCGTATTCTCTCCACGCAGACAACCTCACCGCCACCAGCCGAGACTGCGGTGCCAGAGGGAGTTCAGGGTCTCAGATCGCGAAACCAGCCAGGCAGGGCGCCGTCTCGACGTGCGTCCTCGAGGATCTGATCGAGCTTGGCCTTCTCGCTCGGGAGCCGATCCTTGAGTTGCTGGGACTCGGCGAGCGCGCGATCGAGGTTGGGCTTGATGACTCCGTCCCGGTACGCGGGATCGTCCCAAGCATAGAACTGATTCCAGAGCTTTGGGATTTCGGAGTCGAGCTCAGCGAGCCGATTCTCGATAATCTGTACCGACTTGAGCTGACCCGAGTAGCGGCTGCGCCAGAAGTTGCGCTTCTGCTCGTCGGTCATGGTCTCGGTCGGATCCTCCCCGGTCCCACTCTGTTCGCCCACCCGATTGATCTCCACAGACCTTCCGGAACCGGACCTGCTTCCGGTCGCAGTCGTCAGCGATCCCTTCTCGGAAATCTCTGACAGGTTCGAGTTGGAGATCACCAGCTTGCCCTCCGCATCCCGTGTCGCAGCACGCAGCTTGATGCGCTTGGCCAGGTCGGCGAGGGAGTTCGACCGGGGTGCGGGCGTCGGTGTGGCCGTTGTCCCTCTGGACTGTGCCCCAGCCTGGGCGAGCAGCGCGAGGATTGCAACCACTACGGCCGCCGCGATCGCGAGACTCTTCGCACGTGGACGGTCATGGCTCATGGCGGCCTCCCTACTGTAGCGTTCCGAACGCCGCTGCGGACGTGCGTCCGAACGGGCCACGCGCGCCGTGTCAAGGGGCACTGGTCCCCTCTCGTCCGTAGCGGTCATCGAGACGGACGACGTCGTCAATCTGAGGGGTCGACACCTCCAGGATCGAGCAGTCGGTGCGGGCCGTCATCCGATGCAAGAGACCCGGAGGTACGTGGAACACCGCCCCAGGGGCAAGTACATGGCTCTCCAGCGCGTCCCGGTCGGGTCCGGCATCGAGTTCGAGCTCGCCGTCGAGCACTCGGAGAGTCTCCTCCTTGACCTGATGGTACTGGAGGCTCAAGGCTTCACCAGCCCTGACGAAGAGGATCTTCCCAACGTAGGTGTCGGTCTCCGCGAAGATCTCTTCATGCCCCCAGGGCTTTTCGACGAAACGCGCCGGCCGGTGACCCATCACGTCACGCTCCCTAGACACGAATCTTGGTTTTCGCCAGGGAGATGGCAAGCTGCTCGAGCAGGAACTCCTCGACCTCTCGTGCAGTGACCATCTGTCGGGCCTGGCGGGCCATGTGGACCGTCTCGCGGTATGAGAGCTGCCGAATGAGGCTGCGAATGACCGGGACGGCGAGCGGGTTCATGCTGAAGCGGCGCAGCCCGAGCCCGACCAACACCGGAACCATGAGCGGGTCGGCTGCCATTTCGCCGCACATGGTCACGTCGACGCCCGCAGCGTCACCCGCGGCGATCACGTCAGCAATCAGACTGAGGACGGCCGGACTGGTCGGACGGTAGAGGTCCGCGACGAGATCGTTGCCGCGGTCCACGGCGAGCGTGTACTGGATCAGGTCGTTGGTTCCGATGGAGAAGAACTCGGCCTCCTTCGCAAGCTCATCGGCCATGACCGCGGCCGACGGGACCTCGACCATGGCTCCCAAGGGGGGCAAGAACGGAATGTCGATTCCTTCGCCGCGCAGCTCGTCGGCGAGCTGGTGGACGAGCAAACGAGCGAGCCGAACCTCCTCGATACCGGAGATCAATGGGAACATCACCCGCACCGTGCCCTCCGGAAACTCGACCGCAACCCGGAGCAGCGCACGGAGCTGCGTACAGAAGAACTCACGCTTGTGCAGGCACAGGCGGATGCCGCGGAGCCCCAGCACGGGGTTGGCCTCGACGTTGCCCATCATCTCTCGACCGAGCTTCTTGCCGCCGAGGTCGTAGGTCCGGATGGTGACCGGGCGGCCTTCCATGCGTCGGACCAGCGAGCGGTAGTACTCGAGGTGGTCGTCCTCGGTCGGCAGCTCCGGGCTCATGCGCATGTAGAGGAACTCGGAGCGGTAGAGGCCCACGCCCGTGACATTCCAGTGGATCGCCTGCTCCACTTCGGCAGGGAGGTCAATGTTGGCGAGCAGGAACACGCGGTGGCCGTCGCGGGTCACGGTCGGAAGCGATCGGACCTGCGCGAGCAGCGCCTGCTGCTCCTGGTAGTCGCGCTGCCTGGAGGTGTACTCCGCGAGCTCGGCCGGGTTCGGGTCGATGACGACCTTGCCCTCGAACCCGTCGATTGTGACCATGCGGGAGAGGCGCGCAGCCTCGCACACACCGTGTGCACCGACGATCACCGGGATACCGAATGAGCGGGCGATGATCGTTGTGTGGGCCGTGGGTCCGCCGGTCTCCAACGCGAAACCGAGGATCTTGTCGAGGGGGAGCTGGACTGCCTGTGACGGCAGGAGGTCATCCGCGACCAGAATGACCGGGCGGTCGAGCTCCCTCAACTGATGCAGGTCGTGACCACGCAGAGCGTGCATGATCTGGGTGGCGACGTCGATCACATCGAGGCGTCGCTCCGAGAGGTGGATGTCCTCGAGAGCCGCGAACCGAGCCACCAGGCGCTCCACGACCTGGTCGAGGGCCCACTCGGCATTCACTCTCTCCGCCTGGATGATCTCCTCTACGGGTCCGGTCAGTGACGGATCCGATGCGATCAGGCAGTGCGCCTCAAAGATCGCCGCATACTCCTCCCCCATCTGCCGGACCGCGCGCTCCTGATGGTCCCGGATCCGGGTCACCGTCTCGGTGACGGCGGTCCGAAACCGCTCGATCTCGGCCTCGACATCGGCCGAACCGATCGGGATTCGAAGCGTGGCGATGGGACGAGTCTCGTGCACGACCGGCTCGCCGATCGCGATCCCAGGGCTCACGCCCAGCCCGCGAAGGTGACTGCTCATTCGCCCTCACCGAAGCGGTTGGCGAAGAGCTCCACGATCGCCTCAACGGCCTGCTCCTCGTCCGTTCCCTCAGCGCGGACCGCGAGCGGCGTACCCTTGGTCGCTGCCAGGGTCAGGAGACCGAGGATCGACTTGGCGTTGACTTCCTCGTCGGCCGAACCGATGAAGATGTCGGAGGAGAACTCGTTGGCAGTGTGGACCACCTTCGCAGCGGCCCGGGCGTGCAGCCCGAGCCTGTTGGTGATCCGAACCTGCTCAACCTTCATTTCCGCCCTCTCTCTTCGGAAGCGGTTCCGCCGCTCTTTCGTTCACTGGAAGGGACGACTGCCGCGCCATCTGCTTCGTCCCACGGTGGCTGCGCTCGGGCTATTGTACCGTGAGTCTCCGACTCGTCCGGAAACCCGACTTCGTTCAGCCCGGCGCCGGAGTTCGAAGAAACTCGCTCGCCAGCCGGATGCTCTTCTGGCCTGCCTTGGTCACATGTTCGGCCAACTCCTTCAGCGACATGCCGCGCTGGCGCAGCGAGCCGAGTTTGACCAGCATCGGTAGGTTCACGCCCGTGACGACCTCCACCCGATCCGGGACCAGATGAGGCAGTGCGACGTTGGTCGCGGTGCCCCCGAACATGTCGGTCAGGATCAAGACGCCTTCGCCCTGATCGAGCTCTCGGATTCTGGCCTTCAGGGTTCGTCCCGCATCGTCGGAGTCCACGTCCCATGGGAGCGGGAGTGCGCTCGAACGCTCGGCGACGTGGGGATCGATCGTCTGGGCTGCCTGGAGCAGCTCATCAGCCAAGGTGCCGTGGGTGAGCACCAGGATCGGGATCATGGGAACCTCCAACGATCCTTGTCACGATGATCAATGACGGCTCTGTAGCCAACCTCCCGTACTGCCGCGGCGAGACGTTCGGCGACGTAGACCGAGCGGTGCCGTCCTCCGGTGCAGCCGACAGCGATCGTGACGTGCGTCTTGAGCTCCGCACCGTAGCGCGGCAGCAACCACGTCACGAGGTCACTCATCCGCACCACCGCATCTTCGACCTCGGGATGCCGTTCGAGCCAACTCCGGACGACTGGATCGTCGCCGGCCAGCGCTCGCAACGACTCCTCAAAGTAGGGATTCGGAAGGAACCTCACGTCGAACACCAGGCTCGCGGTCGGTGGAACTCCCTGGAGGTACGAGAAGCTCTGGACCTCCACCGAGAGCAGCTCCTGTGCCGTCTCACCGATGCCACCCAGATCCAGGACGTGCCGCCGGAGATCATGTGGTGAGAGCTGGTTGGTGTCGATGATCAGGTCGGCGAGCGTCCTCACGGGTGCCAGAGACCGGGCCTCGTCTGCGATGGCACGTTCAATGTTGCGGTCCCGGAGCGGATGCGGCCGCCGCGAAACGGAGAACCTCCGGAGCAGCACCTCGGGCGAAGCCTCGACGAAGATCAGGCTCACGGTCGGGCTGGCGGTCTTGAGCTTGCGGAAGACGGCGGGGAATGCCTCGGTAAAGCCCCTCGTCCGCACGTCCAGGACCACGACCAGCCGCACGAGATCGGCAGCAGAGCGGTCGAACAGCGCCTGGACGAGATCGAGGGGGATGTTGTCGACGCACTGGTACCCGATATCCTCGAGGCCCCGGCTGAGCACGGTCTTGCCCGAACCGGAGAGCCCGGTGATGACGAACGGCCCCCGGAAGGAAAACTCAGCCATCGCCCTCGGCCGGCGGTTCGGTCTCACCCATGGCGCGGCGGTTGATCGCCTCGAGGAAGGTGCGCTCGTCCTGGATGCCGCGTTCCGCGAGCAGGCACTTGCGGACAGCGGTCTCGACCATGATCGCAACGTCACGCCCCGGCGCGACCGCCATGGTGTACTTGGGCACCTCGACACCGAGGATTGACTCGGTCGACGTCCACGCACGAGGTCTGTCGAGCAACGACTCGCGCCACGCACGTTCGCGCTCGAGAGTTTCCGGGCTCAGCTTGGTGAGCTCAATGACCAACGAGACGACGACCGTCGGCGAGGTCGCGGTCATGCCGAAGTGCTTTCGCACATCGATGATGCCGACGCCGCGCAATTCCAGGTAGTTGTGCAGGAGCTCGTGGGCGGTGCCGAGCAGGCCCCTGTTGTGGGTCCGTCGAATCACGACGATGTCGTCGGCGACCAGCCGATGCCCCCGATACACGAGCTCCAGTGCGCACTCGCTCTTTCCGATCCCGGCGTCGCCAATGATCAGGGTACCCATCGAGAAGACGTCGACCAGCACACCGTGGCGCTGCACCCGAGGTGCGAGGGCGTCCTCCAGAAAGGCCGAGATGGACTCGATGACGTCCGAGGTCTTCGCCTCGGTGCACAGCAGTGGAACCTTTTCGCGCTCACAACAAGCGGCCACGGCGGGCCGCGGACGGTTGCCCTTGGTGGTCACGAGCGCCGGCACGTCCATCTGGACCAGCTGCGCGAGCCGGCCGTCCGCATCTTCCTCGTCGAGCGTCGCCAGGAAAGCGAACTCGGACTCGCCGAGAATCTGGAGTCGGCCAGGTTTCACGTACGGTAGGTAGCCCGCGAGAGCGAGTCCCGGCTTCTGGATGCGCGGGTTGCTGACCACCCGATCGTCGAGACCCGCCTCCCCTGCGATCACCTCGAGCCCGAGCGGTTGCAGGGTTTGCTCGTGAAGGACGAGGCGGACCGGGAGGGGGGACGGAACGGTCACAGACCCTCGGCTTCTGCGGTCTGGCGGAGCGCAGCGAGAACGGCCTCCTCATCGGGAGCATTCAGCAGCTCCTTGCGCAGGTCGGTCCTTTTCAGAACCCGTGCGATCTGACTCAGCACCTGGAGGTGAGCCGCCGGCTGGTCCGGAGGCGAAAGAACGACGAACAGGAACTGCGACGGCCGTCCGTCAGGCGAGTTGAAGTCGACGCCAGTCTGCAGACGCGCAAGGGCAACCGCGATCTTCTTGATTCCCGGCATCTTGCAGTGTGGAATCGCGAACGAGTCGCCGACGGATGTCGATCCGAGCCGCTCCCGCTCCAGCAGCGCTGACACGATCCGCTCCGAAGCCACGCCGAGGCCGTCGGCGAGCCGATCTGCAACTGCCTGGAGTGCGCTCGGAACGTCCTCTGCCTCGAGCCCGAGGTGAATGTCGTCTGCGCCGATCAAGTCCTGGAGCTTCACGTCAGAACTCTGGCGTGATCAACCCGAGGTTGTTGTCGCGCCGACGGTACAGGACGTTCACCCGGTCGGAACCGGCGTTACGGAACACGATGAAATCGTTGCCCGACCCTTGCAGTTGCATTGCCGCCTCGTCGATCGTCATCGGCTTGACCGGGATCGCCGTGCGGGTCACGATCACAGGCTCCCCGGCGGCCACCGAGTCAGGTTCGAGGACGTCCTCGCTCCAGTCCGGAGATTCCCTGATAACGTCGGCATGTCGCTTGTTGTCCTTGAGGCGGCTCTTGGCTTTGCGGGCCTGCATTTCGAGCTTGTCGATCGCCTCCTGGATGGCGGTCGTCAGGTCCTTGTTCTGGACCGTCGACCGGATGTCGAAGTCCTTTCCCTTGATGAAGATGTCAACGGCGTAAAGGTGCCTCTCCTGGCCCAGTTCGACGCGCATGTCGATGATGTCGTTGAAGTACTTCTCCACCTTCGCCAGCTTGCGCTCGGTCAGCTCTCGAACGGGATCGGTGAGGTTCACCTTTCGCGCGACGTACTCGATCTTCATGCGTTCACTCCTCGATGGTGGTCGGTCAGAAAAACCTCTTGCGCTTGTCCGATGACGCGATCTGCAGCTCCTCTCTGTACTTGGCGACCGTGCGCCTGGCGAGGCGAATGCCCTCGCGCTGGAGCATTTTCATGATCTTCGAGTCGGACAATGGATGGGCCGGATCCTCGGCCTCGACGAGCTTCTTGATACGCTCTTTCACGACCAGGGAGGACACGTTGTCGCCCCGGGCGGAGTCGACCCCCGAGTGGAAGAAGAACTTCATCGGGAACAGGCCGCGAGGTGTGTACATGTACTTGTTGCTGACCACGCGGGAGATGGTCGACTCGTGCATGCCGATGTCCTCGGCCACCTGGCGGAGCACCATCGGCTTGAGATGCTCGATGCCGTGGTCGAGGAAACCGCGCTGAAAGCCCACGATGCTCTGGGCCACCTTGTAAATCGTGCGCTGACGCTGGTCAATGCTCTTCATCAGCCAGAGTGCGTTGCGCATCTTCTCCTTGAGGTAGGAGCTGACCTGCGGGTCGAGAGCGGCCCCCTCGAGCATCCGTGCATACCTCGAGTTGATCCGCAGCCTGGGCAGCCCGTCGTCGTTGAGCGCGATCAGGTATTCGCCGTCCGTCTTGCGCACGTAGACGTCCGGCTCGATGTAGATATTGCGCTCGCTTCGGTAGATCCTGCCCGGCTTGGGCTCGAGCCGGTGGATCACCTCGAGGATCGGCCGGAGCTCCTGGGGGTCGCAGTCGAACACCCCTGCGAGCGACTCCCAGCGCTGGTGGAGGAAGGCGTCCCAGTGCTCCGCGATGACGGTACGAACTCGGTCCAGGAGAGTCGCCTCGTCTTCGTCGGAGGCCGTGGCACACAACACTGCCATCTGTGCGAGAAGGCACTCCTGGAGGGTGCGGGCCGCGATGCCTGGTGGATCGAGGGTGCGTACGACGGCGAGCGCCTGCTCGACCTCGCTCGTGGACGCTCCGGTGGCGCGCTCGATCTCCTCGTCCGAAGCCCGCAGGTACCCACCCTCGTCGAGGTTGCCGATTACGAACTCCGCGATGTCGACCAGATGCGGCGGGCAGCTCATCAGGTGCAGCTGCCAGACGAGATGGTCGTAGAGCCCGAGTGACGCTGAGAGCACATTCTCCAATGGCACGTTCTCGTCGTCGAGCGAACGTGCCATAGAGGGTCCTTCCACCCGACTGTCTCCGAGGTAGTCCGAGAAGAAGGCCTCGACGTCGATGTCGTCGTATGCTTCCTGGTTGCTCGGCAGAACGGGCTCGTCCTCTGCTTCCGGGGCAGGACGCTCGCCTGCGCCGTCCCAGTCCTCCGCCGCCTCCGGTCCCTCCGCGGCAGGCTCGGCGGATGCCGTTTCACTCTCCTGAGCGTTTGTCTCCTCAGCGCTCTCCTCGGCGTCGAGTACCGGGTTCTCGAGAATCTCCTGCGAGATCGCGTCTTCGAGCTCCAGCCGTGAGAGCTGCAACAGTTTGATCGCCTGCTGCAGCGACGGTGTCATGACCAGCCGCTGGGCAAGCTTGAGACGGAGCTTTTGTTCGAGCGCCATGATCTAGAGTCGAAAATCCTCGCCGAGGTAGATCCGCCGGACGTCCGAGTTCTCGGCGAGCTCATCCGGAGGTCCGGCAGCAAAAATCCTGCCGTCCTTGATTATATAGGCGCGGTCGGTGATCTTCAATGTCTCACGCACGTTGTGGTCGGTGATCAAAACACCTATTCCCAGTGATTTGAGATGACGGATAATGCGCTGGAGATCGAGCACCGCAATCGGGTCGATGCCCGCAAACGGCTCGTCGAGGAGGATGAACGTCGGATCGATGGCCAGAGCGCGAGCGATCTCGAGGCGACGCCGTTCCCCTCCGGAGAGCGTCTCTGCCCGCTGCTCCCTCCGTTCCCACAGTCCGAACTCCTGCAGAAGGTCGCAGATTCGCTCATGGGCCGTGACCCCGTCGACCCCCAGCGACTCGAGAACCAGCCAGATGTTGTCCTCGGCGGACAGACGTTTGAACGCGCTGGGTTCCTGCGGAAGGTAGGCAATTCCCATGCGGGCGCGACGGTACATCGGCTGGTCGGTGATGTCGCGGTCGCCGAGCAACACCTCGCCCGCCGCCGGTTCGACGAGCCCGACGAGCATGTAGAACGTCGTCGTCTTGCCGGCGCCGTTGGGGCCGAGGAGGCCCACGATCTCGCCAGGGGAGATGTTGAGCGTGACGCCATCGACAACCCACCGACCGCGATACGACTTGCGCAGACCCCTGCCAGCGAGGTCGAGAGCCTTGGGACTCAGGGCTTTTCCTCCGGATGGTAGATCGTCTCGGTGCCCCCGGAAACCGTGACCCTACCACTGGTCCTATCCCAGGTCAACGATGCGGCGTTGGTCACATTGCCCTTCTCGTCCGTCAGCTGAGCTGGATTGCCGGTCAGATCGATGGTCTGGGTAGACCACTGCCAGCGGGCATGATCCCCCTTCATCCGGCGACCCGACGCCGGTTCGACGATGTCGACCGCTCCGGTCGCCTCCACGACACTCACGGTGTCGTTCTCGCCGAAGAGGATGTCGACCTCGCCAGCAGTGAGCACGTACTCGCCATCCGAGTAGCGGACGTCGCCCGTGTAGATCGCGCGTCGTGCTCCTCGGTCGTAGGTCAGCATTTTTGCGACGATAAGGACCTCCCCGCCGCCTCCCGGTGCGGGTATGCCCGAGACGGCGATTGAGGGAAACGTCGTGCGCACGTGCCCAGAGGCCTCGAGCGTCTCCCGAGATCGCAGGTACTGGATCTCGTCCGCGAACAGCAGACGGTCGCCCTGCCACGCGCGTGCGTTCTCCTTCAAGTGGAGATTCTCTCCCCCTTCCTCGACCTCGAGAACCTCTGCCGCGAAGTGCAGCGGAATCTCGCCCGTGTTCGGCTGGCCGGCGAGCAGCTCCATTCTCTCAACCTGGCCCTGGACGTTGCCGCGCGCCTCGGCGCGCTGTTCCTGCTCGAACAGGTGAACCTGATCTGCCACGATCCTCGACTGGCCGGAAACCAGCGTCGCACGGATACCGCGGGCCTGGTCTCCGTTGAGCATGGCGAGCCCGGTTGCGGCGATGAGCCGTGCGTGGTGACCGGTAGCCCGGAGGTCGTCGCTGGCGAGCACGACGTTGCCATCGAGATCGACATCGCCAGCACCCGCCTCTCCCATCCGCAGCCGGGCGGTGACCGCAGAGCCGTTCCGCGGAGCTCCCGTCATCGGGACGTCGGTCAGGCACACTCCGTCCTCGGCGCGCACGTTCTGCAGCCCCTGCTCCGCCATCGAAGCGCGCAGGACCCAGCATTGCAGGCGGCGTTCGAGAATCTGGTCTCCACCCTGCAGCAGAAGCTCGACCCACGGGCCGTCGGTGGTCGCCGTGATCTGCCAACGCGTCTCGCCATCTCGAACGGCCACGACCTCCCGGGCCCAGCCGCCGAGGGAGCCCTGCCCGCCTCCTGCGGATCCTGACAGCGTCACTCCGCCTGAGAACTGGAAACGCGCCGGCGGCCCCTGGACGCCCTCCAGCGAGACCGTCGCTCGTGGGGCGTCGAGCCGCGACCCGGCACGGTCGAGGCGGCACCCCTTCGGGAGCTCGACACGATGGTCGCCGCGCCAATATACGACCTCCGGCGCGCGCAGGCTCCCGCCCGCGGTGAGCCTGACGACGACATCCTCGAGCGTGAGTACGTCATCGGTGAGGTGGTAGACGGCCTTGCCTGCGCGGCCGATGGCACCTCCGCCCGAGAACACGACATCAGTCTCGGTGGAAAAGACGCGGGACGAGGCGTCGAACACACCCCGTTCCGAGGTCACGAACCCGCCGTCGGGGAACTCGAAGTGGATCGCTCCCGACAGCTTGGCGTCCCGGGTCTCCTTGTTGAAGCTGGCAGAATCGCAGGTCAGGACGGCGCCTCCGATGCCTCTGTTGTAGAACTGGAGGCGGACGCCTTCAATCTGGTGCCAGCCTGAGGCGAGTCCGAGGGTGCGCGCCGAGTTCAGCGCGAACAGGATCTTGCCCGCCACGCTCTCGGTGTACTCGAACCCCGAGTAGACGCTGACCGCCTCGCCGCCGCCCCCGGCGTCCTCGCCCGCGCTCGGAGGCGAGACGCCCCCCACCAGTCCTTTGAGCGCGCGAGCTCGGATCACCGCGAGCGCGGCGACACCTGCAATCGCCAACACCAACAGGAGTGCGGAGAACCTGCGCAGCAGGAGCTTGGCGGTTCGGCTCACAGCCGACTTCCACCCGCCATCCGCGGCGAGCCGGCTGCGGCGGCGGTTCGTGTGGTGGGTTGCATGCGCGGTCGGTCAGCGCTCGGTGAAGATGCCGAGGTCCCGGTACTTCTTGGCCCGCCGCGCGAGCAGCACCTGAGGCTTGAGCCGGGACAGGGCTCGGAGATGCACGCGGAGGGAGCGGCCAACGCTCTCGGCCATGCCCGCAGCGTCGGTGTGCGCACCGCCCGGAGGCTCGGGGATGATCTCATCGGCAACGCCGAACTCCTTGAGATCCTGCGCGGTGAGTCGGAGTGCGCGAGCCGCATCCTCGGCCCGGGACTGGTCCTTCCACAGGATCGCTGCGCAGCCCTCCGGAGAGATGACTGAGTATACGGCGTGCTCCAACATCAGAACGCGGTCGGTCACACCCAGTGCGAGAGCGCCACCCGAACCGCCCTCACCAGTGACCACCCCCACGATGGGCACCGGCAGCCCTGCCATGGTGATCAGGTTTGTGGCGATCGCCTCAGCCTGACCACGCTCCTCGGCGTCGATCCCCGGATAGGCTCCAGGTGTGTCGATGAATGTCACGATCGGGCGTCCGAACCGGGCGGCTAGCTCCATGACCCTGAGAGCCTTCCGATATCCCTCCGGACGCGGCATGCCGAAGTTCCGACGGACCTTCTCGGCGGTGTCGCGGCCCTTCTGGTGGCCCATTACCGCAACCGGCTCGCCGTCGAGCAGCGCGAAACCGGCCACGATCGCCGGATCGTCTGCAAACCGGCGGTCGCCGTGGAGCTCTGTGAAGTCGGTGAAGATCCCGTGTATGTAGGCCAGCGTGTAGGGCCGGTCGGGATGCCGTGCGAGCTGGCACCGCTGCCACGGCGTGAGGTTGGCGAAGATCCTCCGAGTGGTTGTCGTCAACTCGTGGCGGACCTGCTCCAGCGCCCGCGTCTTGGCGGCGGCCCCTGAGTCCGCCTCGAGGTCACGGATCCGGGCTCGGATCGCCTCGATCGGCTCCAGAAACGGCAGCGGTGGAGTGGCCATCTGGCGGAGAGTAACAAAGGCTCGGCGGGGGGGTCAATCGAACGAAGCTCGGGAGATCAGCACGCCGCCTTCGCACAGCGCAGCAGAACCACTGTCACATTGTCGTTGCCACCCTGCCGGTTCGCTGCGACAACAAGCTGTTCACCGAGGTCCTTGAGGCTGCTGTTCGAGCGCAGGATTCCCGCAATATCGTCGTCGGTGAGCATCGAGTTGAGACCGTCCGAACAGAGCAGGTAGAGGTCGCCGTCCTCCATCTCGGTCTCGAGGATGTCGACCCGAGGCTCAGTGGATCCCCCGAGCGCTTGCGTCACGACGTTCTTCAACGGGTGCGACCGGGCTGCCTCCTCGGACAGGAAACCCGCCTGCACCTGCTCGTGCACCCACGAGTGGTCCTCGGTGAGCAGCTCGAGCTTCGCACCTCGCAGGCGGTAGGCACGACTGTCTCCGACATGGCAGATCGTCAACGTACGACTGCCCGTCGTGTGGGCGGCCACCACGACGGTCGTGCCCATTCCCTTCAGATTGGTATCCCTCGTGACGGCACCGGTGACCCTCTGGTGCCCCGCCAATACGGCATCGACCACCAGATTCGCGGTGCGACTTCGCTCTGGAGCCCAATGGTCGGGCCAAGTCTCCTGGTTCGAACCCGCTGCCCGTACGGACAGGGTGTGCAGGATCTCTTCCGCCGCGAGCTCCGAGGCGACCTCTCCCGCCGCATGCCCGCCCATGCCGTCGGCGACGAGAAAGACGCCATGCTCGGGATCGGTCACGAAGGTGTCCTCGTTGACACGACGCTTCATGCCGACGTCAGTGGTGCCCCAGGCTTCTACAGCCAAGCTCGACACGGACGCTTCCACCTGTCCCCCTTCACCCCTTGCGTCGGAAGCGATCAAGCAACCCTCCGCCGGACTGGGCCTTCTCGTCAGTGTCGAGCTGCACCAGGACCTCGAGTGCCTTGCTGTTGGTCGGATCCAAACTCAGTGCCTCCTCGGCGAGGCGTCGCGCCCGATTGCTCATCTTCGCGGCCGCGGCCAGTGACGCGGCCTCGGCGATAATGGTCGGGTTGTTCGGCTCGAGCTGGGCGGAGCGCTCCAGGTGTCGAAGCGCCTCTCGCTCGTGTCCCTTTGCCTTGGACATGACTCCACCCAGGAAGTAGTGCGCACGGGCGTTGGAGTCGTCGTGATCCACCGCGGACTCGAGCAGCTCGAGGGCCTCGTGCAGGTTGCCGTCGCGGATCGCCTGGGCGCCTTTGCCGGTCAGCCGGCGTGAGATCTCACGAGGGTCCATCGCCTTCGACTTCGAACCGACGTAGATCTCGCGGTCGTATCGATCCCGTGCCTCGGGTCGGCTGAGGACGTTGAAAGCCTCGGTGATGGACTGGAAGCGCTCCTCGGCCTGCTGGCGCTCGGCGCCCAAGAACCGGTCCGGATGATGCTCCAGAGCGAGCCGCCGAAAGGCGACTCGGATCTCCTGCTCGCTGGCGTCAGAACCGACGCCGAGGACGTCGTAGTAGGTTGGACGGTAGCTCATCTTCTGCTCGGGCGGATATTGCGCCGAACCCTCATGCTTCTACGAACATGTGTACCACAGCTGTCGCCGGCGCGCAACGCGGCCGGCGGCCTGTCGTGCCTACTCCGTCTCATCGTCGTTCCCCTGCCGAGTCTCTGTCAGCTCGATTCGAAGACGGTGCCGAAGACGCACCACCTCGAGACCCGGAAGCCTACGCTCCTCTACTCGCAGTCCCCGCAACGACCACTTGCGCAGGGCCAGCCGCGTGAGCTGCCGCGCCAGCACCGCACGTTCGTCGCCGTCGTGCCGCCAGCCTCCCCGGACCCGAGCCGGAAACGCTGGGATCGCCGTCGCCACCCAACCGGGAAGCGTTCCGAGGCGCACCTCGTCGGCGAGCTCCGCCGCAAGGATGTGGCGCTCCGCGAGCATCACGGTGACAAGCGTCGCGGCGACGATCGCCGCAGTCAAGCCAGCGGCGACCGCGATGCGCGGGCCGTCGCCGCTCGCGGTCGTAAGGCCCGCACGGACAGTCACCGAGGCCGCGAGCCATCCGGCCAAAGCCATACTCCCCCACAACCACCGTTGCGGGAAACTCCGATCGATCACCGCCGTCGCGATGGCCGCGCCAGCCGGCACCCCACCAGCAATCGGTACAACTGCCATGGTCAGACCGCCGCCGGTCGCCGCCGCCAGCGCTGCCCACCCGAAGCCGGTTGCCAGGCCAACAATGATGCCGTCGGCTGGAGCATCGAGCTCGGGTACAGTGAGCGCCGCCGCCAGCACGACGGCAATGCCAACCAGGCCCTCGATCGCGATCCCGATCTCGCCCGAGGCGGGCAGCCTTCCCTGGGCCGTGGCCAGATTGAAGACGAGTGCGCCCATTCCGCCCCACGCAAAGGCCACGACCACCCGGAGCAGGGGTTGTTCCACCCGGCGGTCGACCCACCACAACAGGCCGGCCAGCGGCCCTGTCACCAAGACCGCAACGACCGTCACGATCGCGAGGTCGAGGAAGTTCACGACCACGGCGTGGGCAGCTCCGACAGGTCCACCGTCGCAGCCTCGTACCAGCGCCGGGTTGCTTTGACATCTCTCTGGATCTGGTCCATCAGGTCGGCCGACGTCGGAAACGCACGCTCGGCACGGACCCTGAGGAAGAAGTAGAGCCGTACACGCTCTCCGTAGACGTTCGCTTCGAAGTCGAGAACGTGGCTTTCAATCGTCACCATGTGCTGCGACGAGACCGTCGGTCGGGTCCCGATATTGGTGACCGACGGCAGCATGCGTCGCTGCGACGGAATCCACACCGCGGTGACGTACACCCCCCGTCCCGGAAACAGCTCGTTCTCGGTCGCGAGGTTGAGGGTCGGGAAGCCGAAGCTGCGCCCCAACCGCCGGCCTTCGACCACAACGCCATCGATGAAGACCGGCCGCCCGAGCAGGGTGTGCGCCTCGTCAACGGCTCCGTGCTCGACCGCAGCGCGAACCCGGGTCGATGACACGACGCCGCCCGCAGCGTGGACCACCGGCGCGCCAGCAGCGACGAAACCGAGCCGCCGCCCCTCGCTGATGAGAAGCTCCACATCACCCTTGCGGTCGGCGCCGAAGCGAAAGTTGGCGCCGATGTAGACCTCCCGGACAGCGAGCCGATGTACCAGAACCTCCGCCACGAAAGCCTCCGCCTCCATCCGTGCCAGCTCCCGCGTGAATGGAACAACGAGCGCCACATCGACCCCCTCCCGCTCGACCAGCTCGAGGCGCTGTTCGAGGGTAGTCAGAAGGGGCGGGGCGACATCGGGGCGAAGCACTCTGACGGGGTGGGGATCGAAGGTCATCACGGCGGCGACGGTGTCCAGGCTGCGGGCGCGCTCGACGAGATGCCGGAGCACCGCGCGGTGGCCGAGATGGACGCCGTCGAAATTGCCGACGCTGAGCACACTTCCTCGGGGGGGATGATCGGCGCCCAGCGGATCGTACAGAATCTGCAAGCCCGATCCCTCAGGCGAGCACAGGGAGGTGCGTCCGCGCACGGAGACGGGAGGGACTCACCTCTCGGACAACGCGGCCGACGAGGTCGTAGGGATGGGCTTGGGTCACCTCGACCTCAACCATCGCTCCCGCCTTCGCGGTTCCGTCGTTGATCAGGAGCCGACCGTCGATCTGCGGCGCGTGACGCGCCAGCCTGGCCGCAGTGAGCAGCTCCATCTCCTCCAGCACACCCTCCACCAGGGCCGGAAGACGCCGGCCGACGAGTGCCTGATTCCGGCGCTGGGAGATCAACTGTTGGGCCTCCATCAGCCTTGTCCTGCGCTCCTCCTTGACCGTCGCGGGAATCGGGTCTCCCAGGGCGGCGCCAGGATTCTCCTCCTGCCAGGAGTAGGTGAACACGCCGACGTGATCGAGCTCTGTGGCCATGACGAAGTCGAGCAAGTCGTCGAACTCGCGCTCCCCTTCTCCAGGGAAGCCGACGATGAAGGTCGAGCGTACCGCCAGGTCGGGCACAATCTCACGCGCACGCTCGATCATGGCTCGATAGGTGCGAGCATCGCCGCCCCGGTGCATCGCCTTGAGCACCGACCGGCTGGCGTGCTGTAGCGGGATGTCGAGGTACGGCACGATCCGAGGTTGTGCCGCCATGAGCTCGAACAGACCCTGGTCCAGAGTCGCCGGATAGGCGTAGAGAAAACGGATCCAGGGAGCGTCGGTCTCTGCGACCAGAGCCTCCAAGAGGACACGGAGCCCGTGCTCGAAACCGAGGTCCTCGCCGTAGCGGGTGGTGTCCTGCGCGATGAGCACCAGCTCCTGCACTCCTTGCCCGACCAGAGCACGGCCCTCGCTCACCAGGTCGGCAACCCGGCGTGAGCGAAAGCGACCGCGCATGCGAGGGATGTGGCAGAAGGTGCAAGGGTTGTTGCAGCCCTCCGCGACTTTGAGGAAAGCGTAGCCGTGGGTCGAGACCAGCCGCGGGCTGGAGTGATCGTAAATGCGCAAGGCCCCACGTTGGTCAGGGAGGTGTCGGTCGAGCTCGCCGCGAACCGCATCGACCACCTTCTCGAGCTCGTCGAGACCGACAAAGGCATCGATCTCCGGGACCTCGCGCTGCAGCTCCTCGGCGTAGGCCTGGGCCATGCATCCCGAGACCACGAGGCGGCGTACGCGGCCCGCCCGTTTGGCTTCTGCAACCTCGAGAATCGCCTCGATCGACTCCCGCTTGGCGTCGACGATGAAACCGCAGGTGTTGACCACGACCACATCAGCCGCTGTCGGGTCCGCGGTCACGGTCGCCCCGGCGGCCACGAGGTGGCCGAGCATCACCTCGCCGTCGACCAGGTTCTTGGCACAGCCGAGACCGATCATCCCCACCCGTGGACCGTCCACTGACCGGTCGTTTTTCTGCAACAGATTCTCAGTCATCCCCGCTCCAGGCTGCGGATTGTACCACCGGGGCAACCTCGGCCGGCTCCATCGATCCGCAATGTCACCCACGATGCAGCCGTATTCGTTCCTTACAGGGAGCCGCAGGTCAGGGACCGGTGGACAGATGTTCAAGCACGGCTTCGGCTGCTCGCCGCGATGCGCCGGGCTCGCCGAGACGTCGACGCACCTCGACCAGCGCGGCCCGCTGGTGCCCGCCATCCGAACCGGTCAGCTCGGTGAGAGAGCCTGCGAGGGAGCTCGCGTTCCAGCTCCCCTGGAGCAGCTCCGGTGCCAGTCGCCGCCCGGCGATGAGGTTCACCAACCCCACGTGGGGAACTCGGACAAGAGCCCGCGCCAGGAGGTAGGACAGCGGCTGAAGCCGGTAGCCCACCACCATCGGGATGCCGAGAAGTGCGCACTCGAGGGTCGCGGTTCCGGACGCCGTCCAGGCCGCACGACATCTCGAAAGCTCGGCGCGGCGACCCGTGCCGGACACACGAACCAGCCTGGGATCAATCGGAGCCCGGGCCTGAATCCGGTCGATCTCGGGACCGACGCCCGGAGCCTCCACGAGGACAGCCCGATGAACGATCGACCCTGGCAGCACGGCGAGCGCCTCGAGCATGGCGGGCAAAAGCTGTCGGACCTCCATCCGTCGCGACCCGGGGAGCAGAGCGAGCCGACCCTCCTCACCCTCATCGTGATGGGGATACAGGCCTTCGCGTGCGAGGTCGTCGACGAGCGGGTGGCCGACGTAGCGGGAAGGGACGCCGGCGGCGCCGTAGAACTCGACCTCGAACGGGAGCACGCAGAGGACCTCCCGAGCGACACGGCGCACCACGCGGACTCGGCCCTTCCGCCATGCCCAGAGCTGAGGCGAGACGTACAGCACGACCGGAATCCCGAGGCTGCGCAGCTTCTCGGCGAGCCGGAGATTGAAGTCGGGCGAGTCGACAAGCACCGCCAGGGACGGCCGGCGCCGAGTCGTCTCCTCGACTAGGCGACGCATCACTCCCCGAATCCGTGGTAGCTCGCGCAGGACCTCGAGCAATCCCATGTGCGCCAGCTCGTCGGTGTGGGCGATTGGATCGAGCCCTGCTGCGAGCAGCCTTTCGCCACCGACGCCGAAGGCGGTCAGTCCAGGGCGAAGAGCAACGAGCTCGCGGAGGAGATTGCCGGCGTGGATATCGCCGGACACCTCGCCGGCAACGATCAGGAGGCGATCAACGATGGGGATCACGGAACCGGGTACATCAACCACCCGAGGGCCAAGCCTCCGAGGACCATGATCAGAAACGTCTTGAGGAAGAGCCCGCGCCGAGCGGGGCCGTCGGTGCGCCACAGGAACGCGAAGAAGATCGACACCAGCAGGGCATGCCACAGCAGGAGCAGAAGGTGGTCCATCTCAGTCCTTCTCTCCCCGCGCGATGTCCGATACGTCGAGGACGCACAGGAGGTTCATCAGACCGCCGGTGTAGAGAAAGGTCTTGCCGTAGAGGAAGCCCACCGCCGTCGGGTCTCCCTGGCCGAAGCCCAGCAGCTTGGCAATGAAGTACAAGCCTCCGTTGCCGAGGCACCCGAAGGTCGCGATCCACGAGAGCGGGTTACCTGCCCGCGGGACGGCGAGCTCGCCGGAGAGGGCGAGTCCGGTCAGGAAGGCCGCCACCACGACGCCGGCAAAAACGGCGGCCCGGACCCTTCGGCCGAGAAGCAGGTGGCCGAGACCCGGGACAAGCCATGCGATGACGAGAAGGCCAAACGGCGCGGAGGTTTCCCCGGAGTCCTTGTCCGATGAGCGGAGTGAGTCGCTCATCGTTCGGCTGCCCCGTTCCACTGCTGGCTGCCTGACGTGCAGACACGCGGTAGCACCCGAGCCCGGCGGCCGTACTGCACCCGGACGGCCCACGGAGTGGCGCGAGCACTCACCGTCGCCTCACCGCTGCAGAAGCTCTTCGCGCAGGTGTTTTCCGGGCTTGAAGAACGGGATCCTCTTTGATGGCACCTCGACCTGGGCTCCGGTCTTCGGGTTGCGGCCGACACGCTCGCCCCGCTGCCGAATACGGAACGAGCCAAAGCCCCGCAGCTCGACCTTGTCACTCCGGTGCAGCGCTGAGACGATGCTCTCCAGAACAACTTGCACCACCTCATCCGCCTGCTTTCTCGCGATGTCAGCGTGGTTCGCAACCAACTCGACCAGGTCCGCCTTGGTCATCGTCATGCCCGAGTCTCCCTTGTCGCACCCGGCGTCCAGACGCGGACGACGGTGGTCAGTTCTCCGACTTGCTGTCGTCCTCGTCCTCGCTGAGGGAAGCATCGTCTGTCTCGGCTACCGTCTCGTGTTCGTCGGCAGCCTCAGACTCCAGTTCGGAAGCGTCTGCTTCGGGCTCCGCGGCCTCGACCTCGGGTTCCGCAGCCTCGACCTCGGGCTCCGCGGCCTCGACCTCGGGCTCCGCG
>CAZQYU010000002.1:0-49311 GCA_964597585.1 uncultured Thermoanaerobaculia bacterium
GGATGGCCCGGACGTACTCGTCCTCCTCCTTGCTCGGGTTGGTGTCGTCGAAGCGCAGGTTGCAGCGGGTGGCGTACTCCTGGGCGATCCCGAAGTTGAGGCAGATCGACTTGGCGTGGCCGATGTGCAGGTAGCCGTTGGGCTCGGGCGGGAAGCGGGTCAGCACCCGACCGTGGTTGATGCCGGCGGCGACGTCGTCCGCGATGCGCGCGCGGATGAAATCGGTGGTTGTGGCGTCGTTCTCCGTCATGTCGAGCCTCCAGGACGCTCAGGCCATCGTGGCGAGCAGGTCGCCTGCACGGCGCAGCCGCCGCCGACAGACCTCGCGGCCGAGCACGGCCATGGTCTCGAACAGGGGCGGACTCGCCGCCCGGCCGGTCACGGCGATCCGCACCGGCATGAAGAGCTCGCGGGGCGACCACCCGGTCACCTCGCAGTAGCCTCGCAGGACCTCCTCGAGGACCTCCGGGCGCCAGTCGAGGAGCGGGTCGAGGTGGTCCTCCACCAGCCGTTGGAGCGCCGCGGCGGTCTCGACCGCGGTGTGCTTCTTGGCGACCAGACGCGTCCGCGCGTCGGCGTCGTAGTCGAGGTCGCCGACGAAGAAGAACTGCGCGTATGCGAAGAAGTCCTCGAGCGTGTCGATGCGCTCGTGGACCAGGGGCATGACCTGGTGCAGGTAGTCGTCGCCGAGCGGGTCGCGGCGCAGGCGCGCGAGGAACTCGTCCGCGGACAGCCGCCGCAACGTGCGGCCGTTGAACCAGCGCAGCTTGTCGAGGTCGAAGACCGGCCCGCCGAGGCTCACCTTGTCGAGCCTGAGCTCGGCGACGAACTCGTCGAGGGTGAACTCGTCGCGCTCGTCCGGCATCGTCCAGCCCATGGTGGCGAGGTAGTTGAGCATCGCCTCGGGGAGGTAGCCCGCGCGTCGGTAGTAGTTGAGGCTCACCGGGTTCTTGCGCTTCGAGATTTTGGAGCGGTCGGCATTGCGCAGCAGCGGCAGGTGGCAGAAGACCGGCTCGTTCCAGCCGAAGGCACGGTACAGCTGGATGTGCTTGGGCAGCGACGAGATCCACTCCTCGGCGCGGATCACGTGGCTGATCGCCATCAGGTGGTCGTCGACGACGTTGGCCAGGTGGTAGGTCGGAAACCCGTCCGATTTGAGCAGGACCTGGTCGTCGATGGTGGCGGCGTCGAACCGGATCACGCCGCGCAGCAGGTCGCGGACCTCGAGCTCGCCCGTGCGCGGCATTGCCAGGCGGATCACGTACGGCTCGCCTGAGGCCCGCCGTTGTGCGGCCTCGGCCGCGGGCAGGGCACGGCACAGCCCGTCGTAGCGCGGGTCCTCCTTGCGCTGGCGCTGCGCCTCGCGGAGCTCGTCGAGTCGTTCGCGGGTGCAGAAGCACGGGTACGCCGCCCCGCGTTCGACGAGGCGCTCGACGTGCTCGCGGTAGACCGCCGTGCGCTCGCTCTGGCGGTAGGGGCCGTGCGGCCCGCCGACGTCGGGGCCCTCGTCCCACTGGAGCCCGAGCCACGCCAGCGCCTCGAAGATCATGTGCTCGCTGGCCGCGTTCGAGCGCTGCTGGTCGGTGTCCTCGACACGGAGGATGAACCGGCCGCCGTGCTGGCGGGCGAAAGCGTAGTTGAAGAGCGCGACGTAGGCGGTGCCGACGTGGGGGTCACCGGTCGGGCTCGGCGCGATCCGGGTCCGGACGTCTGATGCCATCGGCTTCTCCGAGAAAACGCCGCCCGGCGGGCGGCGCGGGTTTCGGCTGGCGGAGAGGGGGGGATTCGAACCCCCGGTCCAGGTTACCCCGGACAACTGCTTAGCAGGCAGTCCTGTTCGGCCACTCCAGCACCTCTCCGGTCTGGGAGCGGTATTGTACGGTCGGCAGGCGCGGCTGTAAAGTGGCGTCGACCGGAGGGATGGCCGAGTGGTCGAAGGCGGCGGTCTTGAAAACCGCTGAGGTTCACGCCTCCGTGGGTTCGAATCCCACTCCCTCCGCCATCCGGCCACCCGGGCGACGGACGACGTCGCCCGGGTGGCCGGACGGCGGAAGCTCATGACGCCAATGGCCCAAGGCTATTGGCCCAGTGAGCTAAAGCCTCCCTGGATGTCGAGCAGCTTGCCGATGCCCTTGAAGTCGACAGTGATGCGGTAGTCCCGAGTCGGGTACGCGCTGGCCCTCAGGTCGCGGTACTCCAGCGCCACCCCCCAGCAGCTCCCCTGGTAGGAGAGCTGCGCGTGCTGCTGCAGGAACTGCCCCTTGTCGATGTCGTAGGCGACGTGCAGGTCGAGGCGGACCGGCTTCCCGTGACCGCCGACACCCAGTGCCGCGCGCACCTGGGAGCTGGTGCGATCCCCGGTCGCCGGCGAGAAGGCCTGGTACCACGTGAGGTTGAAGGCGTTGGCCTTGCGCGTCACCGAGGCGGACAGAGAGGTCGACCGCAGGCTCGAGAAGAGGGTGTCGTAGCTCGCCCGCGCGTCCACGGAGAGCGCTGACGAGGGGTTGAGCCGAAGGGTCGCGCCGAGCGGACCGCGCTGGCTCGTCACCGTTCCGTCGGAGCTCCGGTTGAGGGGGTTGTCGAAGGAGTAGTCCTGGAAGAGCTCGAGGCTGCCGATCTCGCGCGCGCTGGAACCCTCGCCGGCACGGCCGAAGAGGCGGTTGGCGAGGGTGACCCGGGCGACGTTGGCGACCGGAGAAGAGTCGACCTCGTCAAAGACCGGAATCTGGCTGGTGTCGCCGGAGTCGGACACGTACCTGTAGTCGATCCGCGGCTCGATGAGATGTTTGAGCTTGGTGAAGGAACCCAGAGAGGTCGAGAAGATGCGCGAGAACGAAGGACCGACCAGGGCAACGCCGCCCTCGACGTAGCTGCGATCGATCGACTCCGGCTCGAAGGACTGGCGGTCGGCGGTGTACCGTTTGGTGTAGTAGGTGGCTCGCGCCCCGAGATTGGGCGTCAACGACAACCACGACGGACCGGGCAGGGTGTAGGACACGGACGGGAACGCGTCGATACGGCCGTAGGTCGCCTTGAGGTCACCACCACGGTCGACGTTGAACAGGTTCGCCGAGGACACCAACGACCAGTACAGCGAGGAGAGGCCGATTCGGGTCGGCCGCACCCGCAGCTCGACTTCCGGCAACTGGTGGAGCTTCACGTTGTTGGTGCTGAGGAAGGTCACCCGTCGGTCGGACCTTATGTTGAGGGCGTAAGGACCCCAGGAACGGGTCAGGTAGAGGTAGGAGTAGCTGTCGCGTCGGGCGTTCTGGTCGAACGAGCGCTCGAACTCCTGGAAGAAGTCGATGTCCGAGATCTCATCGACCTCGGCCAACATCCTGAATCCCATCAGGTCGGCCTGTTGGTGCTTGCCGGTGAACTTCCACTGCCACAGTCCGGTGGTGCGGTCACGAATCGTATAGCCGGTGATCTCCCCGCGCGCGTCGGCTGCCGGCGCCCACCGCCACTCGTTGCCGATCCCGAAGTCGCCCTTGCTGAACAGGTCGAGGTACACGGTGCTGTCGTAGGAGCGCCCGAGCGCGAGGTAGAGGGCGTTGCCGAGGTAGCCGCCGCGTCGCTGCGAGTAGCCGAAAGAGGGCACCAGGAGTCCCGTGGTGCGGTCCATCTTGACCGGCCACACGAGATAGGGAAGGTAGAACACGGGCACGTTCTGGATCCGAACCGCGGTGCCGTAAAAGTAGCCGTATCCCTCTTCCTCGATGAGCGCCGTCGAGGTGCGGAACTCCCACGGGGTGTGCTCGGACGGCTCGCAGGTGGTGAAGGTGCCGTCTTCGAGGCGGTAGTGGGTGTCGTCGAGCTTCTCCATCCGCGCTCCGGTGAAGCTGTAGGAGGGCGGCATGAACGCGGTGGCGTTGAGGAACACACCGGTCTTGGTGCGCAGATTGAACCGGACCTCGTCGGCGGTGAGCTTCTTCTTGCCCTGCTCCATGGTCACGCCGCCCTGGGCGACCAGGTCCATGGTCGAGCGGTTGAGCTCCATCTCCTCGCAACGGATGGAGATGTCCTGGTAGGTGATGTGTACATCGCCGACGCCGCGCCAGGTGTCGTCGACCCACTCCTGGGAGTCCGCCGCGACGCTGATCTGCTCGTCTGCCGCAGGAGCCGCCGTCGGTGGCGCGGCGCGGGCTGCCGGACTCGGCAGCACGAGGAGGGCGGCGAGGAGCAGCCGGCGCAAGAGCCCTCGTTCAGGCGAGCCGTTCGACGATCATCGCCGCGGCCTCGCCGCCACCGATGCAGATGGCGGCGCAGCCCAATCGGGCATTGCGTTGCGCCAGTGCGTGCAGCAGGGTGGTCAGGATGCGGGCGCCCGAGGCCCCGATCGGGTGCCCCATGGCGACCGCACCACCGTGGACATTGACCCGCTCGAGGGGCAGCCCGAGGTCGTGCATGGTGGCCATTGCCACCGCCGCGAAGGCCTCGTTGATCTCGTACAGCTCGATCTCGTCGAGGCCGAGCCCGGCACGTTCGGCAACCTTGCGGATCGCCCCGATCGGGGCGGTCGTGAACCACTCGGGCTCCTGAGCCACCGACCCCTGGGCGACGATGCGGGCGACCGGCTTGACGCCGAGCTCTGCCGCCCGCTCGGCGGAGGCCACCACCAGGGCTGCGGCGCCGTCGTTGATCTTCGAGGCGTTGGCCGCAGTCACGGTGCCGTCCTTCTCGAACGCGGGGCGGAGCTTCGGCATCTTGGCGAGATCTGAGCGGTATGGCTCCTCGTCACGGTCGACCACGGTCACCTCGCCTTTGCGGGCAGGGACCTCGACGGGCACGATCTCCGCGGCGAAGAGGCCGTCCTCGGTCGCTGACCGCGCGCGTTCGTAGGACAGCCGGGCGAACTCGTCCTGTGCCTCGCGCGTGAAACCGTAGTGACGCACGCAGGTCTCTGCGCAGTTGCCCATGTGCTTGTCGCCGTACGGGTCCCAGAGTCCGTCGAAGACCATGTGGTCGAGGACCTGGCCGGTCCCCATGCGGTAGCCGGTCCGGCCCTGGGGCAGCAGGTACGGCGCCAAGGACATCGACTCCATGCCTCCGGCGACGGCGAGGTCGTACTCGCCGCAGCGAATGTCGTTGGCCGCGTACATCACCGCCTTGAGGCCGGAGCCGCAGACCTTGTGGACCGTCACCGCACCGGCGGCGTAGGGGACACCGGCGAAGACACCCGCCTGTCGCGCCGGAGCTTGGCCGATGCCGGCCTGCAGGACGTTGCCCATCACCACCTGCTCGACGTTCTCGGCGGAAACCCCGGCGCGGGCCAGCGCGGCGCGGATGGCGGCCGCACCGAGACGCGGTGCCGGCACCGTCGCGAGTGCACCGAGGAACGAGCCGATCGGCGTGCGGGCGGATGACAGGATGACGATCTCCCTCATGTGGCCTCCGGTGCCGTGTTGTGACGGCGCAGCCTGTATTGTAGCCCCCGTCGTCGCCGGCCGGCCCCGGACCGTTAGAATGACGAAGTGCGATACCTCGGCGTCGATCCCGGCGGACGGCGTCTCGGGCTTGCGGTCGGCGACGACGGCACCGGGGTGGTGACCCCGCTCGAGACGGTCGAGGTGACCGGTGTCCAGTCGGCCGCCGGGGTCGTCGCAGCAGCGGCGACCCGTCACCGTGCGGCGCGGGTGGTGATTGGCCTGCCGGTGGCGGCTGACGGCTCCCGCACTCCCGCCTGCCGCCGCTCCGAGGCCCTCGCGGAGACCCTTGCCGCACTCGGTTTCGACGTGGTGCTCGCCCCGGAGCACCTGTCGACAGACGAGGCCCGGCGCCGCGCCCGCGAGGCCGGACTCCCGCGCGGACGTGCGATCGACCACCTTGCAGCGGCGGTCTTGCTCGAGGATCACATGGGCGGGCGTTGATGCGACGTCGTCTGCTGATCGTCTCCGCCGTCGCCACATTCGTGGCGGTCGCCGCCGCGGCTGCGCTCTCCGGCTGGACGCTACTTCGCCCAGGGCCGGACCGCGAGGTTGTCCTGGAGGTCCCCGAGGGCGCGAGTGTCGGCGAGGTGCTGGCCGCCGCCGGGCGCTCTGACCTGCTGCCCTCCGTTCTCGCCGCGCGGGCCTGGTGGCGGCTGGTCGCTGGCGGGCGCCCGATCCGATGGGGCCGTTACACCGTCCCGCCGGGGACCCGGCCGGTCGATCTCCTCCGGCGCCTGGTCGGCGGTGTGGTCGACCAGATCACGGTCACGGTGATCGAGGGCTCGACGGTCGAGGACGTCGGCGATCGCATGACGGCCGCCGGGATCGGCGACGCCCAAGCCTGGCGGACCGTCGCCGCCAACACATCCTGGATCGCCGACCTCGCGCCACGGGCGCCGTCGCTGGAAGGTTTCCTGTTTCCAGACACCTACCGCTTCGCCGTCGGGACGCCGCCGAGCACCGCTGCGCACCACCTGGTCGATCACTTCCGGACCGTGTGGAGCGAGCTGGTGTCGGGGGAACGTCCGTGGGCCTCCGCACTCGAGATCGTGACCCTCGCCTCACTGGTTGAAGCGGAAACCAACCTTCCCGAGGAGCGCTCCCGGATTGCGGGCGTGTTCGTCAACCGGCTGCGTCGTGGCATGCTGCTGCAGTGCGATCCGACGGTCGTGTATGCGCTGCGTCGGCTCGGACGCTGGACTGGCCGTCTCCGGCACGTCGACCTCGAGGTCGACCATCCCTACAACACCTACCGGTTTCCCGGTCTGCCGCCGGGGCCGATCAACTCACCAGGTCGGGCAGCGCTCCAAGCGGCGCTCCATCCGATGGCCACCGAGGACCTCTACTTCGTCGCCCGTCCGGACGGTGGTCACACCTTCTCGCGAACCCTCCGGGAGCACAACCTGGCCGTCGTCCGTCTGCGGCGCGCCGCGCGTTGACCGGCCCCTGCCCGAATGGTAGCTTACCTTCGGGGAGGAGGGTCATGTCTGAGATGTACCCCACGTTCGGCTCCTACATCCTGTTCAAAGAGGTGCTCACAGACGACCTTGGGCACGTGTGGCGGGCCGGCGAGCTCGATCGAAAGGGTCTCCACCGTACGGTGTGGTTGCGGGTGTTCGACGGCCCACGGGTTCCATCGGCGGAGCTCTCCGATCGGCTCGATGTGGCCAACGCCGTTGGCGGTCGCCTCAAGGCAGCGACCATCCCGACAGGGATGCGCTGCTTCAGCGAGGCTGGCACGGTTGCCATGGCCTGGGACTGGAGCTCCGCCCAGCCTCTCAATCGGGTCTTCCGCGCGGTCGAGGACGAGGGCTTCCCGGTTCCAGTCGACAACTGCCTGTTGATCCTCGAGAAGATCTCTCTCGCCCTCTCGGCCGCTCTCACGGTCGAGGTCAAAGGTGACGCGCTGGTCCACGGCTTCCTGCATCCCGGGATGGTCATGGTCAGCACCGACGGGGAGGCCCAGGTCGTCGGTCTCGGCCTCGGCGAGCCACTTCTCGGCCTGCTCGACCACTCAGAATCGAACCCAACCCTCGCCCCGTACCTCGCTCCTGAGGTTGTCATGACCCGCACCGCCAGCAAGCGGGCTGACGTGTACTCGCTCGGTGCGCTGCTCTACCAACTGCTCACCAACCGGCCGCTGCCGGTCGAGCCGAAGGAGAGGCCGGCGGCGCTCGCCGAAGCTCAGCTCGCATTCGACGATCAGCCGATTCCGGCCGACATTCGAGGTCTCCTCGATCGCGCTCTCGCGACACGCCCCGAGGACCGTTTCAGCTCCGCCGCCGACTTCAAGAAGGAGCTCGACAAGCTGCTCTATGGCGGCGCTTACAGCCCGACCACGTTCAATCTCGCCCTGTTCATGGATCGCCTGTTCCGCGCCGATGTCGAGCACGAGGAGCAGGAGCGGTCGCGAGAGTCGGCGATCGATCCTGCGCCGTACCTGCGCCCGGAACCCAAGCCCGAACCGCAGGAGGTCGCACCCCCTCCGACCGCGACTCGCGCCGGAGCCAACCGGGGACTGCGGATTGGCCTCGCGATCGCCGTGGTCGTCGTGATTGCGCTTCTCGCCGTCCTTTTCGGCCGCGGACCGTCCGCCCCGCCACCAACTCCCACCCCGAGCCCGGAAGAGATCCACGCCCGGCGCGAGGCCCAGCAGCAGCGGATGCAGCAGCTCGTGCAGGAGCAGCTGCAGCAGATGCTCGCCGAGAGGGAGCAGCAGATCCGCGAGGAGCTGCTCGCCCGTCAGGGCAAGATTGACGAACTGCAGAAGCGGCTCCACCAGATGGAGCGCCAGGCCAAGGGTGGCGGCGAGAAGAGCAAGAACGCCGAGAAGACGAAGGCCGAACTGCAACGGCAGATCGCCGCCGAGGAGGCGGCCAAGCGCCAGCAGGAGGCCGCCCTCGAAAAGCAGCGCCAGGAGGCGATCGATGAGGCCAAGCGACGCGCCGCAGAGGCAACACCGGTAGGCGAGGTCGCCGACCTCCAGCCGACCGTTGCCATGCAGCAGGACTCCCCGGCCGAGCCAACGGCGATCGGCGCCACCACCGCCGCCGCGCCCCCGCTGACCGCCATGACGCAGCCGACCGCAGCACCCGTCAAACCCACCGTGGTACCGACAGCCTCCGCCGCGGCGAGCCCAGTCGCGGGCAGGCGGATCTCCGAGAATGCCTTTGTCCCTGCGCCCGAGTGTGACACGTTGCCGACCGTGCTCAAGGAGCAGGCAGTGGTGTGGCCGCGGCTCGCGATCCTGTCACGTCGCAAGGGCCTCGTCATCCTGCAGGCGACGGTGAACGGACGCGGTCAGGTCCAGGACGTGAAGCTGCTGCGCGCCGATCACGAAGGGTTCGGGATTCCCCAGGCCGCCATGGAAGCCGTCCGGGGCTACGTGTTCAAGCCCGCGACCAAGGACGGCGTCCGGGTCACGTCGACCGCGACGGTCACCGTAGCGTACGCGTTCGCCCGCAACTGAGCGATCACGTGACGACCTCTCGTCGGCGCCCCATCGGGCGCCGACACGGTTGTCGCTCGCCCCCGGGTGCAACCTCGCCGCCTCATTGACCTTCGGCAGAGATCCCCCGGAGCGTTGAGCGTGCTCCGCTGGGCGATGGACACCTCGCGGCGGGAGAAGAAACCGACGGCCGAGCCGTACGGCTCGGCCGTCGCTCGCGGCGGCGACACACCCACCAAGTGACATCCCTGGACCGGGCGGCCGCCTGCCGTACTCCCTTGCCGTGCGCACCGACAGGGTCGGTGCGTCGGACTACTTCTCGACGCGCTCGCGCAGCGTCTTGCCCGCCTTGAAATGAACGTACTTCTTGGCGGGAATGGTGATGGTGGCTCCGGTGGCGGGGTTCCGGCCCTGCCGCTTGCCCCGGCGGCGTGAGGAGAAGGTCCCGAATCCAGGAATCGTGACCTTCTCGTCTGCATCGAGCGCGGTCGCGACGATTCCCTTGCCCGGCTGTGCCGAGAACAGCACCTCGAGCACGTCGGCTGCCTTGCCCTGGCTCAGGCCGGTTTTCTTCGCAAGCTTCATCGCCATCTCGGTCTTGTTCATGCGGTCCTCCCTGCACGGCTGTACTGTGCAGCCATTATTGGTCGCGCCTTTCGGCGGTGTCAAGGGACCCCACGACGAGAAAGGCCTTTCCCGGCTTGTGTTCCCCGGGAGGTGCGGGTAGCGTGAGCTGGTTGGAGGTGCACATGGATCTCAGGCTCCGCGGAAAACGAGCTCTCGTCACCGGCTCCTCGCGCGGAATCGGGAGAGCCATCGCACTGTCCCTGGCGGACTTCAAGGTCGACGTCGCGATCAACTACCTGCGCAACCGGCGACGCGCCGAGGAGACGGCTCGCGAGATCGAGGCGCGGGGGGTGAACGCGTTGCTGATCAAGGGAAACGTCGCCAACCCGGATCACGTGGAGGCCCTCTACGAGACCATCAGGGAGCAGTGGGGTGGCCTCGAGATCCTGATTTCCAATGCGGCTTCCGGAGTGATCCGACCCGCCAGCGAGCTCACGCTGCACCACTTCCACTGGACCATGGAGATCAACGCCGCCGCCTTGCTGCCCCTGGTTCAGGGCCTGGTCGCCCTGCCCGCGGCAGGCTCGAAGGTGGTCGTCGCGGTTTCCTCTCTCGGTGCGATCCGGGCGATCCGAAACTACACCGCGGTCGGTGCATCGAAGGCCGCCCTGGAATCGATGGTCCGCCACCTCGCGGCGGAGTACGCACCGCTCGGCGTGCGCATCAACGCCGTCTCGGCCGGCACCGTCGACACCGACGCGTTGACCCACTTCCCCAACCGTGAAGAGCTCCTCGCCGTGACCCGCGAACGGACCCCGGCCGGCCGTCTGCTCGACCCGCAGGACGTGGCCAACGCGGTGGTGTATCTGTGTACGGAATTCGCCTCCATGATCCACGGCCAGATCCTGGTGGTGGACGGGGGCTACTCGATCGTCGCCTGAGGCGCCCCTCGCCCTCAGGCGGAGAGCTGGTCGCGCTCGGTATCGGACCCGAGCAACGCCCGCAGGTAGCGGCCGGTGTGGGAGGCTGCACAGGCCGCCACGTTCTCCGGCGTACCGGCGGCGACGACGCGTCCGCCGCCGTCCCCACCTTCCGGCCCGAGGTCGATGACCCAGTCGGCGGTCTTGATGACGTCGAGGTTGTGCTCGATGACCACCACCGTATTGCCGCGGTCGGCGAGCGCGTGAAGCACCAACAGGAGCTTGCGGACGTCGTCGAAGTGGAGCCCGGTGGTCGGCTCGTCGAGCAGGTAGAGCGTGCGACCCGTGGCGCGTTTGGCGAGCTCCCGGGAGAGCTTGATGCGTTGGGCCTCACCACCTGACAGCGTCGTTGCCGGCTGTCCGAGACGTACGTAACCCAGCCCGACGGAAACCAGGGTGTCGAGGATGCGGACGATCTTGGGCACTGCGGCGAAAAGATCACGGGCGTCTGCGACGGTGAGATCGAGAACGTCGGCGATCGAGAGGCCCTTGTAGCGTACCTCGAGGGTCTCACGATTGTAGCGTCGCCCACGACACAGGTCGCAGGTGACGAAGACGTCTGCCAGAAAGTGCATCTCGATCCGGATCTGCCCGGCCCCCTGACACGCCTCACAGCGTCCGCCCTTGACATTGAAGCTGAACCTGCCCGGGCTGTAGCCCCGGGCCCTGGCCTCGGTCGTGCCGGCGAACAGGGACCGAACCGGGTCGAAGACCTTGGTGTAGGTGGCGGGGTTCGATCGCGGGGTTCGGCCGATCGGTGACTGGTCGATCGCAATGACCTTGTCGAGCTGGTCGGTCCCGTCCAGTGCGCCATGACGGCCAGGACGGGCGAGAGTCCCGTACAGCTCGCGCGCCACGGCCTTGTGCAGCGTCTCGTTGACGAGGGTCGACTTGCCCGAGCCGGACACGCCGGTGACGGCAATCAGGCGGCCGAGGGGAAAGGCGACGTCGATCCCCTTGAGATTGTGCTCCTCGGCGCCGCGGACGACCAGCGCGGCACCGCTGCCATCGCGTCTCTCGAGGGGTATCTGGATCTCCTCGGCACCGCACAGGTAGCGCCCCGTGAGCGAGCTCGAGCTCGAGGCGATCGCCTCCGGAGGTCCGGCGGCCACCACCCTGCCGCCGTGGCTGCCCGCGCCCGGCCCGAGGTCGATGACCCAGTCGGCAGCTCGGATGGTCTCCTCATCGTGCTCGACCACCACCACCGTGTTACCGAGGTCACGCATTCCAACCAGGGTGTCGAGGAGTCGCCGGTTGTCTCGCTGGTGGAGCCCGATCGAAGGCTCGTCGAGCACGTACAGCACGCCCATGAGCTTGGAGCCGACCTGGGTTGCGAGCCGGATTCGCTGGCTCTCCCCCCCCGACAGCGTCCCAGCCATGCGGTCGAGGGTCAGATAGTCCAGCCCGACCGCCACCAGAAAGCCGAGCCGGTCCTTGACCTCGCGCAGGATCTTCTGCGCGATCTGCGCATCGCGCTCGCCGAGCGAGAGCTCCTCAAACCAGTCCAGCGCGCTCCTCACCGGCCGCGCCGAGAGCTCGGCGATGGACGCGCCACCGACCTTGACCGCGAGGGCCTCGGGGCGGAGCCGTACACCGTGGCAGACGGTACACGGTGCGAAAGACATATACCGTTCGAGCTCGCGACGGACCTCTTCCGAGGCAGTCTCTCGGTAGCGCCGTTCGAGGCGCGACACCAGGCCCTCGAAGCGGTCGCGGTAGCGGTAGGCCCCCTTCTTGCCGTGCCACACGAAGTCGAGCTCGTCCTCTGTACCGTACATGATGAACCGGCGCGCCTCCTCGGGGAGGCGACGCCACGGCGTGTGAAGGTCGAAGCCGAGATGCTCGGCGACCTGATCGAGTTGGCGCCGGACCCACGACTGGGAGCCGTCACCGAGGATCGCGAGGCAGCCGGACGCGAGCGAGCGATCGGGGTCGGCGATCAGCTTCTCGGGGTCCACTTCGCGCAGGAAACCGAGCCCCGAGCAGGCCGGGCATGCTCCGTGCGGCGAGTTGAAGGAGAACAACCGCGGGGACACCTCTGCCAGGGAGAAACCACAGGTGGGGCAGGCGTGGCGGGAGGACAGCACCAGCTCCTCGCCGCCCTCGACGGCGACCCGCGCCAGTCCCTCGCCGACGGAGAGCGCGGTCTCGAGCGACGCCGCGAGACGCTGCCCCGCGCCGTCACGAACCTTGAGGCGATCGATCACCACGTCCACATCGTGCTTGCGCTTGCCGTCGAGGACCGGGGGAGGTGCGACGTCGATCACCTCACCGTCGACCCGTGCGCGCACGAAGCCCTCGCGCTGCATCTGTTCGAAGAGCTTGCGATGCTCCCCCTTGCGGCCACTGACCAGGGGCGCGAGGAGGAGGAAGCGCGCGCCGTCGGGCAGGGCCAGAATCCGGTCCACCATCTGGTCGACCGTCTGCGGACGAATCGGCTCCCCGCAGTCGGGGCAGTACGGCACCCCCACCGAGGCCCACAACAGGCGGAGGTAGTCGTGGATCTCGGTCACGGTGCCGACGGTCGAACGGGGGTTGCGCGAGGTCGTCTTCTGCTCGATGGAGATCGCCGGAGACAGGCCCTCGATGGTGTCCACATCCGGCTTCTCCATCTGGTCGAGGAACTGCCGCGCATACGCCGACAGCGACTCGACGTAGCGACGCTGGCCCTCGGCGAACAGGGTATCGAAGGCGAGCGACGACTTGCCCGAGCCCGAGACCCCGGTGATCACCACCAGGCGGTTGCGGGGGATCGAAACGTCGATGTTGGCCAGGTTGTGCTCGCGAGCCCCGCGAATGACGATCTCGTCGTGCATCGAATCCGTGCTCCACTCTCATCGAACGAGGTCGCCTCGGATTCCCTTCCAGGGCTGCCCGTCCGTCTGAAAATTTACGCCTGGAGTATACCCGAGATTCTCCGATGCGCGCAGCGCATCGAAAGGAATCCACCAGGCGCTGCCCGAGACCAACCGGCGGTCGGGCGCTTGCCCTGACCTGCCAGCGCCCGGTGGATCCCTAGTGGTGCTCCTTGAGCGCCTGCTCAGCCTCGCGGTCGAGCGTCCGCTGGCGCAACGTCTCGCGCTTGTCGTGCAGCTGCTTGCCGCGCACCAGCGCAATCTCGACCTTGATCCAGTTGCCCTCCAGGACGACCGCCATCGGCACCACCGTGAATCCCTTTTCGCGCACTTTGCCGGCAAGGCGGTCGATCTGGCGGCGCTGTAGGAGAAGCTTACGCCGGCGGACCGGCTCGTGGGCGGCGTAGCCCGCGTTTTCGTAACCTCCGACGTGGCACCCCACGAGGAAGGCCTCGCCGCCGACGAACTCCACCCACGCATCACGCAGGTTGATCCGGCCGGCTCGCATCGCCTTGACCTCGCTGCCGGTCAGGACCATGCCGGCGACCTCGCGCTCGAGGATCTCGTAGGCGAACCGGGCGTACCGGTTGACCGCCAGCTGACGCCCCTCGGCGGTCACTCGACGGCCTGCGCCACGACCTCGACGAGGGTCGAGTCGAACTGGTGGCCGGCAGCTGCGCGCAGGATCGCCAGCGCCCGCTCGGACGAGACCGGTCGTCGGTAGCTGTGGCTCGCCGTGAGCACGTCGTAGACCTCGGCCACGTGGACCAAGCGGGCGAGCTCGGGGATCTCTTCGCCGGACAGCCGGTCCGGATAACCGTTGCCGTCCCAGCGCTCGTGGTGGTGTCGTACGGCCTCGACGACCGGCTCCAAACCGCATCCGGACAGAATGCGCTCCCCGAGCACCACATGTTGTTGGTAGAGCCGCCGCTCCTCGGGTCCTGGAGAAGGGTGTCGGTAGAGTCTCTCGTAGTCGAGCTCGCGCATGCCGGTGTCGTGCAGCAGGCCGGCGAGCGCCGCGTTCTCGACCGCCTCCTCCCCCCATCCGAGCAGGTGTGCCATGCTCCAGGCGAGATGCGAAACCGCCACCGAGTGGGCCTCCAGCTCTGCATACTGCCGCTCGCCCGGGTTGAGGAGGCGGCGCGCCAGCAGCCTGCGGGCAAACCGGAGCCGGGTCAACTCCTGAGCACTGAGCGCGACCTCACCGAGCTGATGGAGGACCATCTCCGCGACGCCCGCTTCGGCTGAGGCGACGACCGACGCCGCCAGCGTCCATCCAGGGAGGTCAAGCAGGATCGCGCTCGACAGCGCGCGGCTGCGCTCTACGGGACGTCCGACCGCGAAGGTCCGGGCATCGACCCGCCAGGCCGCGGCGTCAGGCACAGGCAGCGAAGCGTGTTCCAGGAGCTGAGCCTGATGTCGGAGCAGCGCCTGACGATCGGTATCGCCAAGCTCCCCCGCGGCGACGATGCGCGTCGCAGCGTCTCCTCCGGTGGCCACCGTGAGCGCGATCGTGATCTGCTCTGCGACCGCCGCCCGCAGAGCCGTGGAGAGCACCATCTCGAGGCCCCGGCGGTCGACTCCTGGCTCACCCTCGGCGGCGCGTGCAGGCGCCACGGCCTCGACCAGCGACACCGGAGGAGGCGCGGCGACCGGCTCCATCGGCTCGTCGAGCTCGGGATAGAGGTGCTCCTGACGGAGGAGGTCGAGCAGGATCCGAGCGATGGCCGCGGCCCGGCTGAGGTCGGAACGCTCGAAGGGCCGACGTCTGCCCTTGTCCCGCGCATCGACGAAGCCCACCAGTCGGGAGTCGCTGCAGATCGGGGCCAGCAGCAGACGGGCCGTCCCGGCGCCCTCGAGGTAGCCGGCGATCTCGGGAAAGTCCTCAGGGTGATTGAAGGCCCGAGGTTTGACCCGCATCTCTTTCAGCTTCTGGACATAGGGGTCGCCCTGGCCATGGGCGATGGCGAGCTGATCACGGCGGCCGAACCCGTACTGGGTCATGAGGGCGAACGAGCCTTCCGGCCCGAGCAGGTACAGCGCGGCCTTGGTGCTGTGGATCTCCTCGAGGAACCGGTACAGCAGTTCCTTGAACGCGCGTTCGAGCTCCGACGTCCAGCCGGCGGGGGTGGCGACCATGTCTGAAGTGCCTCATCCAGCGGTCGTGGGGACCGCCATCCCCCGAGTGTACCATCGGTCCGTTCGCGGGCCGGGTCCGGCCCCGGCATCGTAGTCGGAAATCCTGTCAATGCGAGGCCTTACAGACGGGTCCTGTGCTAGAGTGTCGGAGCCATGGCGGTGCTGCTCATCGTGCTCGCGCTGGCCTCGGGGCTCTCCGGGGAGGCCCTGACCGTCGAGGTTCGGCCCGACCAGGGCGCCGTCAGCGTCGGGCTCCACCTGCAGATCCCACTGCCCGAGGCCTTCGTCGAGGCGCTGCCCTCCGGCGCTCAGGTCAGGCTCCAGTACCGGCTCCAGCTCCGCTCTCACCGCCGACTGTGGTGGGACCGGAGAGTCTGGCGCGGGACCGTGACCTCGGTGGTGGCCTTCGACCCGGTCACCGGTCGCTACCGGTGTGAGCTCACCCTCGACGACGTGGTGGTCGCGAGCCGTGAGGTTGGGACCGCAGATGAGGCCCGCGGGTGGCTGACCGACCCGCCGGCCGTGCGCCTCGTCCTGCCTCAGGTCGATCGCGCACCGCGCCTGTATGTGCGCGCCCGCGCCGTCTTTTCGAGCTCCACCACGTGGCTGGTCTTTCCCTCCGTGGAAGGGACCGACTGGAGCGAGGTCGAGCTGGATACGAGTCAGTGAGCGAGTGGGTCCGGGCCTGGCACCGCTGGCGGCGGCAGAACCGTTTTCTGCTCGCGGCCTTCGTGCTGCTGATGACCCTTTCCGTCGGCGCATTCTACCTGCTGCAACGCACCCAGGCCGCATCGCCCCGTGAGCTGGCCAACCGCCTCCTCCTGTTCGTCCTCTGGTACCTCGACGTCTCGCTGATCGGCGTGCTCTTGTTCATCCTGCTGCGCAATCTGGTCCGGCTCGTGCTCGAGCAGCGCGCCGGGGTTCTCGGCAGCCGATTCCGCACCAAGCTCGTGCTGACCTATGTCGGCCTCACCTTCCTGCCGGTCATCTTCCTCTTCCTGATCGCGACCAACCTCCTCCAGCGCTCTATTGATCGCTGGTTCTCGGCTCCCGTGGAGGAGGTGCTGCGAGGAGGTGCGGCGGTCACCGTCCAGCTCAGGGAGCTTGCCGAGGACCGGCTCCGTCGCCAGGCCTCCGTCGCGGCAGACGAGCTCCTCGCCGACCGCGGCACGGATCACCTCACCGAGCTCCAGGCGCTGCTCGGCGTCGACGTGATCGCCCTCTACCAGGGTCAGCGCCTGGTCCACGCCATCGCCGATCCTCGCCGAATCCCCCGGTCCCTGCCGCCCCTGCCACCCGGGGAGCTGCTCGCCCCGGGCTCGCGCAGCGACCGCTGGCGGGGCGGGCTCCTGGTTCGGGCCTGGAGCCCGGTGGGGACGAACGGCGCCACCGTGGTGGTCGGGGATCTGCTGCCGCGCGAGGTGTTGGTGCACTTGGAGCGGGCGACGGCCGCCGAGGCGGCGTTCCAGGAGATGAAGCTTGAGCGCGGCGCGATCACCTCCACCACCATTCTGGTGTTCCTCGCCATCACCCTGCTGCTGCTGTTCGCCACTGTTTGGGTAGGTCTCTACCTCTCGCGGCGCTTTACTGAGCCCCTGCTCGCAGTGGCCGCGGCGACCCAACGTGTCGCAGAGGGCAATCAGCTCGAGGAAGTCGCAATCCCGGCCTCCGACGAGGTCGCCGCGCTGGTCAACTCCTTCAACGCGATGGTTCGCAGGGTGCGCTCGACCGAACGCGAGATCCTGGCTTCCAACCAGGAACTCGGCACGCTGCTGGCGACGATCCCGACCGGTGTTCTCACCATCGCCGGGGACGGCGGCCGCTTCCGGCCCAACCCGTCGGCCGCGCGGCTGCTCGGTCGCACCGCAGAGGCCGGGCAGTGGCGCGCTCTTGCCGAACTTCCCGAGGCGGTCCGCGCCACCATCGCCGAGCATCTCCACGCGGGAGCCGGGACGATCGCACCCGAGGAGGTGGAGCTCGAGGTGGAAGGCACCATGCGCCACGTCGAGGTCACGGTGCGGCCACTTGCCGGCGGCGGCCACGTGGTCGCCATGGACGACCTCACCCAACTGGTTCGAGCGCAGCGCCAGGCCGCGTGGAGCGAGGTCGCGCGCCGGATCGCGCACGAGATCAAGAACCCGCTGACACCGATCCGGCTTGCGGCAGAGCGCATCCAGCGGCGCACATCCCGGCTTGACGGCAAGCTGCGCGAGGTGGTGGGCGAGAGCTGCGCCGCCATCATCGCGCAGGTCGCCGACCTCAAAGCGCTGGTCGACGCCTTCCACGAGTATGCGCGGATGCCGGCGGTCAACCCCCGCGGGACGGACGTCGGTCAGCTCCTCCAGGAGGTGGTGGCGCTGTACGGCGGCCTGCGGGACGACCTTGAGATCCGCCTCGAGCGCCCGGCGGGATCGCTCGCCGCGGTGGTCGATCCGACGCTCCTGCGGCTCGCCCTCGTCAACCTGCTCGACAACGCCGTCGAGGCCCTTCCGGATGGCGGGCGGGTCATCGTGCGCACGTCGGCCGAGCAGCGTTCCCTGGTCCTCGAGGTCGAGGACGATGGAGTCGGGCTGCCCACTGACGACGCAACGCTCCTGGTCCAGCCCTTCTACTCGACCAAGGGTCGGGGGTCAGGCATGGGTCTCGCGCTGGTCCAGCGGATCGTGGTCGACCACGGCGGGAGCCTCGAGCTCGAGCGCCGCCAGCCACGAGGGACACGGGCCCGCGTCGTGCTTCCGGGCGCCCTGATCGGCGACACCGGCGCAGAGTTCGGCACCGCCGTTCGTTGACCCGCCTCGCGCCCGCTTGCTACCATCGCGGACGCAATGGTGTATCCGGGGAATCCAGAGCTTTCGGGCCAGGCGCAAGAACGGGTGATGACTGCATTCCGTCAGGTCGTCGCCAAGCTCCAGGATGGCCGCCGCGAGGAGGCCCTGATCGGGCTCGAGTTCGTGCTTCGCCTCGATCCGTCCTTCGCTCCGGCCAAGAATCTCCAGCACCAACTGGCCTCCGGCTCCGCCGAGATCGACCTTTCCGAGATCATTGCGCAGCTACGCGCTCCGACGACCGACGCCATCAACCAGTTCCTGGTCGAGGCGGTGGAGCTGTTCAACCAGCGCCAGTTTCTCGATGCCAAGGAGATGGTCGAACGGGTGCTGGCCGATCTACCCGGCCACCCCGAGGCCCGCCAGTTGCTGGGCCAGATCCAGAACTGCCTTAAGGTCGAAGGCCAGGTCGGGCAGTTCCTGGCGCAGGCTCGCGAGGCCCTCGACCTCGGAGACCCTCAGGAGGCCGCGAACTTCGTCCTCATGGCCCAGGCCCTGGACCCACACCATCCCGGTATCTCGCCGATGCTCGAAGCCATCCAGTCGGCCGGAGGGAGCACCGCGAACCTCGGCCCATTGGACGGCGGCCATGACGCCGAGAACGACGACATCGCGATCTCATTCGCGACCGTTGACGACCGCGACCCGGGCTTTGCTGCGGATCTGGCCGACGCCGCCGCACCGCTCCAGGATGATTTCGCCTCGCCTGCCCAGCCCGCCACCCAAGAGCCCCACGACGACTTCTTCGGCGCCGGCGAGGTTGACTTCGGGGGGGAGCCGGGGGGCGACGAGATGGGTGATCTCTCCGACCTCTTCGAGGTCGACGCGGTCGCGCAGCAACCCGCGGCGCCGGAGCGTCCGCCGATTCCCGACCAGGGGAACCAGGAAGCGAGCCGGATCGAGCAGCTGCTCGCTACCGGCTCGACGGCCTTTGATCAGGGCGACTACCAGGGTGCCATCGACGCCTGGTCGAGGATCTACCTCATCGACCCCGCGCATGACGAGGCCACCGAGCGCATTGACGAGGCCCGGCGCCGCAAGGAGGAGATCGACCGCCGCGTCGAGCACATGCTGTACGACGCCCAGGAGGCGGCGGTCTCCGGCGACAGCACCAAGGCCCGCCGGCTGGTCGACGAGGTGCTCGCCCTGCAGCCCAACCACATCGAGGCAATCGAGCTCCGCGACAGCCTCGACAGCGCCGGAGCGGGTGCTGTCGCGGCACGGGACGTCGACGCCGACGTACCGTCGATGCCCGACCTCGAAGACGATCTCTTCCAGGAGGACCTTCCCGCCGACCGCGAGCTCGCTGTGGCGCATGTGGACCTCGCCGACCACGAAGCGAGCTCGCCGTCAGGGGCTCTGCCGGCTCCGGCCAGGCGCGGGCTGCCCGTGCGTGCTTTGGTGTTCGCTCTCATCGGGCTCGTGGTTCTCGCCCTCGGAGTCTGGTTCGGTTCCCGGCTGCTCTCTTCGAACACGGAGGCCGACCAGACAGAGGCCCTCAATCGGGCGCTGGTCCAGGCTGAGGCGCTGTTCAAGCAAGGGCACACCGAGGAGGCGATCGAGCTCCTTCATGAGTTTCCCGCGACGGGACTCGACCAGACTCGCATCGCCCGCCGCCTGGCCCGTTACCAGCAGGCCCTGGCGCCCCCGACGCCGACTCCCGTGGCGCAGACTCTGGTGGACGCGCGGGCCGCTCTCGAAGAAGGGCGCTGGCTGGCGGCCTACCGGGCCGCGATGGAGGGTCTCAAGCGTTCACCACAGGACAGCGGCATGCTTGAGGTCCGGGCGAAGGTCCTCGAGCACGAGCCCCGCCTCGCGACCTTGTACAACCTTCTCCAGTCCGGAGACACACGAGCCGCGGTCAATGTCGCCCGCGATCTCGCCCGGGACTACCCCGACAGCCCCGAGGTCGGCGCAGAGCTCGATCGGGTGCTGTTCAATGCGGCCGTCGACGAGCTCCGCGGCTACAACTTGACCGGCGGCGAGGGACTCCTGCGTGAGCTGTCGCGCCGCCGTCCCGACGACGCCGTGGTCGCGCGGACGCTGGAGCTGATCGAGAAGTACAAGTCGCGCCCGGTCGATCCGCTGATGGAAACCTACATCGCGAGCCTTGGTTCGAGATGAGCCTTTCGCCGTCTGACGATGCTCCGGTCCCGGCCAACTGGGACCGGCTCCGCGACGACGGGACCGACGCCGAGGGCTGGTCACCGCCACCGCCGGCATCGGCGCCCCCGCGGTTGACCCTCGTCGCAGCGGCCTGGGGGGACCTGGTCGCACTGATCGCGGTGATCACCGTCTCCCTGGTGGCGGTTCTGGTTGCAGGACACCCGGTCACCGCCGCCGCGTTGCCCTGGACCTGTGCCCTCGCCGTCGCCTGGTGGCTGGCCTCTGGCTGCGTCCTGCTGGTGGTCCGGCGCGCGACGCCGGGAATGATCATGGCCGGCGTCGCGCTGCGCTCGCCGCTGGACCCGCGACGGCTGCCCTGGACGCTGCTGGTCGCCCTGCTCACCGCCGTAAGCGGCGGTCTTCTCGCCCTGCCCGGTGCGCGGCTTTCGCCGATCGCTCTGTCGAGCGGCTCGGAGATTGAGGTGGCGGTCCCCGACGCCGGGGGAATGGAGTGAGCCGGCAGAGCGCATCGGACGCCCGCTGGGTCGGCGCGCACTCCTTCCCGGATCAGCCCGCTCGGCGCTTGAAGACCATGCCGATGTGGTCGGTGGCGCCGGTCTTGAAGTTGATCGCGGTGATCGCCACGAGCTCCCACCCGGCGGCTCCGAGCTCGTTCAGCTGGGCTTCGTAGGCGGGATCGAGACGGTAGTTTTCGGATCGGATGTTGATGATCTTGTACTCCCAGCGGTCCCCTTCCATGCCATCCTCCCCGCTGTGTCCCGGATTCCCGTGGGAAAATTGTAGCACCGGGGCGGGAGAGGCCAGGGGCACGATCCGCCGATGGGGGTTGCTGTCGTGACCCGACTGAGCGTGGTGGTGCCGGCGTACAACGAGGCGGGGCGGCTGGCGCCCTCCCTCGAGGCGATCCGAGAGTTCCTGCTCGCCAACGGCCGCTGGTTGCCGGCGGAGGTTGTCGTCGTCAACGACGGTTCCGCGGACGCCACGGACGCCACGGCGCGCCGCTTCTCGGGGGGCTCCGGGCTCCGCTTCGAGGTCCTCTCCCATCTCGTCAACCGAGGGAAGGGCGCCGCCGTACGAACCGGGTTCGCCGCCAGCCGTGGCGAGGCGGTCCTGCTCAGCGATGCCGACCTGGCGACCCCCATCGAGGAGCTCGAGCGGCTCGCGGTGGCATCGGGCGCACATGCCGTGGCGATCGGCTCGCGCGCCATCGACCGCGCTCTCATCGAGGTCCCCCAGCCGCGGTATCGAGACCTGATGGGCCGTGCCTTCAACCTCGGAGTCCGCGCGCTGGCCCTGCCGGGGATCCACGACAGCCAGTGCGGCTTCAAGCTCTTCCCCGGCAATCTGGCGCGTGCACTTGCCGGCGCCCAGCGGATCGACGGCTTCGCCTTCGACGTTGAGCTCCTGGTCCTCGCGCGGCGCTGGGGATGGACCGTGAGCGAGGTCCCGGTGCGTTGGCGCCACGTTGAGGCCTCGCGTGTGGCAGCTGTTCGGCACTCCGGCGAGATGCTGCGCGACCTGGTCGGGTTGGTCGCGCGGCGCATCCTCGGCCGGCTGCCCACGGCGCCGCCTCACGCCCACGGCGCGGCGGGCGAGCGATGACCGACCCGGATCTCGAGGCGGCTTTCCTGGTCGAGGAGTTCCTCGCCCACCTGCAGTGGGAGCGCAACCTCGCCCCGCGCACCGTCGCCGCCTACCGGCGCGAGCTCCTCTCGTTCGCCGCGTTCGCGCACGCCGAGCTCGGACGCGGCACGCCGGGCGCGGTCCAAGCGGGCGACGTGCGCGCCTATCTCGCCCACCTCCACGGCCGTCATCTTGCTGCGCGCTCGACCGAGCGGGCGCTCGCCGCGCTGCGCACCTTCTTCTCCTTTCTGCTCGATGAGGGGATCGTGGCGAGCAACCCCGCGCGGGCCGTCCCCCACCCGCGCCGCGAGCACCGCGTCCCGGAAACCGTGACCCTGGGCGCGCTCCGCGATCTACTGGAGGGTTTCCCCGACACGCCGGCCGGTCACCGCGACCGGGCGGCCCTCGAGCTACTCTACGGAGCCGGACTTCGGGTCGGCGAGCTGGTCGACCTCGACCTCGCTGACGTCCAGCTTGGTCAGCGCCTGCTCCGGGTTCGCGGTAAGGGACGCAAGGAGCGCGTGGTGCCTTTCGGGCGCTTCGCCGCCGCCGCTCTCACCGCCTATCTTCCAGATCGCGCCGCCTGGCGCCGGTCGAGCCCGCGCGGGGATCGCGAACCGCTCCTCGTCAATCAGCGCGGCGGCCGCCTCAGCGACCGCTCGGTGCGACGGCTCCTCGACGTCGCCGTCGCCCGGGTGGCCGGTCTCCATCACCTCCACCCACACGACCTCCGCCACGCCTTCGCGACCCACCTCCTCGAAGCCGGCATGGACCTGCGCGCCATCCAGGAGCTGCTCGGTCACGCCTCGCTGGGAACCACCCAGATCTACACCAACGTCGACCTCGCCCACCTGATGGCGGTGTACCGGAAGTCCCACCCGAAGGCCTAACGGATTTCACCACAGAGACACAGAGGCGCAGACAGGACACAGAGCCCGCGATGCGTCTCTGCGGTTCAGACCGCCACGGCTGCGTGTGCCGCCGCCGGGGTCGCGCCGGGGGTGGCCGCACCCCAGGACGCGATCGCCGACAGGGCCCGCTCGGCCTGCTGCTCCCGGCGCCTGCGTTTGTCGCGGATGGCTTCGAGCGCCTCCGGACAAACGATGAGTCCCCACGAGATGTTGGCCGGCTGGAACGTGGCCGCCGGGCGCTCGGTGAGATGACGAACGAGCCCGCCGTGGGCTGTGTTTCGGGGAACGGGAGGCGCCGGAGACCCGGTGAGCTCCGCCGCCAGCATGCGCGCGGCGATGAGGCCGGTGGCCGCCGACTCGACGTAGCCCTCGACGCCGGTGACCTGTCCGGCGAGTCGCAGGTCCGGCCTGGAGGTCAACCGGAGCCGAGAGTCGACGTGGGCCGGAGCGTTCACGAAGGTGTTGCGGTGGATCATCCCGAAACGCACGAAACGGGCCGCCTCGAGCCCGGGAATGCGGCGGAAGACCTCCTGTTGTGCGGCGAAGGTGAGCTTGGTCTGGAAACCGACCAGGTTCCAGTGCTCCGCCGCGAGGTCGTCCTGGCGCAGCTGGACCACCGCCCATGGGCGCCGTCCGGTGCGCGGGTCGATCAGTCCTACCGGCTTCATCGGCCCGTAGCGGAGGGTGTCGGTACCCCGCTCGGCCATGACCTCGATCGGCAGGCAACCCTCGAAGTAGCGCACCTGCTCGGCCTCGAAAGCCTTGAGCGGCACCCGCTCGGCGGTCAGCAGCACGTTCACGAAGGCCTCGTACTCCGCCCGGTCCATGGCGGCGTTGAGGTAGTCCTCGCCGCCCCCCTTGCCGTAACGCGAAGCCCGAAACAGACGCTCAAGATCGAGGCTGTCGGCCGCGACGATCGGCGCGATGGCGTCGAAGAACGCGAGCGAGCCCTCTCCGAGCTGCGCCTCCAGCGCGGCGTGGAGCGCCGGGGAGGTGAGCGGCCCGGTGGCGATGATCGCCGGCCCCGACGGCAGCTCAACCACCTCCTCGCGGACCACCTCGACCCGCGGGTGTCGCCCCAGGACGCCGGTCACAGCGCCGGAGAAGATCTCGCGGTCGACCGCCAGCGCCGATCCCGCCGGGACCGCCGCTGCGCGCGCCGCGACAATGATCAGAGACCCGAGCGCCTCCATCTCGCGCTTGAGCAACCCGACGGCGTTGGCGATCGTGTCTCCGCGTAGGGAGTTGGAGCACACCAGCTCCGCCAGGGCACCGCTGCGGTGGACCGGCGTCGGGCGCAGCGGTCGCATCTCGATCAGCCGCACCTCGTGCCCGGCCTCGGCGAGCTGCCAGGCGGCCTCGCTCCCCGCGAGCCCCCCGCCGACGACCTGAACCTCGGTCAAGCCCCTCTCTCGTCGCCGTTGTCAGGAGCCGGCATCCTGTGGCCGCACTCCTTGTTGGGGCACGCCAACTCGCGCCCGCGCCGCTTGGTGTCCTTGAGCCCCATCACGGCCAGGCCGCACTCGGGGCAGGGGACGGCGATCGGCGGATCCCACATGGTGAAGTCGCACTTGGGGTAGCGGCTGCAGCCGTAAAACGTCCTCCCGCGTCGGGAGCGTCGGGCAAAGATCTCGCCGTCGCAGTCGGGCCGTGGGCATGCGACGCCTGTCGGCTCGGGTTTGGCCGCGGGCGCGCCGCCGATTCGCCGCGTGCCGCGACACTCCGGGTAGCGCGAGCAGGCCCAGAAGGGGCCGAAGCGGGAGCGCTTCTGGACCATCTCCGCGTCACACTCGGGACAGCGGGGCGCCTCCTCGGTTGCAGCCTCCTCGCCGGCGGCCGCGGCGGCGGCCGTGTCCCGGGTGTAGCTGCACGTCGGATACGCGGAGCAGGCCAGGAAGCTGCCGTAGCGACCGAACTTCATCACCAGAGGCGAGCCGCACTCCGGGCACACCTCGTCGGTCGGCAGGCCCTTGCCTTTGACCTGCTCCATGCTGCCGCGCGCGCTTTCGAGGGCGCGCGCAAACGATTCGGCGAAGCGTGAGACCAGCGCCCGCCAGTCCTCCTCGCCCTCGGCGACACGGTCCAGGTCGCCCTCGAGGCGCGCCGTGTAGGCCTCGTCGATGAGGTCGGTGAAGGCACCGGTGAGCAGGCGAGTGACCACCGTACCGAGGTCGGTGGGATGGAAGCTGCCCTTGTCGCGGACGACGTAGTCCCGCGAGGAGAGGGTCTGGAGGATCGAGGCATAGGTCGATGGGCGACCGATCCCGTTCTCTTCCAACGCCTTCACCAGGCTGGCCTCAGTGAAGCGCGGTGGCGGCTGAGTGAACTTCTGCTCGAGCTGAACGCCGCGGCAGACGAGGTCCACACCGGCCTCGAGGCCCGCCGGAAGGGCGACGTTCGCGTCGCCCACCCCTTCGCCCTCCTCTGTGTCCTGCCACAGGCGCAGGAAACCCGGGTCGCGCAGGACGCGGCCGGTCGCCGCGAGCCCGTATTCCCCGGCCACGGCCTCGACCTGGGTCACGTCGAAGGTGGCGCGGTGCATCTGGGACGCGACGAAACGCTCCCAGATCAGTCGGTAGAGACGGAGCTCTTCCGGCTCGAGGTGCTGCGCGACCAGCTCCGGGGTCAGGTCGACGTCCGCGGGGCGGATCGCTTCGTGGGCGTCCTGGGCGGTCGAGCGATTGCGGTATCGGTTGGGCGCTGCGGGCAGGGCGGCCTCGCCCCAGCGCTCTACGATCAACGCGCGCGCTGCCGCCACCGACTCCTCGGAGACCCGGAAGGAATCGGTCCGCATGTAGGTGATCAGGCCGATCCGACCGCGCGTGCCGAGGTCGACCCCCTCATAGAGCCGCTGCGCGATCTGCATCGCGCGCCGAACCGGCAGGCGGAGCCGGCGCGAGGCTTCCTGCTGCAGGTGGGAGGTGATGAACGGGGGCTTTGGCGACTGGGTGGCGGACTTGCGCGTGACCTTGGCGATCCTGAGCGGGCCCCGCTCGATCGCAGTGCGCGCCGCCTGAGCGTCCTCGGCCGAGCCGGGCCGCCACTTGCGGCCCTCTCGGCGGGCGAGGCGGAGACGGAACTCCGGCGGCTCGGCGGCCGCCGCGAGCGCATCGACCAGCCAGTACTCCTCGGACTCAAAGGCTCCGATTTCCGCCTCGCGGTCGCAGATCATCTTGAGCGCGACCGATTGCACCCTTCCCGCCGACAGTCCACGCTTGACTTTCTGCCACAGCAGCGGTGACAGGCGGTAGCCCATCAGGCGGTCGATCACCCGGCGCGCCTGCTGCGCGTTGACACGGTCTATGTCGATGTCCCGCGTGTGCTCGAGGGCCTCCGTCACCGCGCGGCGAGTGATCTCGTGAAACTCGACCCGGTGAAGGGGCCGGTCGAGGTCGCGCAGGACCTCCGCGATGTGCCAGCAGATCGCCTCGCCCTCGCGGTCAGGGTCGGTCGCGAGGAAGACGTCGGCCGCGGCGGCTGCGGCCCGGCGCAGCTCGCCGACAACCTTCTCCTTCGCCGGCAGGATTTCGTACTGCGGCTCGTATCCCGCCGCCTCGTCCACGCCGAGAGTGCTCTTGGGCAGGTCGCGGATATGGCCCACGGAAGCCTTCACGGCGAATCCGGAACCGAGGATCTTTCCAATCGTCCGCGCCTTGGCCGGCGACTCGACGATAAGAAGTTTCTGCGCCATAGGCGCCTCCTTCAAGCGCGCCACACTACCACACCCCGATCGGCGCACGCGCCGGTACGTTTCGAGGGGAAGCACACCTCGTCGAGAGGGTGTCAGAGGCGAAGCCGCGGCGATCAGCGCCGAGAGAACCGGCCGTCCGCCAAGCGCTCCACGGCACCCGCGAGCTCGAGCTCGAGCAGCTCGACCAGCGTTTCGCGGACCGCCTGCTGGGCGCGGGCGGCGATCTCGTCCACCGCCAACGCTTCCCCGCGTGGCAGGATTCCCAGCAGGCCCGCCGGCTCGTCTCCTCCTCTGGATGCCTCCCCGATCGGCCCCGCCATGGGGTCGAGTAGATCGCGCAGCGTGACGAGCGGCCGCGCGCCGAGACCGAGCAGGGCGTTCGGGCCCAGCGACTGGTCGGAGAAGATGCTTCCCGGCACCGCAACCACCTCGCGGCCTTCGTCGAGCGCCAAGCGGGCCGTAACCAGCGCCCCGGACCGGGCGGCCGCCTCGACCACCACCACGGTGTCGACCATCCCAGCGATGATCCGGTTGCGCTCGGGAAAGTGATGGCGCCGGGGCGCTGTGCCCGGCGGGTACTCGGTGACCAGGGCGCCGGACTCCCCAATGCTGTCCGCAAGTGCCCGATGCTCTGCGGGATAGACGCGGTCCGGCCCGGTGCCCCAGACAGCGATTGTCTGTCCGCCGGCGGCGATGGCGCCTTCGTGGGCGGCCGCGTCCACGCCGCGGGCCATCCCGGAAACGACCGTCACCCCGGCTCCTGCGAGCTCCTCAGCGAGAGCCCGTGCGACCTGGCGGCCGTAAGCGGTCGCGCGCCGCGAGCCGACGACCCCAACACGTCGCGCGGGCGCCAGCCTTCCGCGGACGAAGAGGCCGAGGGGGGGATCGGCGGTCACGGCGAGGTCCGCAGGGTACTCCGGATCGCAGGGCGTCAGCCAGCGCCACCCGTCGGCGGCGAGGCGCGCCTTGAGCTTGGGCGCTTCGTCGCGCGCGATATCACGCGCCACGCCGGCGAGCGGTCGGAGCCGCTCGCGGCCGGCAAGCAGTTCCAGGGGGGACACTTCGGCCGGCTCGCGAGCAATCAGTCCGCGAACCGCCCGCCCACCCCCGGCGAGGAGGATGGCGAGACGTGCGAGTGGGATCTCGACGCCCATCACCGCATGGTACCCGGACGCGGGGCGGAGGAGTGCGTAGCTCATGGATGGATGGTGGATTTGGGAGCGCCGTGACGCCTCCGTTGAGGCGTATTCGAGGAGCAGGACTCCCAGTACGGGCCGAGAGTGCAACACGAACGGGGCTTCACGCCGCCCGAAAGACGCCGTGCACGCCATGGGCTACACACTCCTGGCGGCACGGTATACTCACGTGGTGAAGCTCCGCGTCCTGGGCAGCTTTGGCGGCGACAGCCCGACCTGTCGGATGACGTCGTTCGTGGTCGATGACACGGTGGCCGTGGATGCCGGCGCCATCACCCGGGCGTTGCCTATTCCCGAGCAGAGCCGGATTCGGCACGTCCTCATCACCCACTCCCACATCGACCACACCGCGACCCTGCCGTTCCTCATCGAGAACACCTTCGGCGTCAACGAAGAGGCGATGTCGATCTACTCCACCCGCCGCATTCTGGCGGTCGTTCGCCGCCATGTGTTCAACAACGACACCTGGCCGGACTTCAGCCGGATCCCCAACCGGGTCTACCCGCGGCTGCGTTTTGTCGCCATCGAGGCGGAGCGTCCGTTCGTCATCACCGGCCTGCCCAGCGGTGACCTCGAGGTCACCGCTGTTCCGGTCAACCATATCGTGCCAACGGTCGGGCTGCTGCTTCGCCAAGGCGGCGGCAGCATCCTGTTCACCTCCGACACGGGGCCGACCGACAGGGTGTGGCAGGTCGCCAACGAGACATCGGACCTGGGCGCGGTGATCACCGAGTGCTCGTTCCCCAACCGACTGCAAGCCCTCGCCGATGTCAGCCTCCACCTGAGCCCGCAGACACTGGCCGACGAGCTCGGCAAGCTCAACCGCCCGACTCGGGTTCTGATCTACCACTTCAAGCCACCGTACGTCGACGAGCTCCGAGCGGAGCTCGGCTCGACCCGGCTGCCGTGGCCCGTCGAGGAGCTCGAGCAGGGCCGCGAGTACGAGTTCTAAGGACCCAATACCACCAGATCCGACCCGAGGTCGAAGGCGAGCCGCATGCGCGCCCCCGGCCGCAGCGGGTCGATCCGGGGGTCGAGCTCTGCCGTGTAGGAGAGGGCCGTGCCGACGTGCGCGATTTCCACTGCCAGGTAGGGCCACTCGCCGCACAGGCGCTCGGCCCGCCACCCTTCGGGCCCCGCGGTCACGACGAGCTCGACGGTCGCACCACCGTTGAGACGCAGCCGCGCGCGGTCGCCCGCGAGTGCGGCGTGCTCGACCCCTTCGCGCGCGCCCAGGACCGCGTCCGGCTCCTCCCAGATTCCCGGCTGCAGCAGGCTCGTTTCGCGGCGAACCTCGATCCGGGCCGGGCCCGATCCGGGCCGGGTCGGCAGACCGGAGATGGCGGTCGGGTCGACGCGCCGGCGACGCACGAGCTCGCGCTCGAGCGCGCCCACGTCGGCAGCAACGCGAAGGCGACAGAAGCGGTCTTCCACGGTAAGATCACCGTCTGCAAGCACGTAGCGCACCGCGTCACCGAACCAGACGAGGTCGGCGGCACACCCCGGTGGGTCGGCACCCTCTGTGAGGACGAGGACCCGTTCCGCGCCAGCGAAGGCCGAGCGCAGGAGCTCGTCGCCGTCGCGCCAGTAGTTGCCGTCCGCGCCCTCCCTGGGCGTCGTGCCGACCGAGGTCGGGATCCCCGGGGCGAGCACCCGGCGGTCGAGCTCCAGGGCTGGCCAGCGTCCGCCGAACGCGAGGGCGGCGAGCCGTCCTCCACCGACGAGCGACGCGATGGTGTCAAGACAGTGCTGCGGGCTCGCGAACCAAGGCGTCGTCTCGTTCTCGCGGGGCGACGTCGCCGGTTGCTCGTCGGACCCCGGCGCCACACGCACCACGCCACGTCGCAGCAGCACCTCGGCACGAGCGAGCGCGGGACCGCCCACCTCGGCCCGGCTCATGCGGCCCTGGTGGCCGTCAGCTCGAGGAACCAGCCGTGCACTCGGATGTCCGCGCCGAGCTCGGGGTGGAACGTGGCCGCGAGAATCGCGCCCTGACGGACCAGCACGGGGTCCTCGTCCCGGTAGGCCAGAACCTCGACGTCCGGACCGGTGCGGTCGATCCGCGGAGCTCGGATGAAGACCGCCTCCATTTCCGCAGGTCCGCCGAGCCCGGAGGCGAGGCGGATCCGGGCGACCGAGGAGTGGAGCTGGCGCCCGTAGGCGTTGCGGGTGACATCCGCGTCGAGAGCCGCAAGGCTGCGCTGGGCCGGCGTGACGCCAGCGGCGAGCAGGATCACACCGGCGCAGGTCGCCAGCACCGGAAGCCCGGCGGCCAGGCGAATGCCGATCGCGTCGAGCAGACCCTCGGGCTCCATCAGTCGGAGCATGGCGGTCGACTCTCCACCGGGGAGCACCAGGGCGTCCACCTGGGCAAGCTCGGCTGCCGTCCGAACCGGTCCGGCCACCGCTCCGAGGGCGTGCAGCCGCGCGGCGTGGGCCGCGAAGTCGCCCTGCAGGGCGAGCACGCCGACGCGCATCACCACCCTCGGCGCGAGAGCATCTCCTCGGGAGTCAGCTTGCCGACGTCGAGACCGGACATCGCTTCGCCGAGATTCGCGGACAGCTCGGCCAGCTTGGCGGCGTCCTGCCAATGCGTGACCGCTTGGACGATTGCGCGCCCGCGCCGCTCCGGGTCGCCAGACTTGAAAATCCCGGAGCCGACGAATACCGATTCTGCGCCCAGGATCATGCAGAGGGCGGCGTCGGCCGGCGTCGCGACCCCGCCGGCGGCGAAGTTTGGCACCGGCAGGCGGCCGTTCTCCGCCACCCAGGCGACCAGCTCATAGGGCGCCTGGAGGCGCTTGGCCTCAGCCATCAGCTCGTGCTCGTCGAGGATGGTGAGCGTCTTCAGTTCGCGCCGGACCGCGCGCAGGTGGCGCACGGCCTCGACGATATCGCCCGACCCCGCCTCGCCCTTGGTGCGGATCATCGCGGCGCCCTCTCCGATTCGGCGCAGCGCCTCGCCGAGGTTCCGGCAGCCGCATACGAAAGGGACTTTGAAGGGGTGCTTGAAGACGTGGTTCTCGTCGTCGGCCGGGGTCAGCACCTCACTCTCATCGATGAAGTCGACCTCGATCGCCTCGAGGATCCTCGCCTCGGCGACATGGCCGATGCGGCACTTCGCCATCACCGGTATCGACACGGTGGCCTGGATCTCGCGGACCTTGTCGAGGGAGGCCATCCTTGCGACGCCGCCCTGCGCGCGGATGTCGGCGGGTACGCGCTCGAGGGCCATCACGGCGGCGGCGCCGGCATCCTCCGCGATCTTCGCCTGCTCGGCGGTGGTCACGTCCATGATCACGCCACCCTTGAGCATTTCGGCCAGGCCGACCTTGATCCGGAACCGCTCATCCTGGAAGTCCATGACTTCGCCTCCCTGCCCGCCTCCGGCTACCGTGCCCGCCGGGGGCGAACTATTGTACACAGCCGCCGCCCGCGGGGTTTGTCCTCAACGCTGCAGTCGGACGAGGCCGATCGCGTTGATCGCCGCATGGGCGGCGGCTGCGGCAGGATATCCCCACCGGTCGAAGAGCAGCCCGAAGACCAGTCCCATTCCGAACGCCATCACGGGCCATGGCCACAGCCGCCGGTCTGGGACGACATGGAGCAGGGCGAACAGCGCCGCTGCGGCGACGAGCCCGACAATCGGCTGCAGGAGAGCGCGCATCAACGCCTCCTCGGCGAGGCCCGAGAGCAGGGCGACGGCGAGCGCGTCGGCGACCCGCCAGCTCGCGACCATGCGCCGCTGCCAGCCCTCGAGCTGGGCGAGCGCTGGGACCGTCCGCAGGAGCCACATCACCCCCGCCAGCGGCAGCCCGCTCACGATCCCGACCCCGACCGCGGCCGCCCATGACCCCGCGGGTTGGAGTGCTGCCGCCGCACCACCCTCAGTCAGCGAGAGCCCGATCAAGGCAAGGAGGCCGATCACCCCCTCCTGATGGGCCACGGCGGTCGCGCGGATCGTGCGCGGGTCGAGCGGTCCCGGGCCCGGCACCGGTCGTCAGACCTCGTCGGTCAAGGGCTCGTCGTCCTCCTCGTCACCGTCCTCGCTGTCCACGAGCTTGGCGACGGCAACCACGCGGTCGTCCTCGTCGAGCCGGATCAGGCGCACGCCCTGGGTGGCGCGGCCGATCCGGGAGATCTCGGCGATATGCATCCGGATCAGCATTCCCGTCTCGGTGATGAGCAGCGCCTGGTCGTCCTCGTGAACGTGGCGGATGCCGACCACTTCGCCGTTCTTGTCGGTCAGCCGGACCAGGGTGATCCCGAGACCTCCGCGGTGCTGGAGACGGAACTCGGACACCGGAGTGCGCTTGCCGAATCCGCGGTCCGTGACCACCAGCACGTCGCCCTCGTCGTTCGGGTCGAAGGTCGCGACCTCCTCGACCGCGTCCCCGTCACGCAGAGAGATGCCGCGCACGCCTGCCGAGACCCGGCCCATCGGCCGCGCGTCGGCCTCGTTGAACCGGATCGCCTTGCCCGCGCGGGTCCCCATGAAGACGTGGCTGGCTCCGTTGGTGAGGTGGACGGCGAGGAGGTCGTCGCCGTCGACGATCGACACCGCCCGCAGGCCGCTCGAGCGGATCTTGGCGTACGCGGCGAGGCGCGTACGCTTGATCTTGCCGCGGCGGGTGGCGAAGAGCAGGAAAGCGTCCTCGTGCTCCGCGAAGTCTCTCACCGTCAGAAGCGTGGCAACACCCTCTTCGGGTTCGAGGGGGAGCAGGTTGACGAGTGCTCGGCCGCGTGAGGTCGGCCCGACCTCGGGCAACTCGTGGACCTTCTTCGCGAACACCCGGCCCCTGGTGGTGAAGAACAGCACGGTCGCGTGGGTCGAGGCCACGAACAACCGCCACACCACGTCCTCGGCCTTGGTCGCCATGCCGCGTCGGCCGCGGCCGCCTCGGCGTTGCGCGCGATAGGTCGACAACGCCGAGCGCTTGACGTAGCCGTCGCGCGACACCGTGAGGACCATGTCCTCCTCGGCGATGAGATCCTCATCCGAGATCTCGTTGGGGTCAGCGATGATCCGCGTCCGGCGCGGATCGCCGTAGGCCTTCTTCACCTGCTCCAGTTCCTCGACGACGATGCCGAGCACCATGTCCGGGGACGCCAAGATTCTCTCGAGGTGCTCGATCAGCGCGAGCAGCTCGCGGTAGTCGGCGACGATCTTGTCGCGCTCGAGACCGGTGAGACGCTGCAGTCGCATGTCGAGGATGGCCTGGGCCTGGGCCTCGCTGAGAGCGAAGCGCTCCACGAGCCCGGTGCGCGCCGCGGCTGGATCGGCCGCGCCGCGGATCAGCGCGATGACCTCATCGAGGTGGTCGAGCGCGATCACCAAGCCCTCGAGGATGTGCGCCCGCTCACGGGCCCGGGCGAGGTCGTAGCGAGTACGGCGGACGACCACCTCTTTGCGGTGGTCGACGAAGTGTCGGAGAAGCTCGGTGAGGGTGAAGACCCCAGGCTGGTTGTTGCGCACCGCGAGCAGGATGATCCCGAACGTAGTCTGCATCTGGGTGAGCTTGTAAAGGTGGTTGAGGACCACCTCCGGGATGGCATCGCGCTTGAGTTCCACCACGATCCGGATGCCGTCCCGATCGGACTCATCGCGCAGATCGGAGATGCCCTCGAGACGCTTGGCGTGGACCAGCGCCGCGATCTGCTCGATCAGCCGGGCCTTGTTCACCTGGTAGGGCAGCTCGCGGACAATGATGGCAGCATGGCGGCCGTCGTCGTCGAGCTCGATCTCGGCAAGGGCACGCATCTGGATGATGCCGCGGCCCGTGCGGTAGGCGTCGATGATTCCCTGCCGCCCGTGGATGAAGCCGGCGGTGGGAAAGTCGGGGCCCGGGAGGACCTCGAGAAGCTCGGCGAGCGACACATCGGGCTGGCGAATGAGCCGGATGGTGGCGTCGATGACCTCGACCAGGTTGTGCGGCGGGATGTTGGTCGCCATGCCGACCGCGATGCCCGATGAGCCGTTGACCAGCAGGTTCGGGTACCGCGCCGGCAGGACCAGCGGCTCCTGGGTCGATCCGTCGTAGTTCGGCACCCAGTCGACGGTGTCCTTGCCGATGTCGTCACCGAGCATCTCCTCGGCGATCTTGGTGAGGCGGACCTCCGTGTAGCGCATCGCGGCCGGCGCATCGCCGTCGATCGAGCCGAAGTTGCCCTGGCCGTCGATGAGCGGATAGCGCATCGAGAAGTCCTGGGCCATGCGCACCATCGTGTCGTAGATCGGCGAGTCACCGTGGGGGTGGTAGCGGCCCATCACGTCGCCGACGATGCGCGCCGACTTCTTGTACGGCCTGCCCGAGGAGTGCCCACCCTCGGCCATGCCGTAGAGGATGCGCCTGTGGACCGGCTTGAGTCCGTCACGGACGTCCGGCAACGCGCGCCCGATGATGACCGACATGGCGTAGTCGAGGTAGGAGCTGCGCAGCTCCTCCTCAATGGTGACGGAGACGCGCGCCGCGCCTCCCGGGTTGCGGTTGTCGCTCATCTCAGATGTCCAGGTTGCGTGCCTCGAGGGCGTTGGTTTCGATGAACTGGCGTCGCGGTTCGACCGCGTCGCCCATCAGGATCGTGAACAGCTCGTCCGCCTCGGCTGCGTCCTCGACCGTGACCTGGAGCAGACGTCGGACCGTGGGATCGAGGGTCGTCTCCCAGAGCTGCTGTGGGTTCATCTCGCCGAGCCCCTTGTAGCGCTGGATATTGAGCCCCTTCTTGGCGGCCTCGTAGACCTCGCCCACGAGATCCGCGAGGGTCTCCAGGGTGAGCCTGTCGCCGTTGCGTTCAAGGTGGTAGGGACCGACCCTGAGCGGTTGGATCTGCTCCATCATCTGTTGCGCGAAGCGGAAGTTCCAGCTCCCGGCGAGAACGCGACCGACAACGGTGGTCCAGCTGCGTCCGTTGCGCGCCGCGGTGCACTCGACGTCCCAGGTGCCGTGCTCCTCGTCGAACGCCGGCGCCACGTCGGCGTAGCCCAGATCAACGAGCTCGCTGGCGAGAGCGACCGCGAACTCCTGACTTCCGATCCCTCCGGCGAAGCCCGGCGCCAGGTCGAGCGCTGTTGCGACGACATCGCGCGGCCAGCCGCGACGCTCGAGGTGGCGCAGGCTGTCCACCCAGCGCTGGGCTGCGAGCACGATGCGGCGCAGCTCCGCGCCCGCGAAGACCGAGCCATCGGCGGCGCTCACCACCCGATACTCGTCCTCCACTCTGTCGAGCAGGAAGTTGGACAGCTCGCTGTCGTCCTTGAGGTACGCCTCGCGCTTCTTGTGGGCGACCTTGTAGAGCGGGGGCTGGGCGATGTAGAGATGCCCGCGTTCGACCAGCTCGCGCATCTGCCGGTAGAAGAAGGTCAGCAGCAAGGTGCGAATGTGAGATCCGTCCACGTCCGCGTCGGTCATGATGATGACCTTGTGATAGCGTAGGCGGCTGAGGTCAAACTCCTCGGGCCCGATCCCGGTACCAAGCGCCAGGATGATGGTCCGGATCTCTTCGCTCGACAGCATCTTGTCGAAGCGGGCCTTCTCCACATTGAGGATCTTGCCGCGCAAGGGGAGGATCGCCTGAAAGCGGCGGTCCCGACCCTGCTTGGCCGAGCCCCCGGCGGAGTCGCCCTCGACCAGGAAGATCTCGGCGCGGGCGGGATCACGCTCCGAGCAGTCGGCGAGCTTGCCCGGAAGAGACGAGCTCTCGAGTGCGCTTTTGCGCCGGGTCAGCTCGCGCGCTCGCCGCGCGGCGTCCCTCGCGCGTGCCGCTTCGAGGCACTTGCCGACGATGCGCCGCGCCGTGGTCGGGTTCTCCTCGAAGAAGATCGCGAGGTGCGCATTGAGCATCGACTCGACCCAACCCTTGACGTGATTGGAGACCAGCTTGTCCTTGGTCTGGCTGGAGAATCGGGGCTCGCGGATGCGTACCGCGATGAGCGCCGTCAGGCCCTCGCGAACGTCCTCCCCGGAGAGATTCTCTTTCATTCCCTTGAGCAAGTTCTCGGCAAGCGCGTAGGCGTTGACGGTCCGGGTCAGCGCCGACCGGAAGCCCGCGATGTGGGTCCCTCCGTCGCGGTTGAACACCGTGTTCGTGAACGCGAGCACGTTTTCGTTGTAGCCGTCGTGCCACTGCAGCGCGACCTCGACGCTCTCGCCCTCGTCGTTCCCATCGGTGAGCAGGATGGGCGGCTTGTGGAGCACGTTCTTGGACCGATTGAGGTAGGTCACGAACTCGGACAGGCCACCCGAGAAACGGAAGGTCTCCTCACGGACCAGCGCCTCATCGGAGAATCGGATCTCGAGGTTCGAGTTGAGAAAGGCGAGCTCGCGCAGATGCCTGACCAAGAGGTCAGAGTGAAACTCCGTGACCGAGAAAACCTCCGGGTCCGGCTTGAAGGTCACCAGGGTGCCGGAGCGTCGGGTCTTTCCGATCGGGGTCAGGGGCTTTTCGGGGACCCCGCGGACATAGCGCTGCTGCCACACCTTTCCGTCACGGTGGATCTCGAGCTCGAGCCACTCGGAGAGGAAGTTGACGACGCTGACACCGACCCCGTGCAGGCCGCCCGAGACCTTGTAGGAGTTGTTGTCGAACTTCCCGCCGGCGTGCAGCTCGGTCATGATGACCTCGGCCGCCGAACGCCCGCTTTCCTTGTGCAGGTCGACCGGGACGCCGCGACCGTTGTCATCGACGGAGACACTCCCGTCGGCGTGGAGGATCACGGCGATCCGATCGCAGTAGCCTGCCTGGGCCTCGTCAACGGAGTTGTCGACGACCTCCCAGACCATGTGGTTCAGGCCGGCCACATCGTCGACGTCGCCGATGTACATCCCGGGCCGCTTACGGACCGCATCACGGCCCTTCAGAACCTTGATGTCGTCTGCAGTGTAAGAGTTGCTCATCCCTGTGCTCCGTCGCGATCCGGGCTGCATACGCCAGCGCGCATCTCGAGCCGCCGCCGCGCCGGGACCACGAGCCTGACCATGTCCGTATGAGCGCTCGAAAGGAGTATCTGACGCTCCGTTCCCAGGACGCCGAGCAGCCGTTCCAGGGCGGCCTCATCGAGCTCGGCGTCGACGTCGTCCACGACCACCGGCAACCGTTCACTTCGGGTGGCCTCAACGAGCTCGAGCGCAGCCAGTCGAAACGCGAGCGCTACCGACTTCGCCTGCCCTGCACTGAGTGCGTCTCTGGCCGCCCGGCCGTCTGCCCGAAGCCGGAGATCGTGGCGGTGGGGACCGTCACCGGTAAAGCCCTGCTCCCGGTCCCGAACCGACGTCTCAGTATAGCGCTTTTCGTACTCGTGGACAAGAACTTCGTGCCCTTGCGCCGGGTCCAACCACGGCTCGGCGCGATAGCTGATTTCGACCCGCGGACTCTCGCTCGGTAGGAGCGCGGCGAGCAGCGCCGTGAGCGTTGGTTGGAGTCTCGTGACGATCTCCCTGCGACGCCGAACCACGGCCGCGGCCGCCGAGGCGAGACGGCTGGTCCACGCGTCGAGCTCCACCCGCGCCGCCCGGCGATACAGCGCCGCGTTGCGTTGGCGCAGAGTCCGCTGATAGCCTCGAAGGTCATCCCATGTCAGCGGTTCGAGTAGGAAGATGAGTCGGTCGAGGTAGCCGCGGCGTGCTTGAGGAGGGCCAACCACGAGGTCGCGATCGCCGGAGCCCATGGCGAACACCGGGCACACCGCGAGGTACTCCGGTACCCTGGCTGCCACACCATCGAGACTCAGGCCTCTCTGGAGAACCGGGTCGAGCTCGACAATCTGGCGAAGGCGCCGGGCGCCGGTTGGGCTCCGAACATGACCTTCGACGCGAAGCGCTCGCTCCCCGTGACGGACCCACGCGCGAATCCTTGCTCCTCGAAAGGAGCGAAGGTTGCCAAGCACGGTCACTGCTTCGAGGAGATTGGTTTTACCCTGGCCGTTGTCGCCCACGATGAGGTTGACTCCGTGGGAGAAGGCGATGCGTCCGGGAGCGAGGTTTCGGTAGCCCGAGCTGTCCAGCGACTCCAACCACACCCGGGTTAAATCCTCATCGGCATGAGGACATAGATGTACTCCTCGAGGCGCGGGTCGTCATCCACCGGAACGATCACGCACTGGCTGTTGCCGTCGCGTAGTTGGAAGTCGACCGCGTCACCATCCAAGACCTGGAGCACATCCATGACGTACTGGGCGTTGAGCGCGATTTCCATAACCTCGCCCTGGTAGGTCGTGGCCAGGACCTCCTCGGCACTCCCACGCTCGTATCCGATGGACACGAGCTTGACCTCTCCCGCAGGATCGAAGCGGAACCGCACGCCGCGGGCTTTCTCGTGGGCCATGAGACTCACGCGCCGCAACGAGGCGAGCATTTCCTTCCTGTCGATGCGCGCGCGGAATGGGTGATTGCGGACGATGACGCGCTCATACTGGGGAAAACGCAGCTCCACGATGCGTGACACGAGCGTCCGTTCGCCCATGCGGAAACCGAGGTGATTGTCCCCCGAGGAGAGCACCACCTCCTCGTCGCTGAACCGCGCGAACTCCGCTAGGAGCTTACGAGGGAAGAGCTGCTGTTCGAACGGTGGCTGTCCCTCCGGGACCTGAGCCCGAACCACTGCCAGCCGGTGACCATCGGTCGCCGCAATCTCGATCTCGCCAGGGAGGAGCTTCACCAGCGCGCCGTTGAGTTGAAACTTCGGGTCGTCCTTTGTGATCGCGAAGGCGACACGCTGCAGCATCAACTGGAAGAGATTGAGTGACAGTCCATAGCCGCTACCCTCGGGAACGTCGGGCACGGTAGGGTACTCACCGGCATCCGCGACTGACATCCGTGACCGAAAACGTCCACTGGTGATCTCCACCGCATCACCGTCGAGGCGGAGGCTGAGATCCTCGGTGGGAAGATTGCGAAACAGCTCTTGGGCGACGCGGCTTTCGAGCGTGAGACGCCCGGCGACGTGAACCTCCGCAGGACAGGATGTGAGGATGGTCATGTCGAGGTCTGTAGCCACCATGTGAAGCCGGTTGTCGACCGCCTCCACGAGGATGCTGGAGAGGATAGGAATCGTGGTTCGACGTTCCACAACACCCTGAAGGACGGAAAGCTCCTGAAGCACGGCGGTTCGATTCAGAGTAACGTCCATCAACAGCCCCTTTGAGTGACGACGAAGTAGCTCATAGAAGGAAAGATAGCATAGCTCGTCATCATCGTCGAGAGGGTCGGTTCTGTGGACATTGGTGGAGGTTGTGAGGTTCAGGGAGCTTGTGCGGCGAAGAGGATGTGGAGGCGACTGTGGAGACCCTGTGGAGAGCTGTGGACTCCACAGCTCTCCACAGGGTCCTGTGCAAGACGGGGAGCGGTCAGCCGAAATGGTCGCGGAAGGATGTGAGCGTCGCGTCGAAGTCCGGGTTGGACTGGCGCATCTTCTGGATGCAATCGATGGCGTAGATGACAGTGGAGTGGTGTTTGGAGAAGATGCGGCCGATCTCGGGAAAGCTGAGATCGAGAATGTCGCGGATCAAGAACATGGCGACCTGACGTGGCAGCGCGATCGAGCGGCGGTTCGAGCGGCCCTTGAGATCGACCACACGAATGCCGTAGTGGTGGGCGACGAAACGGATGATGTCGGAGGGTGTGTTCGAGCGCTCCTCCGGAAGCAGCTCGGTCAACGCATGACGGACGAGCTCGACCGAAAGCGGCCGGTTGGTGAGCTGGGCGAAGGCTACGGTACGGTTGAGGCAGCCCTCGAGCTCGCGCACGTTCTTCTGGACGCGTCGAGAGATGAACAGGACAACATCCTCGGGGAGCTCCCAGCCGGCGGCGCGCGCCTTCTCGCGCAGGATGGCGCAGCGGGTCTCGAGATCCGGAGGCTGAATATCGGCGAGAAGACCCTGGAGGAAGCGGGAGCGGAGTCGCTCCTCGAGGCCGGGGATGTCGGCCGGCTTGGCGTCGGAGGTGAAGACGACCTGGCGGCCGCTTGACTGGAGGGTGTTGAAGGTGTGGAAGAACTCCTCCTGCGTCCTCTCTTTGCCTGCGATGAACTGGATGTCATCGAGAAGCAGGGCATCGACCCCTCGAAAGGTCATCCGAAACTCATCCATCCGCTTGCGCCGGATGCAGTTGATGAGTTCGTTGACGAACTGCTCCGTCGTCATATAGAGGACTTTGCGGCGAGTTCCGGAAGAGAGTGCGCGATGAGCGATGGCGTGGAGGAGATGGGTCTTTCCGAGCCCCGAGCCCCCGTAAACATAGAGAGGGTTGTATGCAACTCCAGGGCGGTCGGCCACTGCCTCGGCCGCAGCACAGGCGAACTGGTTGGAGGGACCAATGACAAAGCGGTCGAAGGTAAAGGCTGGGTTGAGGGACGGGCTGGAGACCTGTGACGGCTCCGGTCGCCCAGCCCCTGCGGGGGCGTCCTGACTGAGCAGCACGCGGAAGGTCGGGCCCCATTGACTGCGGGCGACGGCCTCGATGTCACGCAGGAGGTGGTCCCGTACCCAGTCCGCGACGATGGCGCTGTCGGCGCCGAGGGTCAAGCTGTCGCCTTCGCTGTGCAGTGCGCGAACACGGGTCAGCCATGTGGCGTACTCGTCCTCGCCCACGAGCTGTCGTAGGCTTGGTTGGAGCTCCTGCCAGCGGTCCATTCGGCTAGACTAGCACAGCCGGATCGGAGGGCTGCGGGGCGGCGGCTTGACAGGTGAAACGTCGTAGGGTACGGTAAGCGCCCTGTGTTGAGAGAGGTATGAACGATGAAAAGGACCTTTCAACCCAACAACCGGCGCCGCAAGCGGACCCACGGGTTCCGGGTGCGGATGCGCTCCAAGGCCGGCCGCAGCGTTCTGAAAGCGCGTCGTCGCAAGGGGCGGAAGCGTCTTGCCGTCTAACGCGGCATCTGCCGCGCGAACGTCGCCTGAGGCGACGCCCGGAGTTTCAGCGAATCTACCGGGAGGGCGAGCGCGTCGCGAGTCGCTGGTTCGTGATTTTTGGTCTGCGGAGTGCTGGCGGCGGGCCGGGCCGTCTTGGTTTAACGGCGTCACGCAAGGTCGGCTCGGCGGTGGTGCGTTCGCGCTGTCGTCGGCGGCTGCGTGAGCTGTATCGGCTACTTGACGACGAATTCATCGCTGCGTCCGTCGACGTGGTGGTGAACGCTCGGCGGGGATGCGCGGATGCTCCCTGGAGCGAGCTTCGACGGGAGTTTTCGCGGTGCATGGCGATCCTTCGCTCGCGGCTCGAGGCGTGCTCGGTGCCCTTCGCCTGTACAAGCGCTACCTCTCTCCCCTCCTCCCGCCCGCCTGCCGGTATCAGCCAACCTGCTCCGAGTACGCCGCGGAGGCAGTCGCGCGGTATGGCTTCGTCCGAGGATCCTGGCTCGGGCTGAAACGGCTCGTGCGCTGTCACCCCCTCCATCGTGGGGGATATGATCCGGTTCCGTGAGGGGAGAAGGCATGGAAAAGCGCCTGCTGCTCGCGTTCGTGCTGTCGGCGGTGATCTTCGCGGTGTGGTCGGTCCTGTTTCCGCCGCCGAAGCCGCCGAGGCCCGTTACACCACCGGCACACGTGGCGGCAACTCCGCTGGTGGAGAACGGCGGCGGTGCGGCAGCCGAGCAAGCGCCGGCGGCCGAGCCACCGTCGCCGACCGAGGTCGAAGCGTCGCCCGAAGCCATCACCGCGGGCGCCGAAGAGTCGGTGCGGCTGGGCAACGACGTGCTCGAGCTCATCATGTCGAACCGCGGCGCGATGATCACCTCGCTGGTGCTGCGGCGGTACACGGGGGACGAGGGACAGCCGCTGGAGCTGGTGCAGACCGTGGCAGATCCGCGGCACACTCTTCCGCTCCAGTTGGTGAGTGAGCGCGGGCCCGACGAGGCGCTCTACCGCGTGGCGTGCGCCGAGCGGACGTGCCGCTTTGAGTGGGCGGACGGTCTCGGCAGCCGGGTGATCAAGACCGTGACCGTGCCTGCGCAGGGCTATGGCATCGAGGCTGACATCGAGCGCCGCGGCCCGGCGGCCTCCTGGGCCATGAGCGTGGGCACCGGGCTGCGCGACCGGGGCAAGGTCGAAAAGGAGAACCGCTTCTCCACCTGGGGTGACGTCGTCGTCGAGGCAGATGGGAAGCTGGAGCGGCTGCGTCGCCAGAAGCTCAAGGAGGAGAAGGAGATTCGGCCGCAAACGGTAGGCTTCGCGGGCTTCGAGGACACCTACTTTCTGAACACGTGGCGGCCCGCGACCCCGATCAGCGCGGTGAGGGTGGAGCGGCTCGAAATCAACGAGACCAACGACAAGGGCCAGGAGGTGAAAGAGCCAGTGCTCGAGGTCCTGCTGGTGCCGAAGGGGCCCGAGATCAAGGGCGAGCTGTTCGCTGCGCCCAAGGAGTACGACCTGCTGCAGAAGGTCGATCACGGGCTCGACCAGACGCTGCACTTCGGGTTCTTCCACCCAATCTCCGTCTTCTTCCTCAAGGCGCTGCGTTGGATTTATGCCGGGGTCGGGAACTGGGGGCTGGCGATCATCCTGCTCACCTTGGCGATCCGCGTGGTGCTCTTTCCGCTCATGCACACCTCGACGGTGTCGATGCGCAAGATGCAGCGCGTCCAGCCGAAGGTCAAGGCGATCCAGGAGAAGTACAAGAAGCACAAGGGCGACGCGCAGGCCAAGGCGAAGATGAACCAGGAGATGATGGAGCTCTACAAGATCGAGGGCGTCAACCCGATGGGGGGGTGCCTTCCGATGCTGGTCCAGCTCCCGATCCTATGGGCGCTGTACACGCTCTTCGCGTACGCCATCGAGCTCCGCCACGCGCCGTTCATCTTCTGGATCCATGACCTGTCAACAAAGGACCCTTACTACGTGACGCCGATCCTGATGACCGCGACGATGTGGCTGCAGCAGCGTCTCGCACCGCAGGCGGGCGATCCCCAGCAGCAGAAGATCTTCCGCATGATGCCGCTGATCTTCGGCATCATGTTCCTGGGCTTCCCTTCCGGGCTCGTGCTGTACTGGCTGACCAACAACGTGATCACCATCCTCCAACAGGAGATCACGCTCCACCTGATCGGCGAGCGTTCACTGCCCCGGAGAGGCCGCTCGGCCGCGAAGGGCAAGGAGCGATGAGCGCCGACGTCACCGCGGTCGGGAGAAACCTCGACGATGCTCTGTCGAAAGCCTGCGAGGTGCTCGGTGTGCGACTCGGAGAGATTCACTACGAGATCGTGTCCAGCAGCGGCGGCACCGTGGCGGTGCGAGCGGAGGTGGACCCGGTTGCGGTCCTCGGTCTCTTCCTCTCCGAGAGCTTCAAGGCGGGAAACCTCGCGGTGCGCGCTCGGGTCGCGAGCGGAGACGGGCTGCTGCGGGTCGAGCTTGAGGGGGACGACGTCTCCTTGTTGACGGCGGGCGGCGGCCGCGGTCTCGATGCGCTCCAGTATCTGAGTAACCGGGTCCTCAACGGACGTATCTCTGAGCACCCGCCGGTGCAGCTGGACACGGCTGGCTACAAGGAGCGACGTGCGCAGGACCTCTGCCGGCAAGCGGAGGACGCGGCGGCGCGGGCGTTCAGGAATCGGCAGCCCGTGATTCTGGGGCCGCTGACGCCGGCGGCGCGGCGGGAGATCCACCTCGCGCTGCGGGACGACACCCGGGTGGAAACCGAGTCGGATGGTACCGGCTTTCTCAAGCGGCTTGTCGTCCGCCCTCGCGGGCGGAGCTGACACGATCGTCGCTCGTGCGACCCCGGAGGGCCGAGGGGCCCTCGCGGTGGTGCGTCTCAGCGGGAGCGAGGCGGCGCGTATCGCCGGCGCGGTCTGCTCCGGTCTCGACCCTGATCGACCATGGCGGGCACAGCTTGTCGAGCTGAGCGGCGACCTCGGACCCGGAGAGCGCGCGGTGGCCATACCCTACCGAGCCCCGCGCAGCGCGACCGGGGAGGACATGGTCGAGTTGGTCCTGCACGGATCGCCGTTCGTGGTCGGTCGTGTGCTTGAGCGGTGCGTCGCGGCGGGGGCGCGCCCGGCGGCGCCGGGTGAGTTCACCCGCCGGGCGGTCGCGAACGGGAAGCTGGATCTCCTGCAGGCGGAAGCAGTCCGGGATCTGGTCGCGGCGGAGACGCGCTTCGAGTACCAATCCGCTCAGCGGCAGCTGAGCGGCGAGCTGTCCCGCGAGCTCGGGCGCGTGCGCGGCGAGCTCATAGCCACCCTGGCACAGCTCGAGGCCGGGCTCGACTTCGCGGCCCAGGGGGCCGACCCGGACCCGGACATTGCCATGCGCTGTCTGGCGAGGGTCGGCCAGGAGATCGACAGACTGGTGTCGGGCGGCGAGCGACGAGAGCTCGCTCGCGGTGGCGTCCGGGTCGTGCTGGTGGGTGCGCCGAACGCGGGTAAGTCAACCCTGTTCAACCGACTGCTCTGCCGTCCGCGGGCGATCGTGGCCGACGCGCCGGGGACGACCCGCGACGTGCTCGAGGCAACGACCGAGATCGACGGCGTGAAAACGGTCCTGGTGGACACCGCGGGCCTGGGTGTCGGCGGCGGCGAGGTGGAGCGCGAGGGCGTGGCTCGGGCCGGCGCGGCCCTCGCAGAGGCGCACGTGGCGGTGGTGCTGTGGCCCGCCGACACGGCCCAGGGACCGCCACAGCTTGCCCTGCCGCCCGGGGGGAGGCGCCTGCTGGTCCGGAGCAAGGCAGATCTCGGGCCGGGGGGCGGCGAGGGCTGGCTGCGGGTTTCGGCGCGGACGGGGGAAGGGTTCGCAGAGCTGGAGGCGCGGCTGGCGTCGGTGGTGCGGGAGCTGGTGGGACACGAGGACGGACCGGTGGCGGTCGGCGCCCGCCATCGGCGCGCGCTCGAACGGGCGCGTGCGGAGCTTGCGGCGGTCGACACGGGAACGCCCGAGCTCGCCGCCGAGGGCGTGCGCTGGGCCCTCGCCGCCCTTGAGGAGCTCGTCGGCGAGGTGCTGACCGAGGATGTTCTTGACGAGGTCTTCGCGACCTTCTGCATTGGCAAGTGAGGGGGCTCGTGAGGGCCGATGTGGTCGTTGTCGGTGCGGGCCACGCGGGATGCGAGGCCGCGATCGCGGCAGCGCGGATGGGCGCGCGCGTCATTGTGGTCACGCTGAGCCGGGCGCGCGTCGGCCACATGCCGTGCAACCCCGCGGTGGGGGGCGTCGGCAAAGGGCACCTTGTGGCCGAGACCGACGCCCTGGGAGGCGTGCAGGGGTGGGCGGCCGATCGTGCCGGGCTTCAGTTCAAGACCCTGAATCGGTCGCGGGGGCCAGCGGTGTGGGGACCGCGCGCGCAGTGCGATAAGAACCGGTACTCGCAGCTGCTGCGAGGCCTGCTCTTGGGCATCCACGGCGTGGAGCTGATCGAGGCAGAGGTGGTCGGGCTGGAGAGTGACGACGGCCGAGTCGTCGCCGTTCGCCTGGGCGACGGTCGCCGCGTCGAGGCGCGAGCCGTGATCGTGACCACGGGGACGTTCCTCGACGGAGTGCTGCACACCGGACCCGAGCGCCGCGCGGGGGGGCGCGAGGACGAGCCGGCGAGCCGGGGTCTGGGCAACTCGCTGGCGGAGCACGGTCTCGAGCTGCGCCGTTTCAAGACCGGCACGCCACCGCGGCTGCACAGGGACAGCCTGGACTATTCGCGGCTCACGGAGGAGCAGGGCGATGACGAGCCGCGCCCGTTCTCCTGGCGGACACGGGCGGTGCGCAACCGCTGCCTGTGCTGGAGCGCGCGCACTCTTGAGGTGGTCCAGAGGATCATCGAGGACAACCTTCACCGGTCGCCTTTGTTCAGTGGACAGATCGTCGGTATTGGGCCGCGCTACTGTCCGTCGATCGAGGACAAGGTGGTGCGTTTTCCACACCACCGGGAGCACACGCTGTTTATCGAGCCGGAGGGGCTGGACGGCGAAAGCATGTACGTCAACGGTCTCGCCACGAGCCTGCCGCGTGATGTTCAAGAGAGGGTCGTGCGCTCCGTGCCCGGGCTGGAGCGGGCAGAGTTCCTGCGATACGGCTACGCGGTGGAGTACGACGTGGTCGCCCCGGGGCAGGTGAGCGCCGCGCTCACGGCCCGCGCGGTGCCCGGGCTCTGGCTGGCCGGCCAGGTGCTGGGAACGTCGGGCTATGAGGAGGCGGCGGGCCTCGGGCTTCTCGCCGGCATCAACGCGGCGCTGGCCCTGCGTGGCGAGGCCCCGCTGGTCGTTGGCCGCGACGAAGGCTATCTGGGCGTGCTGGTCGACGACGTGGTCCACGTGGAGCATCGCGAACCCTACCGGATGCTGACCTCGCGTGCCGAGCACCGTCTGCTGCTCGGCATCGACTCTGCGCGGGAGCGTCTCATGGCTCGCGGTGTCGAGCTCGGCCTCGTCCCGAAGCGGGCGTTTCACGTGGAACATCTGCGGTGGGACGCGCGAGAGCGTGCCAGGCAGGAGCTCGAGCGGACCCGCCTGAATCCCAGTACCGAGACCCGGGATGCGGTGCGCCGCGCCTGCCGCGTGGAGATCACGGCGCCGACCACATGGGCTGGCGTCCTGCGCCGGACGGACGTCGATCCCGCTCTGGCGGCAGCGGGGCTCGAGGCGCTTTCCGACCTTCCCTCCGAGGACCGGCTGGTGGTGGTTTCGAGGGTGCGCTACGCGGGATACTTGGAGCGGCAGAGGAAGGAGGTCGCTCGTGTCCGTCGCCTGCGGGAGGCGGCGATTCCCGAGGCGTTCGAGCCGCGGGCCCTTCCCGGGCTGTCGCGCGAGGTCTTGGAGGCTCTCGAACGCCACCGCCCGCGCAGTCTGGGCGAGGCGGCCCGATTGCCCGGCGTCACACCGGCTGCCGTGGCCATCCTGGCAGGCTGGCTGTCGCGGCGTAGAGAGGTCTGACGTGGCCGACGCGGCGACCGCGGCCTATGCCGCCCTGCTCTCTCCCCATCTCGAAACGGGAGAGGTCGTCGAGCGCCTGGCCCGTTATGCGGCCCTCCTTGAGCGCTGGGCGGCGGTGCATAGTCTCGTCCGCTTCGACTCGAGAGAGGAGTTGGTCCACCGCCACCTCCTGGACTCGCTGGCGGCGGCGCCCCTCCTCGGGGCGGCGGGCATCCTGGTCGACGTCGGCAGTGGTGCCGGGCTGCCGGGCGTGCCGCTGCTGGTCGCGCGACCGACGTGGCGGGGCCTCCTGCTCGAGCCCCGCGCCAAGAGATGGGCGTTCCTGCGGCTGGTGATCCGAGAGCTCGGGCTGAACGCAGAGGCCATCGCCGCGCGCACCGGAAGCCCGGAGGCCGATCGGGGGCCGTTCGACATGGTCACTGCGCGGGCCCTCGGCGGCCATGCCGACCTCCTGCGGTGGTCCCGGCCTCGCCTGGCGGCGGGCGGGTCGGTGCTGGTGTGGTCGACCTGGGCCGGCCTCGACGAGCTCCGCGAGGTGCCCGGTTGGCGTGTGCTAAGCTCGCCCCTATCGGGCCTGGACCGCGGCCGGCTCGCTCAATTGCAACCATGTTCCACGTGAAACCCCGGATCGTGGCGGTGGCCAACCAGAAGGGCGGCGTCGGCAAGACCACGACCGCGATCAATCTCGGTGCGGCCCTGGCAGCCTACGAGCAGCGGACGCTCCTTGTTGATCTCGATCCGCAGTCCAACTGCACTTCCGGGGTGGGCCTCCGACCAGCCGCCGACGCGATCACGACCTACCAGTTGCTCACCGGTCAGGCCGGGCTGAGCGCCGCCGTGATGCCGACCTCGTTTCCGTGCTTGGACATGGTGCCCGCAACCCCGGAGCTTGCCGGGGCGGAGGTCGAGCTGGTCGGCATGGTGGGCCGGGAATTTCGCCTTCGCGATGCGCTTGCCTCAGTCCGCGACCACCGTGTCGTGCTGGTCGACTGTCCACCGTCCCTCGGTCTGCTCACGGTGAACGCCCTCGCCGCCGCGTCCGGCCTCCTGATCCCGATCCAGTGCGAGTACTTCGCTCTCGAGGGAGTGTCGGAGCTGATGCGAACGGTCGGGGAGGTGCGCCGGTTCCTCAATCCCGGTCTCGCGATCGAGGGCATTCTCCTGACCATGTACGACGAGCGCACCAACCTGGCCCAGCAGGTTGCGGAGGAGGTCCGCGCAGCCTTCGGCGCGGTGGTCTTCGAAACCGTCGTGCCGCGCAACGTCCGGCTTGCCGAGGCCCCGTCACACGGACGGCCCATCCACGCCTACGACCTTCGCAGCCGCGGCTCGCAGGCGTACCTTCGGCTCGGCCGCGAGTACCTCGAGCGCATCGAGGCCGCTGATGTCGCGTAAGCCGGCGCTCGGACGCGGCCTCAAGGCCCTTCTGCCGGACACGCCGCGGCCGCGCGCGGGGCTTGCGGAACTCCCCGTGGAGAGCCTTCAGCCGAACCCGTACCAGCCCCGTCAGAAGTTCGAGGTCGACGCCCTTCGCGAGCTCGCGGCCTCGATCACCGAGCATGGCGTTTTGCAGCCGCTTCTCGTCTCGGAGGCGGGCGCAGGACGGTACGTGATCCTCGCGGGCGAACGCAGGTGGCGTGCGGCGAAGCTGGCGGGAATCCGTCATGTGCCAGCCGTCGTGAGGGAACGCGTCGACGCCGCACAGGAGCTCGAGCTTGCACTGGTCGAGAACCTCCAGCGGCGCGACCTGACGCCGCTCGAGGAGGCGCGGGCCTACGCCAATCTCTCGGATGCCTTCGGTATGTCGCAGACGGACATCGCGGCGCGGGTCGGGGTCGATCGCAGCACGGTGGCCAACGCCTTGCGGCTGCTCAAGCTTCCGGAGGACCTCCAGGCGATGATCGAAGACGGGAGATTGACCGCCGGCCACGCCCGAGCCCTGCTCGCCTTTTCCGACAATGGCCTGCGGCGCCACTGGGCCGAGCGGGCAGCCGCCGCCGGTCTGAGCGTCCGCGAGCTGGAGCGGGCAGCCGCCGAGACCAGCGGCCGCGTGCGCCGCCCCCAAGTGCGTCGACCGGATGACCCCAATCTACGCGAGGCGGAGCATCGCCTCAGCCTCCGACTCGGCGCCAAGGTTGAGATCCTGTCTCGTGCCCGAGGTGGCCGGATCGTGATCTCGTGCAGCGACCAGGAGGAGCTCATGCGGGTGTACGACCGCCTGATGGAGAAAGACTGATGCGGCGCGCACAGGACGGTCTCAACGGTTTCGTCGACTCCGGCTGCACGATTCGCGGAGAGCTCGAGTTCACAACCACGTTTCGCCTCGACGGCACCGTCATCGGCACCGTGCGATCGAGCTCGGAGCTCGTGATCGGCGAGGACGGCGTTGTCGAGGGCGAGGTCCACGTCGCCCGGTGCCTGGTTGGAGGCACCGTCCGGGGCGCCATCGAGGCGAGCGAGCGCGTCGTCCTCCATGCCGCCGCAAAGGTCTGGGCAGACATCACGGCACCGACCGTGATCATGGAAGAAGGCGCCTTTCTCGAGGGGAGAATTGCGATGACTTCTCGAGACGAGCGCCCCAAACACAACAAAGTGGTGGAGACACCTTGACCGCTTGTTCCTCCATTTGGTAACGTGAGCCGCCCTGCAGTCACCGCAGGAGAGGGCTCCATTGGGAGGG
>CAZQYU010000003.1:0-18162 GCA_964597585.1 uncultured Thermoanaerobaculia bacterium
GCTAGACGCTAGACGCTAGACGCTAGACGCTAGACGCTAGACGCTAGACGCTAGACGTGAAACCTAAGACACAAGAGGTTTGACGTCAACCACTTGCACCCGCGCTCTTCACATCTCACGTCTGACGTCTCGCGCCTCACTCTTGACCTCCTCACTTCTCACCGGCGGCGCAGCCGCCCGCCTACATCGGCAGCACGAGACGGCCAAGGGTCAGCACGAGCACGGTCACCAGCACCGCCGCAGCGAGGTTGAGGCGGAACCCCTCGCGGAACATGTCGCGCGCGCCGACGTGGCCCGAGCCGATGACGATCGCATTGGGCGGGGTCGCGACGGGCAGCATGAAGGCGCACGACGTCGAGACCACCGCCGGCACCATGAGCAGGTAGGCGGGCACCGCGAGCACTCCGGCCAGGGCGGCCATGATCGGCATGAGGAGGGTTGCCGTGGCGGTGTTGGAGGTGAACTCGGTCGCCGCCATTGCGGTCAGACTCACGATCAGCACCACGATCGGCAGCGGCAGACCTCCGAGGCCCGCCAGCGCCGAGGCCAGCCAGCTCCCGAGCCCCGACGCCTCGACCGCATCGGCGAGCGCGAAACCGCCGCCGAACAGCAGCAGCACGCCCCACGGCACGCCGTGGCGGACCTCCTGCCAGGTCACCAGCGGGCGCTTCTCGCCACCGCCAGAGGGCAGCAGGGTGGCGACGATCGCCGCCGCCACCGCGGGTACCGCGTCGCTGACCGCCTTGGGCTCGGCGAGCAAAGCACTCCAGCCCGGCAGGCGGACTGAGCCGAAGGTGAACCCGGCCCGCGTCACCCAGGCGAGAGCCGTCACCGCGAACAGCGCCGCGGCGCGACGCTCGGCGGGCGCCATCGGTCCGAGTGCCCGCCGCTCCGCCGAGATGCCGGCGTCGCGTCCCGACCCTCCGGTCAGCCCCCTGCCCAGGACCAGGCCGGCGACGGGAAGCATGAGCAACACGAAGGGGACGCCGAACAGCATCCAGCCGCCGAAGGTCAGCGCCGGCAGGTGCGGCACCAGCCCGGGCGCCATGCCGGCGAGGACGAGGTTGGGCGGGGTGCCGACCAGGGTGCCGACACCGCCGATCGAGGCGCCGTAGGCGACGGCGAGGAACAGTCGCATGCGGTCGCGCCCGCCCTCGAGCCGGCTCGCGACGCCGCCCGCGATGGGCAGCATCATGAGGGTCGTCGCGGTGTTCGACAGCCACATCGAGAGGCCCGCCGTGGCGACGAGGAAACCCCACACGAGCCGACGCGGCGACCCGCCGATGGTGTCAAGGGTGGCGAGGGCGAGCCTGCGGTGCAGGTTCGACCGTTCGACCGCGAGCGCGAGCACGAACCCGCCCAGGAACAGGAAGATCATGTGGTCCGCATAGTTCGGCGCAACCTCGCGGACCGGCCGCACACCGGCGAGTGGCAACAGAACCAGAGGCAGCAGCGAGGTTGCCGCCAGCGGCGCGGCCTCGCTGACCCACCACACCGCCATCCAGACGATGACCGCGAGCACGATCCTCGCGTCGCCGGTCGGCCCGCCGAACGGCACCAGCCACACTGCCAGGAACAGGACCGGGCCGAGCGTACGCCCAACGACGCTGCCGCGACCCGACTCCGCCCCGTCAGTCGTCATCGTCCATCTCGAAGGCCGGCGACGTCGGTCGCCAGCGATGGGTCTCGAGGTCGACCTTTCCGGCGAGGGTGAAGCCGACGCCTTCCTGGGCCAGCAGAGCGCGCTGGAGTCCGGGTGGGAGGTCGGGCAGGCGGTCGGTCGAGCACCCGCCGGAGGCATTCACAACCCGATGCCACGGGACGTCGTCCGGGCAGCGGTGGAGCATCCAGCCGACCGCGAGCGGAGAGATCCGGCTGCCGAGCAGCCCCGAGATCTGGCCGTAGGTCATGACCCGACCCTCTGGAATCGACCGCACCAGCGCGAAGACCTCCTCGCGAATCCCGGCCGCGCGACCCTCGAGGTCGCCGTGAAGCCTCCGGTCCGGGCTCTTCGGCCGCGCTGCCATGGCGTACCACAGCATAGCGCAGCAGACGGGCTCGCACCGGGGCCCGGCCTCTGCGGAGAGCGAGCTCGAACACCTCCGGGGCAGCTCTCCCGGTGGCGCGAAACCGCATCGGGCTGGTTGTCCGCGTGGACGTGCTCCACGTCACGAGACCGCCCTGCAGTGTACGCACTCACTTGACAAAGTCCCTTCGCTATTTTATTCATGACAACACGAGCAAATCGGCAGAATAGGCACGCGAGCCCTCGGACAGGCCGACTCCGCGTGACGTCCGAGCAACGGAAAAGGTGACGACTTCGCCGTGCGACAGAGTCTCCGAATTGACGCCTACGACCGCCGCGGCCTCGCCGCGCCAATGTCCGGCGACTCCAGCAACGGGATCGGCCGGGAGCGTACGTCACGGCGGGCGGCCGGCGTGCTTCCGACCCGGAGGACGGCGCGCGCAGCGATCGCAACGTCTTTCCAAGGAGGAATCCGATGGCAGTGAATCCGACCTACCCAGGCGTCTACGTGGAGGAGGTCCCAAGCGGAGTCCGCACCATCACCGGCGTGGCGACCTCGATCACCGCATTCGTCGGCTACACCGCCAAAGGGCGACCCGACAAGGCCGTCATGGTCACGAGCTTCGCCGACTTCGAGCGGCAGTACGGCGGGCTCGACCGGAACAGCCCGGTGTCCTACGGGGTGCGGCAGTTCTTCGCCAACGGGGGCGCACAGGCTCTGATCGTGCGGGTCGCCACGGGCTACTCGACCGCGACGTGGCAGCTTCAGGACGCGGGCGGCGCGGTACTCGACGTCGAGGCCGCCTGCCCCGGCGCCTGGGGCAACGCCCTCCGGATCACAGCGAATCTCGCCAATGCGCGCAATCCCGATTCGGAGTTCAACCTGGTCGTTTCCGAGCTGCAAAGCGACGGCACGACCCTGACCGCGGTGGAGACCCACCGCAACCTCAACATGAACCAGCACTCGGCCCAGTACGCCCCGTCGGTGGTGAACAACGCATCGACTCTGATCCGCCTCGCGCGCAGCGCCGGCCTGGTGTACGCCGACCAGGGCTTCGCGGTCAGCTCCGCGGCCATCACTTTTCCTCTTGCGGCGAGCAACGGCGTCATCGCCGGCACGATCGACGGCAGCACCCCGTTCTCGCTGACCCTCGGCGGCTCTCCCTGGGCCGACATGAACGCACTCGTCACCGCGGCGAACGACGCCATCAACGGCGCCGGCCTGGCGGCCTCCCTGACCGCATCCGAGTCGGATGCGGACGGCGGTGCAGGGACTGGTCACCTGAGGCTGACCTCGGCCACGGTCGGCGAGACCTCCAGGGTGACCGTTGCCGGCGGCCCCTTTGGCGGCCTGGCAGCCCTCATCCGAATGGGCTTCGCCAATGGCGGTCGTGAGGTGAACGCCGATGCCGAACATCGACCATCCGCAGTGAGCGATCTGCTGCCGGCATCGAACGGTGTCGACGGCTCTCGCGCGGGTGCGACCGAGCTCGTCGGCAGTCCGAGCGCGAAGACCGGCATGCAGGCGCTCGTCGATGCCGATCTGTTCAACATCCTGTCTATTCCAGAGACGTTCGACATGACCGACGTGCAGGCGGCTTCGGTCATCGCGGCGGGGGTGGCGCTGTGCGAGGCGGAACGGGCCTTCTACATCGTCGACGCGCCGTCGTCCAAGAACTACGGCAACATCGCCACCTGGGCCAACGGCGTATCGCAGTCGCGCAACGCGGCCACCTACTTCCCGTGTGTGCGTATCGCGGATCCCCTCGACGACCTGCGCCTTCGCGCCATGCCGCCGTCCGGGACGTTGGCCGGCGTGTATGCCCGGACCGACTCGACCCGCGGGATCTGGAAGGCGCCGGCCGGGACCGACGCCACGCTCAACGGCGTCCTCGAGCTCGCGCTGAACGTCAACGACCAGGAGAACGGACAGCTCAATCCCAAGGGCGTGAACGTGCTCCGCAGCTTCTCGACCTACGGCCGCGTCGTCTGGGGTGCCCGAACCATGAAGGGCTCCGACGCCCAGGCCGACGAGTACAAGTACATCCCGGTGCGGCGGCTCGCGCTGTTTATCGAGGAGAGCCTCTATCGCGGCACGCAGTGGGTGGTGTTCGAGCCGAACGACGAGCCGCTGTGGGCACAGATCCGGCTCAACGTGGGCTCGTTCATGCAGAACCTGTTCCGGCAGGGCGCCTTCCAGGGCCGCAGCCCACGGGAAGCCTACCTGGTCAAATGCGACCGGGAGACGACCACCAAGAACGACATCAACCTGGGCATCGTGAACATCCTGGTGGGGTTCGCGGCCCTCAAGCCGGCAGAGTTCGTGATCATCCGGATCCAACAGATGGCCGGCCAGGTCGAGGCGTAGGAGGAGCCCATGGCACAATTCAGCGTCAACGCACAGCGCTTCGATCCCTACAAGAACTTCAAGTTCCGGGTCAAATGGGACGGCCGGTACGTGGCCGGGGTGAGCAAGATCGGCGCACTCAAGCGAAGCACCGAGATGGTCGAGCACCGCGAGGGCGGCGACCCGTCGACCTCGCGCAAGAGCCCGGGTCGGACCAAGTACGAGGCCATCACGCTGGAGCGCGGCGTCACCCACGACACCGAGTTCGAGAAGTGGGCCAACAAAGTCTGGAACTTCGGCTCGGGGCTGGGCGCCGAGGTGTCCCTGAAGGACTTCCGCAAGGACGTCATCATCGAGGTCTACAACGAGGCCGGCCAGCTCGCCCTCGCATACAAGATCTACCGCTGCTGGGTGTCCGAGTACCAGGCCCTGCCGGACCTCGACGCGAACGCCAACGCGGTCGCGATCCAGTCCCTCAAGCTCGAGAACGAGGGCTGGGAGCGGGACTACGAAGTCACCGAGCCCACCGAGCCCGACTTCACCGAGCCCGCATGACCTCATGCGTCCTTTGAGTCCGGAGCTGATGCTGCGAGCCTGGGAGCACGGCCGGCGGCGCCACCCGATCGACCGTGCGGTGATGCTGCACGCCCTCGCCGAGCCTGCGCTCGACCCGGACCGGCTGCCCGACGCGCCCCTCGGGGACCGCAACGCGGCGATCTTGAGACTTCGCCAGGCGACCTTCGGCGACAGGCTCCGAGCCGTCCTGGACTGCCCCCGCTGCGGCGAGCGGCTCGAGCTCGACGCGGACACCACGACGCTGCTTTCCGCATCGGCAGGGGCGGAGGCTTCGGTCGAGGTCGAGGGCCTGCGCTTCCGGCCGCCGACCAGCCGCGACCTGATCGGCATCCTCGGCGAGAGCGACGCCGAGGCCGCGCGGCTGCGGCTCCTGCGCCTGTGCCTGATCGGAGACGGTGACTCGGCTGACCCTGTGCTCCTGGCGTCACTCGGCGACCGCGTCGAGGACGCCCTCGAACAGGCGGACTCCCTCGCCGACCTCACGTTCGGCTTCGTCTGCGACGCGTGCGGCCACGAATGGCAGGCGTCCATCGACGTCGCCGCGTTCCTGTGGGACGAGGTCGACCTCCACGCACGGAGGCTGCTCGACGAGGTCCACGTGCTCGCGCGCGCCTACGGCTGGAGCGAGGCCGAGATCCTCGCCCTGCCCGAGGAGCGGCGGTTGGCCTATATCGAGCGGGTGACGTCATGAGCGGCCTGCTGCGACGCCTGGCGAGGCAGACGATCGGCGGCGAGCCGCCGGCGATCCGGCCGCTGTCCCGCCTGCCCTGGGTCGCGCCACTCGAGCTCGCCGAGGACGCCACGACTGAGCACGGTTCGCCCGCCCCGCAACGCACGGCGTACACCAGACCGACAGCAGAGCTGAACCGCGTGCAGCCGTCGGAGGCCCTCGCCGACCGGTCGCCTCGGGACAACGCGCTGCCCGAGCCTCTCGCCCGTCCGACCTCGCGCGATCCCTCGCGGACGACCGAGGTCGTCGGCGCACTCGAAACCGGCACGCCGCCGTCTCGCCTCGAGACGACCGAGGCGGACAATGCGACTGACGCACCGACCGACCCAGCGCACACACCCGACGATCCGATGGTCGCGAGCCGCGCGCCTCGGCCACACCGCCCGCCCGAGCAGCCGGTCGCACCGGGGCCCGAAGGGCCGCAACCCGCGAGCCGGACCGAGGTGACCTCGCTCCACCTGCCGGCGCCGCTGGTCGAGGCGACGGTGCTCCCCGCTCGAGACCAGGCACCCGCCGCCCCCTGGATCGAACCCGAATCGCGCGGCGACGCTGCCCGCGCGTCGGTCCATGAACCCGCCGAGGTCCACGTGCACATCGGACGGATCGAGGTGACGGCGGTTCACGAAGCGCCCCCGACCCGAGAAGAGAAGCGGGCCGCCCGCCAACCGATGTCGCTCGAGGCCTACCTCGCGAAGCGCCACGGGAGGACGGGATGAGCACCGCGCTCGCCATCGCCGGCGTCACCGCCGTGCTCCGCGACCTGCTCAATAACGGTCTCATCGATCACAATATCAGCGGGGCCGTGGGCAGCAACGTGACGGTGACGGCGATCCCGCCCGACACCATCCGGATCGACGGCGCCCAGGCCCAGACCCAGCTCAACCTGTTCCTACACCAGGTGACGCCAAACCCGGGGTGGCGCAACGTCGGCCTCCCGTCACGGGATGGACGGGGAGCCCGCTTGAGCAACCCTCCGCTGGCGCTTGACCTCCACTACCTGCTCTCCGCCTACGGATCGGCTGAGCTCCACGCCGAGATTCTGCTCGGCTACGCCATGCAGCTGCTCCACGAGCATCCTGTGCTGGACCGGGACTCGATCCGGACCGCACTCGCCGGAGGCACCGTTCCCGGTTCCATTCTCCCCCCCGCTTTCCAGGCCCTCGCGGCCACCGACCTCGCAGACCAGCTGGAAGAGATCAAGATCACTCCGGTCACGCTCGGGACGGAAGAGATGTCGAGGCTCTGGGCAGCCATTCAGGCCCACTATCGACCGACGGCGGCCTACCAGGTCTCGGTGGTCCTGATCGAGAGCCGTCAGGCAACGCGCGCCGCACTCCCGGTGCTCACGCGAGGACCGCGCGACCCGGTCCACGGGCGCGAGCGCGGCGTGGTGGCACAGCCCGACCTGACGCCTCCCTTCCCGTTGCTCACCGCTGTGGAGCCACCCAACCGGCAGATCGCGGCCCGTCTCGGCGAAAACCTCGTACTGCACGGGTTCAACCTCGACGGCAGCAACCTCAAGTTACGCTTCGAGCACCCCCGAAGGGACACGCCCCTCGACCTGACGGTCGGACCCAACGACAACGGTGCGCGGGTCACGGTGAGCCTTCCCGACTCGCCGCAGTCACGGCTCGAGTGGCCTGCGGGTGCGTGGAGCGTGAGCGTGCGCCTGCAGCGCCCCGGAGAGTCGGAGGTCCGCAGCACCAACAGCATGCCGCTCCTGCTCGCGCCTCGGCTCGACATCCCCGCCTCGGCGGCGGTGCGAAACGGCGACGCGGTCACCATCACACTGGCCCTCTCCCCGGCGGTGTGGGATGGCCAGGACGCGTGGCTCAATGCCGGCGGGCGCGAGGTGCCGGCGAGCGCGTTCGGCGGTCCCGCCCCAAGCCTCGACTTCGCCTTCCCGGAGCTCGGCGGCGGCGAACACTGGCTGCGCCTGCGGGTCGACGGCGTCGACAGCCTGCTCGTGGACCGGTCGGTCACTCCGCCCCGCTTCGACCCCACCCAGCGCATCACGGTGCCGCCGTGAGCGACCCGCGAGACTCCTCGTGGAGCCGTTCCAGCCGAAGTGCGCTGGAGTCTGAGCTCGACCGCGTACGCGACCTTCTCGAGCGCGCGGCCCGGGGCGAGGACGCCCCCCAGGAGGGTTCTGGGTCTCAGGGCGTCGACGGCGATGCAGCCCTCGGTCTGCTGTGTACGCGGATGAGGCTCTCCGGGTTTGAGCGCGACCTCCTGCTGCTATGTGTGGGGACCGAGCTGGAGCCGGATTTCCCCACGCTGTGCGCCGCGGTCAGCGGCGACCCCCCCTGCGACCGCCCCACTTTCGGGCTCGGCTTCCGCGCGCTTGCCGGGGCCCACTGGACGGCGATCTCGCCGAGAGGGCCGCTGCGCGAGTGGGGCCTGGTCGAGGTCGGCGGGGGCGTGCCGCTCCTGGCCGCCCCGCTCGTGGTCGACGAGCGGGTGCTGCACTTCCTGCTCGGAACTCCGGCTGGGGACCCCCGGCTTGAATGGCTCGTTCAGCCTCTCGGCGACGCCGGCACGCTTCCCGACTCCCACCGGGAGCAGACGGAGCGCCTCTGCCGACTGTGGGCTGAGGCGCGCGACGGGCCGCCGGTGGTCAGCCTCCAGGGCGAAGACCCGTCGGGTGCCCTCAGCGTCGCCGTCCACGCCTGCGGCATGCTCGGCCTCCAGGGCCTACTTCTCCGCGGGGAGGAGCTGCCCGACGCCGCCGACGAGCGGGCCCGGCTCGCCCGTTTGCTGGTGCGCGAGTGCATGCTCAGCTCTGCGGCCATTGTGATCGACGGCGGTGGCGAGACTCGTTCCCGACTCGCCAGCTTCCTCGACCGTCTCGCCGGCCCGGTGATCCTCCTCGGCCAGGCTCCCGAAGGACTGCGACGACGCCACGCAACGCTCGAGATCGCCAAGCCGCTGGCGGAGGAGCAACGCTCATTGTGGCGGGAGGTTCTGGCCGACGAGACGGTCGAAGAGTCGAGGCTCGTCGCCGTCACCGACCAGTTCCACTTTGCAGCGGCCGACATCGCCGCGGCCGCCGCCGAGGCGCGCCTCGAGGTCGGCCAGGGAACGCACTCCGCGGCCGCCGTGTGGGAGGCGTGCCGGCGTCGCTCCCGCGACGGGTTCGAAGGCCTGGCCCAGAGGATCCAGCCCCGGGTGGACTGGCAGGACCTCGTCCTGCCACCGGTGCAGCTGGCGATGCTGCGCGACATCGCGCGCCAGGTCCGGCACCGCGTCACGGTCTACGAGAGCTGGGGCTTCGCCGCGCGCGGCGACCGCGACCTCGGGATCAGCGCCTTGTTCGCCGGCGACAGCGGCACGGGCAAGACGCTGGCCTCGGAGGTGCTCGCCGGCGACCTCGGCCTCGACCTGTACCGCATCGACCTTTCGGCGGTGGTCAGCAAGTACATCGGAGAGACCGAGAAGAACCTCTCCAGGGTGTTCGCCGCGGCCGAGGCGAGCGGAGCAGTGCTGCTCTTCGACGAGGCCGACGCCCTGTTCGGCAAGCGCAGCGACGTCAAGGACAGCCACGACCGCTACGCCAACCTCGAGCTCGCCTACCTGCTCCAGCGGATGGAGGCGTACCGCGGGCTCGCAGTCCTGACCACGAATCTCAAATCGCTCCTGGACAGCGCCTTCCTCCGCCGCATCCGGTTCGTGGTGCACTTTCCGTTCCCCGATCAGGATCAGCGGGCGGAGATCTGGAGGCGGATGTTCCCGAGCGCCCTGCCGCGCCGCAAGATCCGGATCGATCAGTTGTCGCGGCTGCACCTGGCAGGAGGCGACATCCGGAACATCGCCCTCAACGCCGCCTTTCTGGCCGCTGAGGAGGCCTGCCCCCTCGACATGGCGCACCTGGCACGAGCGGCTCGGATGGAGTTCGCGAAGCTCGAGCGGCATACCAACGAGGCCGAGTTGGGAGCATGGTCGTGAGCCGGATCGTCTTCCACATCGGGTCGGTGAGTGTGCGGGGCATTGAGGGCCTGGACCGCCGGCGCTTGGCGAGGGAGCTCGAGATGGCGCTCGCCGAGCGATGGACCGCCGTCGAACCGAGCGAGCCGGCGAGCGGATCCCGCAGGCGGGTGCACGCCGTGGTCGCTCTCCCGCCCCGTGTGGACGACGCCGCCCTCAGTGCCGTCCTCGCCGGGGCGGTGGTGGAGGCCGTCCGCGGCCGGCACGAATCGACTCGACTCGGAACCGGATCCTCCACAAGGGGGGGCGGTCGTGGCCGACCGTAGTCGGATCCCCCGCAGTAAGGTCACGATCCGTCCATGGTCTCGGGACGGCCGGGCGGACCGCACCCAGCATGGGCGCGACCGGCGTCCGGTGCACTCCAGCGAACGGACAGCGCCCCAACCATCCCGAACGGGCTCCCCTTCCGTCGCCCTCAACCCCCACGCGTCGGACGCTGGACGGCCTCTTCCCGATCGGGTACGCGAACCGCTCGAACGACGCCTGCACTCGCCGCTCGCCACCGTCAGGGTGCACGACGACCCTCTGGCGGCCCGGACCGCGCGAGCACATGGCGCCGCTGCAATGAGCGTCGGCGAGCATCTCTTCTTCGGTTCGGGCAGGTACGATCCCTGGCGGTCTTCCGGAGCACGACTCCTGGTCCACGAGCTCGCGCACGTTCTCCAGCAACGGACTCCGGCCGCCCGGGGCTCGGTCACCGCGGCCGAGACGGAGGCCGAAGCGATGGCAGCGCGCGCCATGGGCCCCGCTGCACTGCCGCCGGTTCGCATCGGCATCGCTCCGGCCAGGAGCCGTCCCCTGCGCCTCAAGTCGAAAGCACGCGACGTCATCGAGGACGAGCTTGACGACGTCTTCTTCGGCATCGACAACGCGTGGCAGCCGATCCGCGACGCGAGCACGACCGAGCGAGACGACCTGCGCAACGACAAGGTGATCGAGCGCGGGATCCGGCGGCGCGCCTCGGAGATGGACCTGCTCAAGACCTACCTGTTGCTGAGCTTCGGCAACGAAAACAAGTTCCCCGCCTACTACCGGGACTTCCTCGACGCTACCGACCGGCTTGGAACCGACGAGGCACGAATCTACGGAATCCTCCGCGGCGTGTCGCAGGCGGAGCGCACCAAGATGCAGCAGATGCCGGGATTCGTCGAGGTGATCGAGGACGAGATGTCCGGGGGCGAGCTTCGGGAGGCCTGGCGGCTGCTGTATGAGAGGGAGCAGAACACCGGGACGGCGACGTCCAGCGTCCGGTCGTCGACAAAGCTCGAGATCGGCAAGCGGTTCCAGCTCGACGCGGAGGCCCGGACAAGCTTCTCCAACGTGCTCTACAACGCGAAGGAGGCGGCCTTCCTGTCGGCCGCGGAACGCCAGGCGATCCTCGACGACAGCTCGCTGTGGGCGGTATTCGCCGACGAGTTCGGTGCCGAGGAGGTGTGGTACCTGCGGATGATCCTGCGCTACGGGGGGACCAAGGAGTTCCCCGTCGCCGACACCCAGTCGGAGACCATCATCGGGATCATCTGGGACTCGGTCGAGGGCGCCGGCACCAAGAACACGAAGCTCATCACCGGCCTCGGCGACGTGAACAGAGCGAAAGCCTGGTCGAGCGGCGGTGGCGGCCGAACGCCGAAGAGCCCGCCCCGGCAGGAGCTCCTCGACGACCCATGGTTCTACCCGATGCTCGACTCGGAGCTGAGCAAGGGGGAGCTGAAGCAGGCCCTCGGTGCCCTGACAGCCTCCGCCCCCGCCACCTCGGGAAGCCGCAAGGCCCTCGTGGACGCGATAGGGGACCGCGACCTGGAGGCGATCCGGAAGCTGCTGGTCGACCCGAAGCTGCCGGCTGCAGACCTCGCCAGCCTGCGCAGCGACTCCGAGGTGCTCGAGAAGATGGGGGCCAAGCTCTCCGGTGCGGTGCTGTGCGAGACCACCCAACTGCTCCACCATGGCTCGGCAGGCATTCCCAAGCTGGTGGAAGGTCTACTGGTCCCCTTCCGAAAGGACCCGATAGACGTCACGGCGGCGGTGACCTATCTCAAGGGCTTGAGCGCGGGGGACCAGGTCGCGATTCGGCGCGAGCCCGGGGTGCACGTCATGGTCGTCCGCTCCGGGCTCTCCTACGCAGACCGCGCGAAGGTGCTCGCGGCGCTGCGCTCCCACGATCGGCACTGGCAGGAGCCGGGATCCGAGGGCACCCACACCACCACCACCGCGAACATGCGGACCAAGATGCAGATGAGCTTCACATCCTCGGAGGCCCGGATCAAGCCGCGGCTGAACCTCGACACCCACCTCGTACCCAAGAAGGACGGCAAGCCCTTCCGAGTCGACTCGGGCGTGGTCGAGGACTGGACGCGCTCGATCGACGAGGTTTGGAACGACCGCTTCGATGTCAAAAGCCAGAACACCACCCTCGCCTTGGTCTTCAACCCGTACTTCGCCCACGACCTCCCGCCCCCGAACACGAACGTGTACATCTACAAGGGCTCCGGCCGTGCGAGGGCCTCGTACAAGGAGATGCACCTGTTCCTCGACGGCCTGCCGAGCGAGAGTTCGCTGCCTCCGAAAACGGTGGCGCACGAGTTCGGGCACGTGATGGGGAACCCGGATGAGTACGCCCTCACGCCGTCGGAATACCAACGCATCACCGGCACCAAAGGCACGCAGCCGCCACCGCGAGGCGGTGAGACGGTGAAGGGTCTGATGGGTAGCCAGTACAGGAGCACAGCGGTGGAGAAGCGCCACGCGGGAGCCGCACTCGACATCGTCAATGCCGTGCGCGACGCAGCCACGTACCCGAGCCCGTTCAAGCTCGTGAAGAAGTGAGGGTGCCGACGCCATGACCACCTTCCCCAACTCCCCCAAGCTCCTCAAGGGCGGAATCGTGCTGGTCGACCCGTCGAGCGGCGCGGTGCTGCGAGTGATCTCGCTGCAGTACAACCCGGACTCGCTCACCCGCACGCTGCAGCCCAAAGGGCTCGGCGAGAGCGCCGACCGCTCCGAGGCGCTGCGCCTCACCGGGCCCGCGGTCGAGACGATCAAGCTCGAGGCGGAGATCGACGCCGTCGACCAGCTCGAGCTCCCGGACCAGAACCGGACCGCGGTCGAGAGAGGCATCCAGCCCCAGCTCGCGGTGCTCGAGGGCCTGGTCCACCCCTCGAGCGTGAGCCTGCTCGAGAACAACTCTCTGGCCGATTCCGGGACGCTCGAGATCGCGCCCATGGAGTCGCCGCTGGCGCTGTTCGTGTGGTCGACGAGCCGCATCGTCCCGGTGCGGGTGACCGAGCTCAGCATCACCGAGGAAGCGTTCGACCCGAGCCTGAACCCGATTCGCGCCAAGGCCAGCCTCGGCCTTCGCGTGCTCTCGGTGGACGACCTCGGCTTCGACCACAAGGGCGGCGGCCTGTTCATGGGCTACCTCCAGGCGAAGGAGCGGCTGGCGGCGAAGGCGGCCGGCGGCGGCCTCGACAACCTCGGCACCGGGAGCATTCCATGACCGATCCCATCACCGCGTTCATGCAAGCCAACGCCCTCGAGCAGCAGGTTTTCGGGCCGACCAGCCGCTACCACGGACTGGCCACCGCACAGTGGACCCGGCCCGACGGACGCACGGTGAGCTACGTCCGCCGCCGCTTCGTGCCGCCGCCGGAGCGCTTCACCACCGTCCACGAGCACCTGGTAGCGGACGACGACCGGGTCGACACCCTGGCGGCGCGCTTCGTGGGCGACCCCGAGCAGTTCTGGCGCCTGTGCGACGCCAACGGTGTGATGCGCCCGGCCGAGCTGGTCGAGACCGTGGGCGCCCGGGTACGCATCACCTTGCCCGAGGGCATTCCGGGGGTCCGGGATGCATGACGCCGTCCGCCTGAGCCTGCTGATGGGGCCGGTGGTCCCGATCCCGGTGCCCCGCCTGGTGGTGGAGGCCCTGGATAGCGTCACCGTGACCACCGCGGCGGGGTCGGCGAGCGGCTTCCAGCTCAGCTTCAAGTTCTCGAGCCGGTCGGAGCTCAACACAATCTTCCTGGTCGCGGCGGGTCAGAACACGACCATGGCCACGCCGCCGTTGCGGGTGTTGCTGATCGTGAGCCTGAACGGCGCCCCGCAGACCCTCTTCGACGGCGTCATGACCCACGTGGAGGTACAGCCGGGCGGCAACGGCACCGGAGGCACCATCACGATCACCGGCGAGGACCTCACCAAGGTCATGGACATGCTCGACTTCAGCGGGCTGCCGTTCCCGGCGATGCCGATCGAAGCGAGGGTCGCCCTGATCTGCGCCAAGTACGCCGCCTTCGGGGTGATCCCGCTGCCGATTCCGGTCCTGTTCCCCGACGTCCCGATCCCGATCGAGCGCATTCCCGCCCAGCAGGGCACAGATCTCGACTACATCCGGCAGCTCGCCGAGGAGGTCGGCTACGTCTTCTACGTCGAGCCGGGCCCGGCGCCGGGCACGAACATCGCCTACTTCGGACCCGAGATCAAGGTCGGCGTGCCGCAGCCCGCCCTCAACCTCGACATGGACGCCCACACCAACGTGGAGTCGCTCAGCTTCAGCTTCGACCCGACCAAGGGCGTGCTCCCGGTGGTGTTCATCCAGAACCAGATGAGCCGGGTCCCGATCCCGATCCCGATCCCCAACATGAACCCGCTGCAGCCGCCCCTCGGAGCACTTCCCGCCCCGATCGCCAACCTCAAGATCCTCAAGGACACCGCCAAGCTCAACCCGATGCAGGCGATCTCGCGCGGGCTCGCGGAGGCCAAGAAGTCCCAGGATGCTGTTACCGGCAGCGGAACGCTCGACGTGCTGCGCTACGGCCGCATGCTCGAGGCCCGCAAGCTGGTCGGCGTCCGCGGCGTCGGCGTCGCCTACGACGGGCTCTACTACGTCGACAGCGTCACCAGCACGCTCAAGCGGGGGGAGTTCAAGCAGAGCTTCAACCTCACCCGTAACGGGCTCATCTCGATCACACCGAGGGTACCGGCGTGAGCAACGGACAGAAGTTCTACGGCAAGTACCGGGGCATGGTGCTCAACAACATCGACCCCATGCAGCAGGGCCGGCTCCAGGTGCAGGTCCCCGACGTGGCGGGCCTCGCGCCGGCCTCGTGGGCGATGCCGTGCGTGCCGGTCGCCGGCATCCAGAACGGGATGGTGGCGCTGCCGATGATCGGCTCCGGCGTGTGGGTGGAGTTCGAGCAGGGCAACCCGGACCACCCGATCTGGGTGGGCTCCTTCTGGGGCAGCGCCGCGGAGGTCCCGGCGCTGGCCCTGGCGACCCCTCCGGGGGTTCAGGCGATCACCTTCCAGACCCCGCTCCAGAACGGTCTCACGATCTCGGACCTGCCCGGACCGACCGGCGGGATCATGCTCAAGAGCGCCACCGGCGCGACCTTGATCGTCAACGACACGGGTATCTACATCCAGAACGGCAAGGGCGCCATGATCACGTTGGTGGGACCGACGGTGACCGTCAACAACGGCGCCCTGACGGTGATCTGAGGGGAGGCGGCGTTGCCAGGCCCACTGCTCCACGTCGGCGCCGTCGTCATGTGCTCCCACGGCGGCCAGGCAACACCTGCGCAGCCGTTCCCGCGCGTGCTGGTGAGCGGTCAGCCGGTGGTCACGCAGCCGACCCCGTACCTGGTCGCGGGCTGCACCCTGCCGCCGCCGACCGCGGCCAACGGGCCCTGCGTCACGGCCCAGTGGCTCACCGGTGCGGTGCGGGTCCTGGCCGGTGGGCTGCCGGTCCTGCTCGCGACCAACCAGGCGATCTGCGCCCCGACCGGCACGCCGCTGATCGTGTCCGTGACCCAGACCCGCGTGCTCGGGACGTGAGGTGACCATGGAGCTCGGCTACCCGTTCCGCTTCTCGACCCGCGGCCGGACGGCCGACACCGGCGCCGAGGCCCACATCCGGGACCTCATCGAGCAGCTCCTGTTCACCGCCCCGGGCGAGCGCGTGAACCGCCCCGACTTCGGCAGCCCCCTGCTGCAGCTCGTGTTCGCGCCGTCGAGCCCCGAGCTCGCGGCGACCACGCAGTTCATGATCCAGGGCGCTCTCCAACAGTGGCTCGGCGACCTCATCCAGGTCGACGAGGTCGCGGTCACCGCCGAGGACTCGACGCTGCGGGTGCGGATCGACTACCGCATCCGCCGCACCGGCGCCCGCCACTCGGCCGAGCTGTCGCGTCCGGGAGGCGCGTGATGCTCTACTTCTGCTGCGACCGGCGCCGACGCACGGCCGTGCGCGGCAGCACACTCAACGGGATCGACTTCGTCGAGGTGCTCGACCACGACGCGACGACCGAGGAGGACCGCCAGAAGCGGCTGTTCGTCCACCTGGTCAACGACCTCGCCGGCCCGCCGCTCGGCCCCGACAACGTCCGCATCTCCGGCGGCGAGCGCATCACCGGGATCCAGGTCCTGGCAGTCTCGGTCGGCTCGGGCGACGAGGCGAACGTGATCACAGTCGACGTCGACCGGCCCGGGGACTTCTCCGTCTATACGCTGACCCTCGTCGCCGGCCCCACCGACGACCAGCCGCCCGACGGCTTCGACGCCCGGCTCGCGGCGGTCGACTTCAGCTTCAAGGCCGAGTGCCCGAGCGACTTCGACTGCCGCACAGCGAGGATCTGCCCGCCGGCCGCCGTCGACGAGCCCGCGATCAGCTACCTCGCCCGCGACTTCCAGAGCTTCCGGCGGCTGATGCTCGACCGCATGACGGCGCAGTCGCCGCAGTGGAAAGAGCGCAACCCGGCCGACCTCGGGGTCGCGCTGGTCGAGCTGCTCGCCCACCTCGGTGACCAGCTCGCCTACCACCAGGACGCGGTCGCCACCGAGGCCTACCTCGGCACCGCGCGAAGCCGGATCTCGGTCCGCCGGCACGCCCGTCTGGTGGACTACCGGGTCAGCGACGGCACCAGCGCGCGAACGTGGGTCCAGGTCGAGGTCAGCGCGGACGTCCGCAAGATCCTGCCGACCAGCCCGCCGGCCCTGCCCGCCGGCACCGAGGTGACGACCCGGCTCGCCGGGCAGGGAGCCACGGTCGCCGGCGACCCCGCGCTGCTGGCGCGGGCCGACGCGGTGTTCGCGACCCGGGAGCCCCTCGAGGAGCTCTACGCGGCCCACGACGAGCTCCCGTTCTACACCTGGAGCGACCGCGAGTGCTGCCTCCCGAAGGGCGCCACCCGCGCCACCCTGCGCGGCCACTTCCCGGACCTCGCGCCGGGACAGGTGCTGATCCTCGAGGAGGTCATCGGGCCCCGCACCGGCAACGGCGCCGACGCCGACCCGACCCGGCGCCAGGCGGTCCGGCTCACCGAGATCGAGGCCTTCGCGCCCGACGCCTCGCCGCTCATCGACCCACTGACCGCGTCCGATCCGACCCCACAGCCGGTGACCGAGATCGCGTGGCACGGGAACGACGCCCTCACGATGCCGTTCTGCCTGTCGGGGCACACCGACCCCGAGCACGGCAGCCGCTTTCTCGCCGACGTGAGCGTGGCGCGCGGCAACGTCGTGCTCGCCGAGCACGGCCGTGCGGTGGTCGACGAGCCGCTCGGGACGGTACCGCAGCCCTCATCCTTCCTACCGCCGGCGGCTTCCGGGGACCGCTGCGACAGGGCGCAGCCGACGCCCGTGCCGGCCCGCTTCGTCCCCACCCTGGCCGAGCTGCCGCTGAGCCACCTCGCCCCCTTCGACCCGACCCTGCCCGCGGCCGCAGCAAGAAGCTGGTCCGAGCACGAGGTGTGCCCGCAGATCTCGCTCACCGGCACGCACGGGGCCGACACGGCCATTTGGCGGCCGCAGCGCGACCTGCTCGCGAGCGGGCCGCGGGCGCGTGACTTCGTGGTCGAGGTCGAAAGCGACGGCCGCGCCCGGCTCCGGTTCGGCGACGACCGGCTCGGCGCCCGGCCCGAGCCCGGGACGAGCTTCACGGCGAGCTACCGGGTCGGCAACGGCCGCGACGGCAACCTGGGCGCCGAGTCGCTGGTCCACGTGGTCGCTCCGCACGCCGAGATCACGGCGGTCCGCAACCCGCTCCCCGCCTGGGGCGGCGCCGACCCGGAGTCGATCGAGGACGTCCGCCAGCGGGCGCCGACCGCCTTCCTCACCCAGGAGCGGGCGGTCACCGAGGACGACTACGCCGAGGTCACCGAGCGCATGGCAGGTGTCCAGCGCGCGGCCGCCACCTTCCGCTGGACCGGGAGCTGGCACACGGTGTTCGTGACCGTGGACCGGCTCGGCGGCGCGGCCGTGGACGCAACCTTCGAGGGCGAGGTCCGGCGCCACCTCGAGCGCTACCGAATGGCCGGCACCGACCTCGAGGTCGACGGGCCGAGCTTCGCCCCGCTCGAGATCGAGCTGCAGGTGTGCGTCGAGCCGCGCCACTTCCGCGCCGACGTCCGCGCCGCCGTGCTCGAGGTGCTGTCCAACCGCGCGCTGCCCGACGGACGGCTCGGGCTCTTCCACCCCGACCGCTTCACGTTCGGCGACCCGGTC
>CAZQYU010000003.1:18262-41127 GCA_964597585.1 uncultured Thermoanaerobaculia bacterium
CGACGGACGGCTCGGGCTCTTCCACCCCGACCGCTTCACGTTCGGCGACCCGGTCTACCTGAGCCCGATCCTGGCTGCGGTGCAGGCGGTGCCAGGCGTGATGGGCGTCCGGGCGACGGTCTTCCAACGGCTCGGAACCCCCGACCCCGACCCGCTCGACGACGGCGTCCTCGCGCTCGGCCGGCTCGAGATCGCCCGCCTCGACAACGACCCCAACTTTGCCGAGCACGGCACGCTCAAGCTCGCCCTGGAGGGAGGCTCGTGAGTCAGCCGATGAACGACCCGGGAGGGAAGCTCAGCGACTGCGGCTGCTGCGAGGGGCTCGCTGCCGCCACCCCGGCGGTGATCCTCAACCGGCCCGGCCTGCCCGCGGTGGCCTACCGCGTCGGCACCCACGCCGACTTCAAGCGCACCATGCTGGCGCGCCTGACCTCAGCCGACCTGCCGGCGCTCGCCGAGCTCAGGACCCGGGACGACGACGACTTCGCGATCGCGCTGATCGACGCCTGGGCGACGGTCGCCGACGTGCTCACCTTCTCACAGGAGCGGATCGCGAACGAGTGCTTCCTCGGCACCGCCACCGAGCGCCTGTCGCTGGTCGAGCTCGCGCGCCTGATCGGCTACCGGCTCAAGCCCGGGGTGGCCGCGAACGCCTACCTCGCCTTCACCCTCGACGAGCCGGTGACCCCGGCGGGAGGCCCGGAGACGGCGCTGCGCAGTCAACCCGGCCCCACCGGGATCGCGACCGTCGACGCCGGGCTCAAGGTCCAGAGCGTGCCCGGGCCCGGCGAGCTGCCGCAGACCTTCGAGACGGTCGAGTCGGTCGAGGCTCGCGCGGCGTGGAACGCGATGCGGCCCGAGCGGTCGCTGCCGCAGCCGGTCAACCTCTTGGCCCCGTCGGTCTGGCTCCAGGGCAACGGCCACCAGCTCAGCGTCGGCGACTCGATCCTGATGGTCGCGCCGGCACTCGGATTCGGGTGGGCCGTCCAGCGTCGAATCGCGGAGGTCACGCCGGAGCCATCCGAAACGCGCACCCGGCTCGACCTCGAGCAGACGTTCCTCGCCTGGGGTCTGGTGGCGGCCTCCGCCCCGACCGGCATCTGGGCGTTGCGGGTCGATGCCTCACCCTTCGGACACAACGCCGCGCTGCGGCCGCACTACACCCACGGGAAGATCGACGACCCCAAGGACTGGCTCGAGTGGGACCTCGACGGCACCGAGTCGAAGGTGCTTCCGCTCGATCGTGAACGCGACGTCCTGACCAACGACTGGGTGGTGGTCAACCGCCAGAACCCCAGCAACGCAAGCGACCGCTGGTTCATCGTCGCCCGCGCCCTCGCGGTGCGCACGACCTCGCTTGCGGAGTTCGGACTCAGCGGCCGGGTGACCGAGCTGACCCTCGACCTGCCGTGGCGCTTCGCTGGCGATACCTCGCTCGCCCAGATCCGCGACGCGGCCGTCTCGACCCGCAGCGAAAGGCTGACCCTGGCGGAGAAGCCCCTGGACACGCCGGTCACCGGGGCGACGGTGGTGCTCGACCGCGAGGTCGCGGGCCTCGAGGCCGGCCGGCGGGTCGCGGTGGTCGGGCTCGACGCGGCCACGGGCGAACCGGTCGCGGAGGTGGTGACGATCCAGAAGGTCGAGCTCACCGGGACCGGCCGTACCCGGCTCTCGCTCAGCCCCCCGCTCGCCGAGTCCTACCGCCGCGACACCGTGGTGATCAGCGGCAACGTCGTCGCCGCGAGCCACGGCGAGACCGTGCGCGAGCTGCTCGGCAGCGGCGACGCGACCCGCAGCTACCAGGAGATCGAGCTCAAGCAGAAGCCGCTCACCTACGTCGCGGCCCCTCCCAGCGGTGCGCAGACCACGCTCGAGGTGCGGGTCGGCGACGTCCGCTGGTACGAGGTCCCGAGCCTGCTCGGGCTCGGCCCGCGGGACCGCGTCTACACGACCCGCCGCGCGGACGACGGCACCGTCACGGTCCAGTTCGGCGACGGCCTCACCGGCACCCGCCCGCCCACCGGACAGAACAACCTCCGCGCCACCTACCGCAAGGGGATCGGGACCGGCGCCATGGTCGACGCCGGCCGCCTGACTCAGCTCATGACCCGGCCGCTCGGGGTCAAGGACGTGCTCAACCCGCTCCCGGCGGAGGGCGCCGAGGACCCCGAGACGCTCGACGACGCCCGCGGCAACGCGCCGCTCGCCGTCCGCACCCTCGGCCGGGTGGTCTCGCTGCTCGACTACCAGGACTTCGCCCGCGCATTCCCCGGCATCGGCAAGGCGTTCGCGAGCTGGAGCTGGGACGGCGAAGCCCGCCGAGTGGTGCTCACCGTGGCCGGCGCCGACGGGCACGCGATTACCGTCGGCGGCACCACCCACGAGGCGCTGGTCGACTCGCTGCTCGCCTCCGGGGACCCCCATATCGGCTTCCTGGTGCTGCCCCACGAGGCCCGCTTCTTCACCCTTTCGGGCACGCTCACGGTGGATCCCGACTCCGAGCCTGACTCAGTGCTGGCCAAGGCCGTCGCGGCCCTGTGCAGCGCGTTCTCGTTCGAGCGGCGCGGGTTCGCGCAGCCGGTCATGCGCAGCGAAGCGCTCGCGGTGCTCCACACCGTGCCCGGGGTGGTCGCGGTCGACCTCGACCTGTTCCACCGCACCGACCGGCCGCCGTCGCGCGAGCCGTGGCTCGACGCGGCGCCGCCGCAGCCCGGGCCGGACGGCACGCTCCGCGGCGCCGAGCTGCTCCTGATCGACACCGACCCGCTCGGCCTCAAGGCGGTGACGTCATGAGCGACCGGCTGCTGCAGCTCCTGCCCGCGATCTACCGCATCCGCGACGCCGAGCAGGGCGGCCCGCTCGAGCAGTACCTGACCGTGCTCGGCGAGCAGCTCGAGGTGCTCGAGGAGAGCGTCGCCCAGCTCGACGACGACCTCTTCATCGAGACCTGCGCCGAGTGGGTCATCCCCTACATCGGCGAGCTGATCGGCTACCGCGCCCTGTACGGCGTGACGCCCTCAACCGCGAGCCAGCGCGCCGAGGTCGCCAACACCATCGCCTACCGTCGGCGCAAGGGGACGGCTGCGATGCTCGAGCAGCTCGCGCGCGATGTCACCGGCTGGAACGCGGCGGTGGTCGAGCTGTTCCAGCGCCTCGGCTGGACCCAGAACATGAACCACGTCCGGCCCGAGGCGTGGTACGCGCCGGACCTCCGCCGGTGGGAGCCGCTCGAGCGCCTCGGCACCGCCTTCGACCCGATCGCTCGGACCATCGAGGTGCGCCGGATCGCGACCGAGCAGGGCCGCTTCAACATCCCCAACATCGGCATCTTCCTGTGGCGCCTGGACGCCTACCCTCTGACCGCGTCGCCCGCCGCCCCGGTCGCCGGCGACCCGCGCCGCTTCCGCTTCAGCCCGCTCGGCAACGACCTCCCGCTGGTCACCCTGCCTCGGACCGAGAGCGAGATCAGCCACCTCGCCGAGCCGCTCGACGTGCCCGAGCCGATCAGCCGCCGGGTGCTCGACGCGCGCCTCTCGGATTACTACGGCGACGGGCTCAGCCTCGAGGTCTTCGACGGATCGGTCCCGGTGCAGCTCGCCGACGTCCGGGTGTGCGACCTCTCCGACCTCGGCGGCGGTTGGGCCCACCAGCCGCAGGACCAGGTCGCGATCGACCCGGTGCTCGGCCGGCTCGCATTCCCGGCCAACCAGTCCCCGCCCGCGGATCCCAGGGTGAGCTTCCACTACGGATTCCCCGCAGACCTCGGCGGCGGCGAGTACGAACGCGGTGCGACCCTCGACGGCGAGCTCGCGCCGGTCACCGCGGTCACCCCGCCCGCCTCCGTCCAGACCGCCGTTGACGCGGCCTCGGTCGGCGGCGTGGTCGAGATCTCCAACAGCGGGCGCTGCCTCGAGACGCTCGCGATCCAGGTCGACGCCGGCGCCAGGCTCGAGCTGCGCTCGGCCAACGAGCACCGCGCGACGGTCGTGCTCGGCGGCGCGCTCGAGATCACCGGCGGAGACGACGCCGAGGTCTCGCTCAACGGGCTGCTGATCTCGGGCGGGACGCTGACGGTGCCGGACACCGGCACCAACGGCCTTCGCCGGCTTCGCATCACGCACTGCACCCTGGTGCCTGGGCTCGCCCTCGGCGCGGACGGCAGCCCCGCCTCGCCCGGAATTCCGAGCCTGGTGGTCGAGATGCCGAACGTGGTGGTCGAGATCGCGAGCTCGATCGTGGGCGGCCTCCGCGTCGCTCCCGGCACGGCGGTCACGATCACCGACAGCGTGGTCGACGCCACCGACCCGACCGGCGTGGCCTATGCCGACGTCGACGGCTCCTCCGCGGGCGGCGAGCTCTCGCTCGAGCGCACGACCGTGCTCGGCAAGGTCCACACAGAGCTGCTCGCCCTGGCCTCGAACAGCATTCTCGACGCCCGTCTCGCGGAAGCCGACACCTGGAACGCGCCCGTGCGCTCGACCCGCAAGCAGACGGGTTGCCTGCGCTTCTCGTACGTGCCGCCGGGATCGCGGGTGCCGCGGCGCTACCGTTGCCAGCCCGAGCTCGCGGTCCGGGAGGCGATCGCCACCGCGCTCAAGAGCCACCCCACGTTGAGCGCCACGGACAAGGCCCACATCGCCCAGGGGGTCGAGCTCCGCGTACAGCCGCTCTACACCGACACGCGCTACGGCCGGCCGGCCTATGCCCAGCTGGCGAGGGCCTGCCCGGCCGAGATCCGGTCCGGCGCCGACGACGAGGCCGAGATGGGCGCGTACCACGACACCTACCAGCCGCAGCGCGAAGCGAACCTGCGGATCCGGCTCGACGAGTACCTCCGCTTCGGTCTCGAGGCGGGGGTCTTCTTCGCGAGCTGAACGAGGACCGGGAGGCCGTCATGGCAGGCGACTACAGCCGCGACCGATTCGACCGAGACAAGCGCTTCAGCGGCGTGCTCATGCAGCAGGGCCGGGTCCAGCTCGACTCGGACTGGAACGAGGCGGTCGCAATCGGCGACCGGCGCTGGCGCGCCGAGACCCTCGACGTCATCGGACCGTGCGGGGTGCCCGAGGAGACCCCGGACGGCTTCAAGATCGAAATCGACGGCGACGGCGCGCTGACCATCGGTCGCGGCCGCCTGTACCTCGACGGCCACCTCGCGGAGTGCTTCGGCGCGCTTCCGGAGGCCTTCGACGCGGTGCTCGAGGAGCTGCGCGGTACGGTCCCGTTGCCGTTCCCGAAGCAGCCCTGGTTCCCCGGGGCAGAGACGCTCGAGGTCCCCGCCGGCCGCCACCTCGTGTTCCTCGACCTGTGGCGGCGCGAGGTCACCTTCCTCGAGGACCCGGGCCTGGTCGAGCCGGCGGTCGGCGTCGACACCACCACCCGCTGGCAGACCGCGTGGCGGGTCGACCTCCTGCTCGACGTCGGCAAGGACGTCACCTGCGAGACCGCGGATGCCGACATCCCCGGCTGGATCGAGCACACCCGGCCTACGGCCGGCCGGCTCTCAAGCCGTCCCGCCGCTGCCGCATCGGACCAGGGGCCCTGCCTGATTCCGCCCTCCGAGGGTTACCGGGGGCTCGAGAACCGCCTCTACCGGGTCGAGATCCACGACCCGGGTCCGGTCGGAACCGCGACCTTCTCGTGGTCCCGTCACAACGGGGTGGTCGCCACCTCGGTGACCGCGATCCCGGCGCTCGACACGCTGCGCGTGGTGCGCACCCAACGCGACCCGGTGCTGCGCTTCAACTCCGGGGACTGGGTCGAGATCACCGACGATGCACGAGAGCTCGCCGGGCTGCCCGGGGTCATGCGCCAGGTCGCGACCGTCCACGACGGCACCAACACCCTCACCCTGACCGACGACCTCCCGGCGGGTGAGTTCCCGACCGACGCCCAGCACCTCACCGACCCGTCCCGCCACACCCGCGTGCGCCGCTGGGACCAGTCCGGTACGGTGCGGGACACCGACGACAACCTCCTCGTCGACCTCGACGCACCCGGCGCCTCCGGCGTCGTCAGGGTGCCGGCCGCCGGCACCTGGGTGGCGCTCGAGGACGGGGTCGAGATCGGCTTCGCGACCGACGCAGCCATCGGCGCCGACTTCCACTCGGGCGACTTCTGGCTGATCGCGACCCGCACCGCCGACCGCTCGGTCGAGGAGCTCGACACGGCGCCGCCGCGCGGCGCTCACCACCACTTCTGCCGCCTGGCAGTGGTCGACCACGACGGCGAGACCTTCATCGGCACGCCGCTCGACTGCCGTCCGAAGTTCCCTCCCCTCACCGACCTCGGCCCAGGCTGCTGCACGGTGGTGGTGGAGGTGGGCGACGACGTCCAGGCGGGGATCGACGCGCTGCCACCGTCGGGCGGCTGCGTGTGCCTCAAGACCGGGACCCACCTGATCGAGAAGACCCTGCACATCGCGATCTCGAACGTGGTCCTGAAGGGCGAGAGCCCACAGACGGTCGTCCGCATGCGCGCCGGCGCCCGCATGCTGCGGGTCGAGCCGCAGGACCCGACCGACGTCATCTCCGACATCGTGATCGCGAGCCTGCGCTTCGAGCTGCTCAACAAGGAGCCGGTCGGAAAGCCCGGCCCCGGCGTGATCGAGCTCGCCCGCTGCGAGCGGGTGCGGATCCAGGACTGCTGGGTCTCGCTCGCCCAGCCCGACCTTCTCACCGGCGTCCTCTGCCTCGAGGTCGACGACCTCACCATCGAGCGCTGCCGCATCGAGCACGCCGCGACGGCGGTGTGGGTGGTCAAGGACTCCCAGGACATCGCGATCCACGACTGCGAGCTGATCGGCGCGGTCGAGAAGGACGTCGAGCAGGCCCTCGCCGGAGTACGGCTGCAGGACGTGCGCGGCGCCTGCCGGATCGAACGCAGCCACCTCACCGGCTTCCTCGAGGGCATCGTCCTCAACGACGACCCGTCGGGAACAAGACCGGCGTCGTTCGCCCGCGGCAGCGTGATCGCGGGCAACACCGTCGAGCGCCTCGGGCCCGACGGCAACGGGGACGGCACCAGGCTGTTCGGGATCGACGTCGCGGCGCCGCAGTCGGTGATCCGCGACAACCTGCTCCGCTTCGCCTCACCGCTCTACGGCGGAATCCGGGTGCTGGCGCGGGAGTGCCGGGTCGAGGGCAACGTGGTCGAGAGCCGGCTGCGCGACAGCCAGAAGGGCGAGCTGCCGACCGGCATCCTGGTCGGCATCGCAGACGACGGGATCGAGGTCGACACGGACCGCTGCACCGTTCACGGCAATCTCCTGAGCGGCCTCCAGGATGCCATCTGGATCGACCGCAACCTCGCAACCGAGGTGACCGACAACCGGATCGAGCGTGCCAAGCTCGGCGGGGCCCGCTACGCCATCTACCTGACGGACACGGCATCGGCCAGGGTGGCCGGCAACCGCGTCGAGGGCTCAAGCCACGGCATCCGCTTCGACCGCGGGGAGCGCGGCCGGGCGCTCGACAACCACCTCGAGGACGGCGACTTCGGGTTCACGGTCGTGTCCCACGGGCAGCTCCGCGCCGCCGGCAACCGGGTCGAGAGCATGAAGGCGTGGGGATTCGGCGGGGCCAACCTGATCGGGACCACGACCCTCGGGTCGAGCCGATTCCGCTCCTGCGGGTCCGGCGGACCGGCGATGTCCGTCGGCGTCTTCGTCGGCCTCGGGGAGATCGTTGTCGACTCCTGCGAGGTCCTCGATACCGGCGTCTCCGCCGACCAGAAAGTCGTCGTCCAGCCGGCCTTCGGTATCGCCGCGCTACTCGTGTTCAGCTGCCGGATCGAGGGCAACCGGGTGGGCTACTCGAACCCCCTCCTCCCCCGCGACCCCGCCGCCGAGGACCGCTCCCTGCTGCTGTGGGGCCTGCTCGAGGTCGAGCTCACAGACCTGATCGTGTTCGGGGGCACCGCGCAGATCCTGGGCAACACCATGGCCGGCACCGGGGCCTCGTCCCTGGTGGAGCTGCTCGAGCTCCTGATCTCGAAGACAGTTCGGATCCGCTTCGAAAGCGTGATCTTCGCCGACAACCGCTGCGACCACTGGGTCGCCAAGCCGCGCGACAACACCGCAACGGTGTCGCTGCGCGGCCGCAGCGCGATCGTGACCGGCAACCGCGTGACGTCGATTCCCGCCGAGGGCGTCCGGTCCGTGGCGTTCAACGGCGTCCCGGGCCCGTTCATCGGCAACCACACGACGGGGAAGAGCGACCGTCCCGCGGCGGCGCAGTTCCCGAGCCCCGAGACGGCATTCAACCTGTAGGGGGCCGCTCGAGGCTCCGAGGAGGTCTCCATGGCCGTGCGAACCATCCGAGAGGCGATCGACACCCACACCCGCCTGCTGCAGCAGTTCGACGAGCAGCTCAAGACCGCAGGCAGCGAGCGCACCGCGTCCTCCGACCTGCCGACCCGCGCCAAGACGCGCGAGGTCGAGCGCCTGTCCGCGCGCCTCGAGCAGGTGCAGAAGGCGCGCGAGGAGACCCTCGCCCGCTTCGACGACGAGATCGAGCGCCTGACGGCGGCGGTCGCGGCCCTCAAGGCCGAGCTCGAGCTCGACCTCAAGCGCATCCAGGATGCGACGCCTGGCGGCGGCGGCACGCCGGCCCGGCCGACCACGCTCGACGCGATCACCGGGATCGGTGCGCGCCGCGCCGCGACCCTGAAGGAGGCGGGCATCGCCGACGTCGCCGCCCTCGCCAACTCGGCCCCGGAGCGGATCGCCGAGCTGTTGCGGCTGTCCCTCGACCAGGCGAAGGACGTCATCACGGAGGCCAGGCGCCTGATGCTTCCGGTCCCGTAGCTCGGGGGCGGGCTCGGCAGCGGCGCGTGCGAGTCGCGGCCCGCGTCGCTCGCAGGCTACAATCGTCCGCCGACGTGACTTCGACCTTCGCCCCCGCCGACCCGCCGACCCGCCTCCACGACACCGCGGTCGGCCCGGTGTCCATCGCCGAGGAGGGGTGTCCGGAAGCGCCCGCCATCCTGTGCGGGCACGGCATACCCGGCTCGGTGCGCGACTTCCGCTACCTCGGTCCCGCGCTCGCGGAGCACTGGCACGTGGTCCGCCTCGACCTGCCCGGCTTCGGCGGCTCGCCCGGGGTCCCCGGCACGACGGTCGCCGACTGGGCCACGGCGCTCGGCGCGGTCGCCAACGCCCTCGAGCTCGAACGGCCGGCGCTGCTCGCCCACTCGTTCAGCGGCGGCGCCGTGATCCTCGCCGCGGCTGCGCACCCCGAGCGCTATCGGGGCGTCGCCTTGCTCGCCTCCCTCGGGGTCAGCACCCACCGTGCGATGCGCTTCCCGCCGAAGGTCTACCGCCGGCTGGTGCCGGTCGCGCGTCAGCCCGTGATCGGCGCCGGGCTCACGATCGCGCTGCGCGGGGTCTACCGGAGCATCGGCCTGCCGCCGCCCACGGACCGGAGCGAGGTCCTGCTCCACCTCGGGCTGATCGCGTCGGTCGACTTCGGCGCCCTCGCCGCGGCCGCCCGCTCGCTCCCGCTCCCGGTGCTGGCCGTGTCCGCCCGCGACGACCGCCTCAGCGAACCCGCGGTCCAGGACGAGCTCGCCGCGCTGTTCCCGAACGTCGAGCGGCTGGTGTTCGGAAGCGGCGGCCACCACCTCCAGAAGACGCGGGCGGAGGAGGTCGCCGCAGCCGTCACGCGGCGGCTGCTCGGCCCGACCGCGACGGTCGCGTGATGTACGCGCGGGTCGCGCTGCCGCGCAGCTCTCCCGATGCTCTGATCTACGGCGTCCCGCCCGAGCTCGCCCGGCTCGTGCTGCCCGGGGTCCGGGTGAGGGTCCCGCTGCGCCGGCGCGCCGCGACCGGGGTCGTGGTCGGACTCGAGGAGACCACGGAGCTCGACCCGGCGGCGGTCCGGCCGCTGACCGAGGTGCTCGACGACGAGCCGCTGCTGCCCGGGCATCTCCTCGACCTCGCCGCCTTCGCCGCCGACTACTACCGCTGTCCGCTCGGCGACACCCTTGCCTCGATGCTCCCCGCGGGCCTGCTGCGTGCCGACGCGGAGGAGGTCGAGATCACACCGGCGGGCGTCGCCGCCGATCCGAGCGCACTGCCGGCGGCACAGGCCTCGGTCCTCACCGTCCTCACACGCAGTACCCGCCGCCGGCTGCCGACCCTGCTCGCCGAGGCAGGAGCCGCGAGCCGCGCCCCGATCGAGGCCCTCGCCGAGTCCGGGCTGGTGCGGCTGCGCCGGCGGCGACGCGACCGCGCCCCGCAGGCGGAGGTCGCGGCCGTCACTCTCGCCGACGCCCCGGTCGAGGACCTGGTCGAGCGCGCCGGACGCGCCCGGGGCCAGCGCGCGGTGGTCGAGTGGCTGGCCGCGCAGGGGCGGCCGGCACTGGTCGCCGAGGTCTGTGCCGGCGCCGGCTGCTCACCGTCCACGGTCCGTGCGGCCGTCGAGCGTGGCCTGGTCACCCGCTTCACCCAGCGCCCCGCGGCCCGGGCGCGGTGGACGCTGGGCGGCGGCGGGCACGTCACGCTCACCGACGAGCAGCGGGCGGCGGTGGCGCGGATCGACTCGGCGCTCACCAGTGGCAGGTTCGCACCGCTGCTGCTCGAGGGTATCACCGGCTCGGGCAAGACCGAGGTCTACCTGCGCTGCATCGAGAAGGTCCTCGCCGCCGGACGCGGCGCGATCGTTCTCGTGCCCGAGATCGGCCTCACGCCGGCTGCGGTCGGAGCCGTCGAGCAGCGCTTCGGCTCCCGGGTCGCGGTGCTCCACTCGGCCCAGGCCGAGGGCGAGCGGTGGCTCCAGTGGCAGGCGGTCCGGGCCGGCGAGGCCAGGGTCGTGGTCGGCCCGCGCTCTGCCCTGTTCGCCCCCGTGGTCCCGCTCGGGCTGATCGTGGTCGACGAGGAGCACGACGCCGCGTACAAGCAGCAGGAGGCACCCCGATACCACGCGCGCGACCTCGCGCTGGTGCTCGGGCAGCGGCTCGACATTCCCGTGCTGCTGTGCTCCGCGACGCCCTCGGTCGAGGCCGCCGCACTCGTCCGGCGGGCCAAGGCGGACACCTTGAAGCTCACCCGAAGGGTCGCCGGCGCGTCCCTGCCCGAGGTCGAGGTTGTCGACCTGCGCGGCGAGCCGGGCGAGCCGGGCGAGCAGGGCCGCACCCTCTTCTCGGCGCGCCTGCGCGCGAGCCTGTCCGAAACGCTCGAGCGCGGCGAGCAGGCGATCCTGCTGATGCAGCGACGCGGCTGGGCGCCGGTGCTGCTGTGCCGCGACTGCGGCCACCGCATCGACTGCACCGAGTGCTCGGTGGCGATGGTCGTCCACCGCCGCTCCGGGGACCTGCGCTGCCACTACTGCAGCGCCCGCGCCGCCAGGCCGCGCGCGTGCCCGGCCTGTGGCGGCACCCTCCTCGACGCGGTCGGCGCCGGCACCGAGAAGGTCGCCCACCACCTCGAACGTCTCTTTCCGGGCGTCACCAGCGCCATTCTCGACCGCGACACGGTGCGGCGTCGGGGCGGGCTCGAAGCCACCCTCGGCGAGTTCGCGGCGGGCCGCGTGCAGGTGTTGGTCGGAACCCAGATGGTGGCCAAGGGGCACCACTTTCCGAGGGTCACGCTGACCGGGGTGATCTCCGCCGACGCGCTGCTCGGGCTGCCCGACTTCAGGGCCGCGGAGCGGACGTTCCAGCTCCTGACCCAGGTCGCGGGCAGGTCCGGCCGCGGCGGCACGCCCGGGCGGGTGGTGATCCAGACCTACTACCCTGACCACCCGGCAGTCCGCCACGCGTGCGGGCATGATGTAGCAGCCTTCCTCGAGGAAGAGCTCGTCTATCGGCGCGCCTTCCACTGGCCGCCCGCGGCGCGCCTGGCGCTGGTCCGATTCGAAGCGGCGAGCGCGACCACCGCACGCCGCGCCGCCGAGGCGGCTGCCGCGCTGGTGGACCCGGCTGGCGACGGCCTCCGCCTGCGCGGGCCGGCGCCTGCGCCGCTCGAGCGCATCCGGGGACAGTGGCGATGGCAGCTGATCCTGGCCGCACCCGGGCGGCCGCCGTTGCGCCGCGTGCTCGATCGGATCGAGGCGACTCCGCCCCCGTCCGGCGTACGACGGGTCGTTGACGTCGACCCGGTCTCGACGCTGTGACGCGCCCGCCGTCGTGGTCAGGTCAGGGATCGGCGCCTCGAACACATCAGTGGATCCAGGGGCGTTGCCGTGTTCGAATCGGTCCCCGGGCGGAGACAAGCTCCGCCCCTACGACAGCGCACATCCTCGCCTACTTACCTTCTCACCTTCTTACCTCCTCCTCACCGGCGAAGCCGCTCTGCTATCCTGCGGTGCTGCGGGGGTCGCGTGCCGACCTCCGAACCCGAGATGAAGGACTACGGATTCGCGACCCATCTTCTGCGCGAGGGCATTCTCAGCGCCGATCAGCACCGCGCGGTGACCGAGGCCATGGGTGTGTCCGACCGCCGCGCCGACACGGTTGCCCTCGACCTCGGCCTGGTCTCCGAGGCGACCCTCATTCATGCCCTGGGACGCTTCCACAGCAGCCGCCCGGTCACCGCGGTCGAGCTCGCGTCGATCGGCGAGGGGCTGTCGCGCATCATCTCCCCACGGATCGCGCGCCGCTACGAGATCGTCCCGTTTCGAATCGAGGGCCGCAAGCTGCTGCTGGCCAACCTCAACCCGGAGAACCTTCAGATCGAGGACGAGCTCGGCCTGATGACCGGGCTCATGGTCACCAGCTTCGTCGGTCTCGAGGTGCGGGTCTACGAGGCGCTGCACCGGCTCTACGACCTCCAGATGCCGCCATTGATCGCGGGCGTGTTGCGACGACTGGCGAACGGCGAGATCGGCACGACCCGCGCCAAGGGCAGCCACACGCCCGCGACCTCTACCAAGCCCGTCATCGGTGACGACACCTCACCGCCGTCGGCGTCGAAGTGGCAGCGGTTGGTGGCCAAGAGCCGCGCGCGGGGCGAGGCGGTCGCCGCGAGGGAGCTCGAGATCAGCGACGAGGATCTCGTGCTGTTCCCCTCACTCCGCCACGAGCACGACAACGGGGGCGACACGCTCGACACCCCGGCGGCGGCCCCTGAGGGACCCGTCGCCGGCCCGGTCGCGTCATCTGGCGGAAGCTCTTCGGATTCTGCGCCGGAGACCGGGACCGCCGAGGCCGCGACGGAAGCCGCAGATCTCAGCCCGGAGACCCTGCTCGCACGCGCTTCGATCGAGCTGCAGGACGCCGAGATGCGCGAGGACATCGCCGACGCGCTGCTCGACTTCTGCGCACCGTTCTTCCGCCGCCGGATGACCCTCACCCTGCACAAGGACAGCATCATCGGCTGGCACGGTGCCGGCGAGGGCATCGACGCGGCGGCCGTGAAAGCGATCTCGATTCCGGTCGGCGAGCCTTCCGTGTTCTCGGGCCTCCTTCAAGGAACGAGCTTCTGGATCGGAGGCTTGCCCCCGATGCCGCGCAACCTCGACCTCATGCTCGGCCTCGGTGACACCGAACCGCGCGAGTGCATCATCCTGCCCGTGACCCTGCGCAAGAAACCGGTCTGCTTTCTGTACGGCGACAACATCGAGCAGGGGGTCTCGAAAGCGCCGGTGGCTCACCTGCGGCGGCTTGTTGCCAAGGCCGGGCTCGCGTTCGAGGTCTACCTGCTCAAGGGCAAGATTCGTAGCCTTTGAGGATGAGGCTGCCCCGCCGAGCGGTGGGACAGCCTCATCTTCAAAGGCTCTGGATGCGCTTTGCGCATCCAGGCTTGGATCTCGTCGCAGCTTGTGTTCGTGGGCTCCCCGCGCCCCGGGCAGGATGTTCATTCGCCTGCCAGGCGCACCTCGACGCCGAGGTCGAGACTCGCCCAGCCTCGGTCCGCGGTCAGGACCGGGCGCTTCAATGTCTTCGCCAGGGCGAGGCAGGCGCGGTCGCCGAGCGAGAGTCCACGGTCCCGGGTGAGCGGGCGGAGCTCGCCCGCGGCGTACGCCAACTCCTCGGTGAAGGGGACAACCTCAAGGCCGAGAGTCAGCGCCTGCCGGATCTCGCCGAGCGGCACGCCGTGGTCGGCGAGCTTCGCAACCACCTCGCTCAGGTTCACCGCGCTCACCAGGCCCGTCCCGACTGGGTTCGGGTGAGAAGTGCGTGACCAGCAGGTTTCTGCTCTTGCCATCCCTGATGCTCGATCCCTCACGGAGCGATATACAATGCGCGTTGGACTCAAAGGAGCACGATGAACGAGAAGAACGCCGTCAAGATACTCGTTGTCTCGCTTGCTCTTCTGGGTATTCTCCACTCAGCCCTCCTGGCATATCTCCTTCTTTATCCAGACCTCAACCTCGACTATCCATTCGCAGGTGGCGACACCTTCGATTGGATTTCCCAGGCCATGCGATACGTGGGTTACGACGTACGGCATCCCGGGCGGCCAGTTCTTTTCCCACTGGTTATGGCGGGCCTTGAGAGTGTTTCCTTATTGTACATTCTTCCCGTTCTCATTCAGTTGTTAATCGCAGCCACTTCATTTGTGCTCGCCCGAACTCTCTGGCGCCTCTATTCGACGAAGATTGCCTTGATTGTCACCGTCGCATTCTTTCTTAACGCTTCATGGAGAAGTTTCGGTCTCCAGATTGTGGCTGATGTGCCGGCTGCCTGTTTGCTGGTGCTCGCTCTCGCAGCGTTTTCCAAGGCCCTGGACGATTCGCGATGGTACCTTGCAACGGGGTTGTTGACCTGCCTCTCCGCGATGACCCAGCCCTTGGGCGTGTTGCTTGTTCTCCCAATCGGCGTCGTGGTGTTGGTCTTTCGACGCGCCGAGCTGGGCAGGCGCTGGGTCTGGCTTGGTTTGGTCGCGTTGATAGGGCCATGGACAGTTTGGCTTGCGGTGCAAAGGCTACTATTTGGGCCACCTGGGGAAGGGCCTCTTCATTGGCCCCTTCTGGGATTCTTCCCCGACAACCTCCTTTTCTACGGATGGACCTTCGCAGCCTTCGTCGGGCTCCCAGGCTTCGCGCTCCTTCCAATCGGCATTGCGGCTTCGTTGAGACGCTTTCGGAAAATGCCGTTCCCTTTGGTCCTCGTGATCTCGTTCGCTCTATTTTTCGGTTTCTTTGCTCTTTTTTACGGGTTTGCATCCAAGAGATTCCTCCTGTTTGCCTATTCTGTTGTCCCTTTTCTCTGGGCCGAAGGACTCAACAAGATCCAGCGCCCTTGGCTGGCAACAGGTGTTGGAAGTTTGCTCATCATCTGGTCTTGGTTCCCCTTGCCGGGCCCTCCAACCTCGCCGCAGCGGCTTCCTCTCTGGCCGGTGCCGCCAGTCGTCGCGACTTCCGAAGTAGCCTCTCGGCCGCTGGGCGATGTACGACCGACATTCAATCAAATCGAGATCCAACGGCTCGATGGTCTCGTCAAATACGATGTGCTGGAGCAAGCTTGGATTGCTCATGAGAACCGACACAATGCAGCCAGGAATGACGTGAGCCTATCTCCGCAGGATGGCTCAGTTGTGTTCTTGTATCATGACGAAAATCAAGAATCCCAACGTTACGTGACCGTGTGCCGGCTGGGGAACGCTCTGCACCGTCGGGTGAAGTTCGTTTCGAGGAGGCAGTTGTCGCCGTATATTGACATGATCAATCTGGAGCCGATCGGTCACGTTCTGAACTGGGGCGTCTTTCGCGCGGAACTCAACGGTCTGGAGAAGACGTGTTTGTTTGCAGTGCCACAAGGCGACGAGGATCTCGGCTTCCCGGCCAATAGCGCCAATCAGGAACAATCTCGTATCCCGAATGTCATTCAACGGGCCAGGACCCTCATGAGCCCCGTCCCCGAGAACGACAATGCCGTTGTTGTCGTCACGCGGCCAAGGACTCACGACGTGCTGTTGACCTACCTTGCCTGCTTGTCACCTTCGAGCAATTTCTACGTGATCGAGTCGGACTCACCAGACAAGGACCTGCAGGAACTTGGCTGCGAGAATCCAGCCCTCTTCGGGACCCAAGAGGAGGATGTTGTGGCAAAGTGCGTTGTTGCGGGATATCAGGCAACGATCATTCGTCTTGCCGGATGATCGGTAAGTCTCCGGCGCGACTCGTCGTGTGGAGCCAACGGGCCGGAGGAGTCTGCCAGCTACACACGTTGTTCGAGAGCTCGCCTCTCGATGGAACTCGGTTCTTCGTAACGAGCCCACTCGCGGACGAGCGGTGCCGACATCTCGAACAACTGGCAGCTCAAAGCGCTGTCGTCTGTTGACCTCACACAGGGACGAGCGAGGAGAAGGGGAAGCAGAGCGACCTCTCACAATCGGCGCGAGAGAGACCGCCAGGCGCCATCGACGAGCAACGCGAGGCGGAACGACAGCCCGCACGGGGCGCCGCGCCACGTTCATGGTGATGCCTGTCTGCCCACCGAATCCGCGCTGCGGATTGAAAGGAATCCGGGCCTCCGCGACTCCCCTCGGAGCCGCGGGGGCCCGGATTCCTGTAGGATACGCCGGTCCGCCACAGCGGTCAGGAGGAGAGCATGTCCGTCCCCCACCACGTCAAGGACCTCGGCCTCGCAGCCGACGGAGCACGTCGCATCGCATGGGCCGACCGCCAGATGCCGGTGCTGCAGTCGATCCGCGAGCGTTTCGCGGCCGAGCGTCCTCTCGCCGGGCAGCGCCTGGCGGCGTGCCTGCACGTCACGACCGAGACCGCCAACCTCGCCCGCACACTTGTCGCCGGCGGGGCCGAGGTGCGCCTATGTGCGTCGAACCCGCTGTCGACCCAGGACGACGTCGCCGCCGCCCTGGTCGCTGAGCACGGCATCCCCGTCTTCGCCGTCAAAGGCGAGGACACCACCACCTACTACCGCCACGTCCGCGCGTGCCTCGAGATGGAGCCGACGCTGACGATGGACGACGGCGCCGACCTTGTGTCGTCGCTGATCTTCGTCGCGCTCAAGCGCCATGACGGGCTCCACGCCGAGGTCCGCGCGCTCGCCGAGAGCCTCGGCGAGGCCGGCTGCGCGCGCCTCCTCGACGGAGTGCTCGGCTCCACCGAGGAGACCACCACGGGCGTCATCCGCCTGCGCGCGATGGAGCGCGACGGCGTGCTCCCATTCCCGGTGGTCGCGGTCAACGACGCCGCCACCAAGCACCTGTTCGACAACCGCTACGGCACCGGCCAGTCGACCATGGACGGCATCATGCGCGCCACCAACGTGCTCCTGTCCGGGCTCACCGTGGTCGTGTGCGGCTACGGTTGGTGCGGACGCGGGGTCGCCATGCGCGCCCACGGGCTCGGAGCGAACATCGTCGTCACCGAGGTCAACCCGGTCCGGGCCCTCGAAGCCGCCATGGACGGCTTCCGCGTCATGCCGTTCGCCGACGCGGCACCGATCGGTGACGTCTTCGTCACCGTGACCGGCGACCGTGACGTCATCACCACAGACCACGCCGAGCTCCTCAAGGACGGCGCGATCCTGTGCAACTCGGGCCACTTCGACGTCGAAATCGACGTTGCCGGGCTGCGCCGGATCGCGACTGAGCGTTGGCCCGCACGGCCGTTCGTCGAGGCGATGAAGCTTCCCAACGGCCACACGATCTACCTGCTCGCCGAGGGTCGGCTGGTCAACCTGTCCGCGGCCGAGGGGCACCCTGCGGCGGTCATGGACATGTCCTTTGCCAACCAAGCGCTGTGTGCCGAGCACATGGTCCGCCACGGTGCGTCCATGGAGCATCGCGTGTATCCGGTGCCGGAGGAGATCGACCAGAAGATCGCCCGCCTCAAGCTGGCGACCATGGGCCTCGACATCGACACGCTGACCGCCGCTCAGGCGGCCTATCTCGCCTCATGGGAGGAGGGCACGTGACGCCTGTCGGCTCCGTATGGGCCCGACCGGGACGCCGCACCCGCCCCGGCTCGCTCTCGGAACCTTTCCGGGAGCGCTTCGTAAAGGGAAGCGAAGGTCGTGCGAAGGAGGAGCGCTCGTGAGCACCAAGATCCTGCCCGCCCTGAGCCTCGCCATGATGGTGGCGATCGCCGCGTCGGCCCAAGACGTCAGTGTGTCGGCTCTGCCCGCCGAGGTCCCGGGACCCGTCGTCGAGCCGAACGCAACGCTCAGTCTCGATCTCGAGACGGCTTACTCTATGGCCCTGGCACGTAACCTCGACCTCCAGGTCGGACGTTTCGGCATCGCCACTGCCACAGCGAGCATCTTCCAGCAGACGGGACAGTTCGACCCCCTGCTCTCGGCGAGCTTTCGGAGCAACGACGCCCGGTCTCCGACCTCGAGTGACCTCGAGGGCGCAGAGGTCCTCGCCAATCGCTCAACCACGTTCGGCCTCGGGATCGCGCAGGCGCTCCCGACCGGTACGCAGGTCTCGCTGGACGCCTCGACGTACCGGGCTGAGACGAACAACACCTTCGTCTTCCTCAACCCGAGCTGGAGCTCCGACCTGTCGCTTTCGCTCTCCCAGCCTCTGTTGCGCGGGTTCGGAACCACGGTCAACCGCTCCGGCATCGTCATCGCCCGCAACCTGCGCCAGCAGGATCTCGCCGGGTTCGAGCTCCAGGTCATGGGCACGCTGCGCGACGTCGAGTACGCCTATTGGGACTACGTCGCGGCGCGCCGCGCCGTGGCCGTCGCCCAGCAGAGCCTCGAGCTCGCGACCCGCCTGCTCAACGAGACCAAAGAGAGGGTCAACGTGGGCACCTCGGCGCCGATCGACATCATCCAGTCGGAGTCGGGTGTCGCGACCCGCAAGCAGGCTGTCATCGCCGCCAAGAACACTGCCTCAAACGCCGAGGACAACCTCAAGCGCGCCCTCGGCTTCGACCGCCCCGACGAATGGACGGCCTCGATCAAGACCACCGAGGACTACTTCATCAAGCCCGTCCATCCCGACCTCCGCCAGTCCATCGACACCGCGCTGGAGAAACGTCCCGACCTCGAGCAGGCGAAGCTCGACCTCGATCGCCTGCAGCTCAACGTGGACGTCGCGCGCAACTCCGTCCTGCCGAGCCTCAACCTGACCGGGAGCTACGGTCTCGCCGGGATCGGCGGGGACCTCTACGGCATCGACGAGCCCACGCAACAGAAGTACCTGATCAGTCGGGGCGGTCTCGGCGACTCCCTGACCCAGATCGGCAAGGCCAACTACCCGAAGTGGGCCGTCGGACTCACCCTGTCCGTGCCGCTCGGCAACAACGACGCGAAGGCGGCCCTCGCACAGCGGCGCTGGGACCTCAAGAAGGGCGAAGTCGGTGTGAGATCTCAGGAGCAGCAGATCATCCTCCAGGTGCGCACCGCGGTGCGAGCGCTCGAGGACGGTGCGGCGGCGATCGATGCGGCGGCGGCGGCCCGCGAGTTCGCCGAGCGCAACCTCGAAGCCGAGCAGACCAAGTTCGCCAACGGCCTGTCGACCAACTACCAGGTGCTCCAGATCCAGGATGACCTCGCCCAAGCACAGCTGAGCGAGATCCGCGCATGGCTTGACTATCGCAAGGCGTACGTCGGCTACCTCAACGCGACCGCCACCCTGCTCGACAACAAGGGCATCGAGATTTCCGACCCGGGCCAGCCCGACATCCCGCACGACTACTGGAAAGACGTGAAGTGGATGCAGTTCACGGACCTCAAATCGTCGATGGGTGAGATCTCCCTGCCGCCGCGCCCCGTCAGCGAGGAGCCGGCGAAGGCCGCCGAGGAGACGACGCCATGAACGAGACAGAGCGGCCGGCCTGGGAGCCGACCAGCGGGCCGGAGGCGCCGGCGCCCGCCGACGACACACCAGGGCCGTTCGCCCGGCTCGGACTCGCGTTCACCGCCCCCAGCCGGCTCTTCGCCGCGACCGCCAGCCGGCCCCGGTGGGCGGTGTGCCTGGTCGCGCTCATCCTGGTGGGGGTCGCCACCAACCTCGTGACCACACCGCACCTCGACTTCGACGCCACGATCCGAGAGCGCCTCGAGCAGAGCGGCCGCGAGGTCGACGAGGAGCAGATCGAGGCGCAGGTGAAGATGAGCCAACGACTCGCCTCCTTCGGGCCGGTCTTCGTGGCCGTCGGCACGCCCTTGATGATGGGTTTCTTGGCGCTCATTTTCTTCGGTGGGCTCAAGCTCGCCGGCTCGGACGCCGACTTCTCCCGCAGCCTGGCGGTGACCGTCCACAGCTACTGGCCGTCCGCGCTCGTCCTCAACACTCTGCTCGTCGTGCTCGTGCAACGCGTCGACAAGCTCTCCGCGACCGCCTTGCCGAACCTGGTCAAGGGCAGTGTTGCGGCGTTCCTGCCCGCCGGCGCGCCGGCGTGGCAGACGGCGCTCGGCAGCAGCCTGAGCGTGTTCAATCTCTGGATCATCGTGCTGCTCGTGCTCGGAATGGCGGCCGTCGGCCGAATCTCGCGCGGCGCCGCATCGATGGTCGTCCTGGTTCCGTGGGTCCTGTACGTGCTCGGCAAGACCGCCCTCATGGCCGTGCTGAGCTGACGTCCCGAGTGGACGTCGAGTCCTGCAAGGAGGAGGCCGCGAATGCGGAAGGCCCTCATCGGAGCCGCCGCCGTCGCCGTGCTCGCCCTGGTCGTCTGGGCGAGCCTGCGCGATGCCGGCGGGCGCGGCTCGCCAGTGGAGCTCGCCGCTGCCGAGCGCCGTACCATCTCATCGACCGTCAAAGCCACCGGCGAGATCACCCCTGAGCGCAAGGTCGCCATCTCTGCCAAGGTCATCGGCGAGATCATCAAGCTCCCAGTCAAGGAGGGTGATGTCGTCCGCCAGGGACAGCTCCTGGTCGAGATCGAGCGCGATCTCTACGAGGCCGCCCGCGACCAGGCGAAGGCAGCGCTCGAGCAGACCCAGGTCTCGCTCGAGAGGCTCCAGGTCCAGCTCGCCGATGCCCAGCGCACTTTGCGACGGACCTCGAGCCTGGAGGAGAATGGCCTCTCGAGCCAGCAGGACCTCGACGCCGCCCAGCTCGCAGCAGACTCGGCCGAGGTCGAGGTCAGGGCACAGCGCCACGCGGTCGAGCAGTACCGCTCGGCGCTACGGCGCGCCGAGGACGACCTCGCTCGAACGTCGATCCGTTCGCCGATGGACGGAATCGTGATCCAGCTCGACGCCGAGCGCGGCGAAACCGTTGTCCCTGGAAACACCAACCTCCCGGGCTCGGTGATCATGACCATCGCCGACATGTCGCGCCTGCTCGCCGAGGTCGAGGTCAGCGAGGTCGACGTCGTCCAGGTCGCCCTCGGCCAGCCCACCGAGGTCCTGATCGACGCCCTCGGGGATGACAAGCCCCAGCGCGGGCACGTGGTCGAGATCGCGACCTCGGGCCGCAAGGACGCGGCGCTCGGCACCATCCGATTCCAGGTCAAGGTCGCGATCGACGACCCGGACCCCCAGCTGCGCCCGGCCATGACCGCCAAGGTCAACATCGTCACCGCGACCCACGACGACGCCCTCGCGGTCCCCATCCAGGCCGTGGTCAAGCGCACGCTCGACGACACCGGCAAGGAGGTCCGCGGCACCAAGGCCAAAGGGCTCGAAGAGCGCGAGGTGGTCTACACACTGGTCGATGGCAAGGCGAAGGCCACGCCTGTTGAGACCGGGATCGCCGATGAGGTCTGGGTCGAGATCCTCGACGGGCTGTCGGATGGCGATAAGGTCGTCGCAGGCCCCTACCGCAACCTCAAGGAGCTGCACGACGGCGACGCCATCCACGAGCAGGAGCCCGACGAGCACGCCGCGGACTCCACGACCGAGCAGGACGGCTGATGCTGATCGAGATCCGCGACCTCCGCAAGGTCTATCAGATGGGCACGGAGGAGGTCCGCGCGCTCGACGGGGTCGATCTCCAGGTCGCCGCCGGTGAGTACCTCGCGATCATGGGTCCGTCGGGCTCCGGCAAGTCGACCCTCATGAACCTGATCGGATGCCTGGACACGCCGTCCAGCGGCGAGTACGTCCTCAACGGACGCCGCGTCTCCGGGCTCGACGACGCCGAGCTCGCCCACATCCGCAACAAGGAGATCGGCTTCGTCTTTCAGACCTTCAACCTGCTCGCTCGGACGTCTGCGCTCGCGAACGTCGAGCTGCCGTTGATCTACGGCCGCGTCGCGCTCAAGAAGCGCCACCTGCGCGCCCGCGACGCGCTCGTCCAGGTCGGCCTCGGCGACCGCGTCCGGCACACCCCGAGCGAGCTCTCCGGCGGCCAGCGCCAGCGCGTCGCCGTCGCCCGCGCGCTCGTCAACCGGCCGTCGATCCTGCTCGCCGACGAGCCAACGGGCAACCTCGACTCCCGTACGTCCGAGGAGATCATGGCGCTGTTCGACGAGCTCAACCGCGCGGGGAACACCATCGTCCTCGTCACCCACGAGGAGGACATTGCGCACCACGCGGGACGCGTGATCCGCCTGCTCGACGGCCGCGTCGTCGCGGACCAGGCCCAGAAGCGAGGCGGCCGGTGATTCTCGAGAACCTCCGCATCGCCCTGTCCGCGGTTCGCGGTAACGCCATGCGCTCGATCCTGACCACCCTCGGGATCATCATCGGCGTCGCGGCGGTGATCGCCGTGGTGTCGATCGTTCAGGGGCTCAACTTCCTGATCTCGAGCCGCCTGCAGGGCGTCGGCGTGACCTTCATCCGGGTCGAGGCGCGGCCTGACCCCTTCGATCCCGACCTCGCCGGCCGCGAGGTGACGCTGACTTACGAGGACGGCCTCGCGGTCATGGACAAGGTCCCGACCCTGCGCTACTTCAATCCCCTCTTCTTCCGCTCCGAGCGCGCAGGCTACGGCGACCGCAGCCTCACGGTCTTCCTGATGGGCGTCGGCCCCTACTACCAGGAGCTCAACAACCACTGGGTCGAGCGCGGACGCTTCTTCTCCCAGCTCGACCTCGACCGCCACGCCCACGTGTGCA
>CAZQYU010000004.1:0-38908 GCA_964597585.1 uncultured Thermoanaerobaculia bacterium
GGGGCCGGCCTACGGGCTCACGGCTCGCTCCGGCGGGGCGCCGCGGCTGCAGGCCGCGGCACACCCTCACGTGAAGCATGGTGCCGGAGGAGGGAATCGAACCCTCACAGAGTTGCCTCCAAGGGATTTTGAGTCCCCCGCGTCTACCGTTCCGCCACTCCGGCCCGCTGCATTCTCCCGTTCAACGCCGGTACCGGTCAAGCGGTACACCTTCCGCGTTCAGTATCAGGACGCACTCGCGACAAGAAGCGGATCGCCATTCTCAAGAAGCATCTATTCGAGACAGCGTCTTTTCAGGAGTCCAATGAGAAAAGACTTGACGAAAGGCTGTCACTGGAGTAAATTACTAAATGGTGATAGTGTGAGATTGAGAGGAATCGAGAAGGAGGCGCCGTGCCAGGAACAGATGATCTGCTGACCCGGATCGCCGAGGTTCTCAAGGCCATGGCCGACCCCACCCGGCTCAAGATCCTGCACAGTCTGCATTCCGGTGAGCGCTGCGTGTCGGACATCCTGCACGTGGTCGGCGGAAGTCAGGCGAACGTCTCGAAGCATCTCTCGGTGCTCAAGCGCGCGGGTCTCGTCGACTGCCGCCGGGATGGCCTGAACGTGTTCTATCGCATCATCGACGAGGGCGTCTTCACCATCTGCCGCAATGTCTGCGACTCATTGGAGCAGCGCGTCGACCGCGAGCACCAGGCGATCCTCGAAGGACGGCATCAGATCGAAGAAGTCGAGGTTCTCGGCTAGGCGACCGCCGACCCGCGTCGTGAAGCTCGCGGCAATTGCCTTGGAATCTCCCGAGCCGAGTGAGGATGAATCACGATGCCGATCTACGAGTATCGCTGTAACCAGTGCCAGCGCAAGTTTCAGAAGCTGCAGGGCGTCGGCGCCAGCTCCGACGGCGTCCGCTGCCCGCATTGCGGTGCCTCCGAGGTTGTTCGTCAGCTCTCCACCTTCGCGAGTGCATCCACCGCGAGCGCAAGCTCCAGCGGCAGCCTGGGAGCCGGCTGTGGCAGCGGCGGTTTCACCTGAGGAGTCTGAGCACCGGGACCCGGGCGGTTCCCTCCTGATCGACCTTCCCGCCGCCCGAAGGGCGCCGTGCACGCGATGGGCTCCACACTCCTCGCCTGCTTCCCACGGCCGGCTCCGTGGCTGCGACACCGCCGACTCACAGGACACCACAATCAGCCGGCGCGGAGGTCGCGGGATCCGGTCTTGTCGTCCTTGACGCGCAGGGCGCGGCGCCGCAGCAGGCTCTCGACCATGAGCCGGGTCTCGACCTCGGACCCGGGCATCTGGCGCACGATCTCCCGCACGGTGTAGGCACCGTTGATCCGCGACAGCAGAAATCCCTCCTCTGGACTGCACTCGAGGGAGAAGAGGGCGGCCGGAGGTACGGCGAGCTCGAGTATAGAGTTGTCGTCGAGCTGCCGACGCTCGAGCTCTTGCAGAATCTTGTGCTCGATTCCCGTCGCCTGCTCGTTGGCCTCCCGCTGCTGCGCGTGCCGCTCGCGAATCTCTCGAAGCTGCTGCCAGGCTCGCAAGAGATTCCCGGCCGCGATCGCCCGCTCGGCCTCCTTCAGCAGTACCCGCCAGGCGCCTTGAGAAAACCCGGGGATGACGATCTCGGTCGTGGTCGGCGGCCTGAGCTCGAACAGGCCGGCCTCCGCACCGGAGAAGATGAAGTGCAGTGTGTGGAACATCGGCAGCCGACAGGCCAGCGAGATTTCCTCGATGCTGTTGCGGCCGTTGATCTCGCCGAGAATGCCGAGCTCGGTTGCGCCGATCTGCTGCACGTCCACGGCTCGAATCAGCTTCGGAATCCACTGCGGGTCGGGAATGCTATCCCGGATGCGGAGCCACTCGTCCTTGCGCCGGACACCCTCGAGAGTGAGCATATCGATCGCCAAGCCGAGTGGTTGGAACTTCTTCGCGGGGAGAATGTTCTCCAGGAACCGGAAGTCACCCTCCTCCCAGAGAAACAGCTCGTAGATGGTCTCCTCGGTCTTGACCTGGAGAATCCGGGTCAGGTCCTCGCGCGAGATGCGCCCGATGATCACCAGCAGCTCACCGAGCAGGGTGCCGTGTCGGTCCTGCATGTCGAGCAGCTCCTGGAGCTCCTCTTCACTGATGTAGTTCCACCCGACCAGGTAATATCCGAGGTACTCCTTCGGATTCTCCGACGACGAAGCGACGACGAGCCCGTCCCGGAAGTACACCTTCTTGTTGTGCTCGGGGCCTTCGACGGCAAGCGTGCCTGTCTTGCGGCTCTGCGACACCCACTGCAGCAGGTCGGCGAAAGGCATCGTACGGAGGTTGCCGCTAATCGACACTCACACGCTCCCGCGACCTCGGCGCCAACGCGAGCAACGGGACCCGTGGACCCGAACGAATCGATGCGACTGGACGCAAGCCATAGGCAAGAAGGAGGTTGCGATTCCCTCGCCGGATTATACCACGATCGTCACCGACTTCAGTCGGGAAGTCTCGACGGCTCCGTCACTTCCCGCCGGCCTCCGGCGACGGAGGCGAGGTCAGGAAGGTGCCTGGTCTCGACTCCTGGGAGTCCGGACATCCTCCTTCAGATAGCGGTCGATCCCGGCGGCGGCGGTCTTGCCCGCACCCATGGCCAGAATCACCGTCGCTGCGCCGGTCACGATGTCGCCGCCCGCGAACACCCCGGGAATCGAGGTCATCATCGTCGCTTCATCGACCACGATGTTCCCCCAGCGATTCAGCTGAAGCCCTTCGGTGCTCTTGGTCACGAGCGGGTTCGGTCCCTGGCCGATGCCCATCACAACCGTGTCGAGCTCGATGTCGTACTCGCTGCCCTCAACCGGAACCGGACGCCGACGGCCCGAGCTGTCGGGCTCTCCCAGCTCCATCTTGATGACGCGCACACCGGTGACGAGACCGTCCTCATTCGAGTGGATCGCAACCGGGGAGGTGAGCCAGCGGAAGTCGATCCCCTCCTCCTCAGCGTGCTCGAGTTCTTCCAGGCGCGCAGGGGACTCGGCGCGGGTGCGCCGGTAGAGGCAGACAACCTGCTCGGCACCGAGCCGCATCGAGGTCCGCAGGCAGTCCATTGCGACGTTTCCGGAACCGACCACCGCGACTCGCGGGCCGATCGCGACCGGGGTGTCGAAATCAGGAAAGCTGAAGGCCTTCATGAGATTGACGCGAGTGAGAAACTCATTCGCGGAGTAGACGCCGATGGCGTTCTCCCCCGGAATCCCCATGAAGTACGGGAGACCGGCACCGGTGCCGACGAACACCGCGTCGAAGCCGTACTCCTCGAACAGCTCTGCCACTGACGCGGTCTTCCCGACGACGAAGTTGCACCGGATCTCGACGCCGAGGCGACGCAGGTTGGAGATCTCCTCGTCAACGATCGCCTTGGGCAGGCGAAACTCGGGAATGCCATAGATCAAGACCCCGCCGGGCTTGTGCAGCGCCTCGAGGATCGTCACTGAGTGACCGCGCATCGCGAGGTCGGCTGCGCACGCCAAACCGGCCGGCCCGGAGCCGACGATCGCAACCCGGAACCCGGTCGGTGGAGCCGGCTGGGGCATTCTGGTCTCGCCGCTTTGCCGTTCCACGTCCGCAACGAACCGCTCGAGACGGCCGATCGCCACGGGGGCCTGCTTGTTGCCGACGACGCAGACCTTTTCGCACTGATCCTCCTGCGGGCAGACCCGCCCGCAGATCGCAGGCAGCGTGTTGTCCTTCTTGATGATCGCGAGGGCGCGGGCGAACTCGCCATCCTGGATCGCTTCGACGAAGGCGGGAATGTCGATCCCGACTGGACAGCCAGCGATGCACTTCGGCTTCTTGCACGCGAGACAGCGCTCCGCCTCGGTGGTGGCGAGGTCCTCGGTGAATCCGAGGGCCACCTCGGCGAAGTTCCGCCGCCGCTCGACGGGGTCCTGCGCCGGCATCGCCTGTCGGGGAATCGCCATTCGCTGCTTCGGCGTCAGGTCGCGGGCCATCACTTCACCTCCCCGAACGGCATCGCCTGACACGTGTGCTGCGCGAGAAAGCGCTCGCGCGCAATCCGCTCCTGCTTGAGATAGATGCGCTGCCGCTTGAGGAGCAGGTCAAAATCGACCTGGTGCGCGTCGAATTCGGGACCGTCGACGCAGACGAACTTACTCTCGCCGCCGACCGCAACCCGGCATCCACCGCACATACCGGTGCCGTCGATCATGATCGTGTTGAGCGAGACCACGGTCGGGATCCCAAGAGGGCGGGTCATATCTGCGACGGCCTTCATCATCACCCCTGGTCCGATCGCGATGACCTGTGCCGGTGCTCCGTGGTCGGCGATGTAGCCATCCAGGGCGTGCGTCACGAATCCCTTGCGGCCGAGGCTGCCGTCGTCGGTGGTGAGGATCGTCTCATCGGACGTGGCGGACATCTCGTCGCGCAGGATCACGAGCTCGGCCGTCCGGCCGCCGAGGATGGAGACGACCCGATTGCCGGCCTGTTTCAGGGCGCGGGCAATCGGCAGCAGGGGAGCGATCCCGGCGCCGCCGCCGACGCACACGCAGGTCCCCAGCAACTCGACGTGGGTCGGCGTGCCGAGCGGTCCGACAACATGGAACTCGGCGCCGGCCTCGAGCAGCCCCATCTCCATCGTCGACTTTCCGACCTCCTGGACCACCAGCGTGATCGTGCCCGCAGCAGCGTCGTGGTCCGCGATGGTCAGCGGGATGCGTTCGCCGTGGTCGTGAAGCAGAACAATCACGAACTGCCCCGCCCGATGCTTGCGAGCAATCTCGGGCGCCTCGACCACGAAGCGTTTGAACTGGGGCGCGATGCTGGCGACCTCAACGAGCCTGGCCATTCCGCCTCCGGGAGGGAGCCGATCGCACGGCTCCGCTCGCACCGAGACACTCTAGCAATCGAACCTTGGCCGATCAAGAAGGAATCGTTCCTGAATATCCATGCGAGCGGGCTCTCCTCATCCATACGACCCACTCTGCAACTTGCCCGGGAAGGAGAAGTCGGCAGTAGAGGGAGCGTCCACACGCAAGGCGTCATACCGGCCGCACTCAAGATGACCGAAGCTGCTCGTCGGTGTATAGTCACGAGGCAGCTCATTGCCGGAGGCACTTCGGAACGAACGGGTCAACCTGATGTCGACCGTACTCTCTCTCATTCCTTTGGCTGTCGCCTGTCTACTGCTGTCGCTGGCGTCTCGCCAGTGGCGGACGACCGCATTGCCTTGGGGGACCGTACCGCTGGCGGTGGCGGCAGTGATGGGTGCGGGCGTCCTTGCGGTCACCGTACTCGCGCTCGTGGTCACCGTCGCGGAGACGGCAGGCCGGTGGCAGACCCTCCGCGAGGTTGTCCCCGTCTCGGCGTTGGCCATCGCAGTCGCTGGCATGCCGAAAACGGCGCTGCCCGGAACTGTGGTCCGTCTGATGATTCTCCTTCCCGCAGCTCTCGTCATCTTGCTGCTGGTCCGTCGTTGGATACCGGGCGGTGAGCGTCACCACCATGGCACCTGGAACGAGCTCGCCGCAACCCTGCTCCTGCTGGCGAGCGCCACCCTGCTGGCGTGTGGCCTCGCGCTCGAGCTGCCGTTGCTGACGATCCTCGGTTTGTCAACTCCGGCCATGTTGCCTGCCCTGATCGAGGATGTCGTGCGGGCGGCCGCAGGACACGCAAGGGTCGACGGGATGGTGGACGCCTCGAGCGCGATCGCAGAGGCGCTGACCTCGACCGCCACCGGCCCGGTCGAGTCTCTCGCCGAGCGTCTCCACGAGACCTTCTCGCCGTTCCTCCGGCATCGCGCCACGATCGTGGCCCTGAATCCCGCGTATGGGGAGGGCACGTCGGTGGTCAGCTGCTATCCCTCCGCGGGAGAAGACGTGCACAGGATCAGGGAGCGTGCCCGCCACGCGCTCCAGTCCGGGCGTCGGGACTCGCTGGTCGGCGTCCGCATCACCAACCTCGAGGACCGCGACCACCTCCATCCCGCATTTTCCCACCAGCTGCTCGTACCTCTCCGGAGAGGACAGCAGTTGATCGCGCTGCTCGCGTTCCTGAACGACGCGCCGTTGGTCGTGCCCGCGATGGAGCGGCCGTTCGCCGATGCTGCGGCGGCGATTCTCGATCATCTACTTGGCCAACGCGAGCTCGCGTCGCGGGTCGCCCTGCTCGCACAGCGCGCGAACAGCCAGGGCGACCGACTGCGCCAACTGCTCGAACTCAGCAACGCCGTGAGCTCGTCCAGTGACCCCAGGCGGGTCACGGAGAATCTGACGCGAACGGTCTGCGAGGTGTTCGGATTCGGGGCCTGCGATCTCCTGCTCGACGCGGGCTCGGGCGACTCGATGCGGCGTGTCGCAAGCTGGAAGGACGGCGCTGGCGGCTGGATCGCTGACGAGGAAGACGAGATTGCGATGACCACGCTCAACGCGGCTCTGTCCCTCGGTACCTCGATGTCGCGCGCCGTCGTCGTTCCCGCTGACGCGTGGCCCCAGCCGCCACGCAACGGGAGGGAGGTCGACCTCCTGCTCGTGCTCGGGCTGGGTTCGGAGGCGCGCCGTGTCGGGTATCTGGTCGCCGAGCCGCGACGCGAGACAGAGCTTCCCGACCTGGACGATCTGCGGGTGCTCGAGATCCTCACCGAGCAGGTCACGCCCGCCCTTTCATCCACACTCCGGGTTGCAGAGCTCTACCGCCAGACCCAGATCGACGGGCTGACAGGGATCGCAAACCGCCGAGGGCTCGACCAGCACCTCGACAAGGAGCTGCGCGAGGCAAGGGAGCGTGAGACCGGAATCGCCTTCGGCATGATCGACGCCGACAGTTTCAAGGCGGTCAACGACCGTTTCGGCCACCGAATCGGTGACGTCGTCCTACGCGAGCTCGCTCAGCAGCTCGCTCAGAGCGTCCGTACGATGGACTTCGTCGCACGTTACGGCGGAGAGGAGTTCTGCATCGTGTTGCCCGGACTCGGGCTCGAGCAGGCCCAACAGGTCCTCGAGCGGCTCCGAGTGTCGATCGAGGCCTACGGCTTTGCCCGCAGTGAGCTGACGCATCCGGTGACGTTGACGGTGAGCATCGGCGTCGCCCACTTTCCGAGCGACGGCAGCGACGCGCGTCGCCTGATCGAGCGTGCCGACGTCGCACTCTACCGCGCCAAAGCTCTCGGAAAGAACCGTGTCGTGCTCGCCGCAGACGTCGCGCAGGGCGGCCTCTTCGACAGCCACGAGCCCTTCGCGGTCTAGCCTGCGGTTTCCATCTGCCAGAGGAAGCGGAGTTGCCAACGTGCGGCGTCTCCGGCCGATTCGACCCCAATGCGGGCGGTCCGGACCACAGCGCCCTCCGCCGGCCTGACGCCGTCGTCGACCAGGCGCAGCGAAGCGCCGAGCGCGCACAGATCCAGGCCGTCGTGCGAACGATCGAGAGCGAGCGCCTGGCAGAGCTTGCCCGGTCCATCGCACAGGCGTGTCTCGGCGACCCGGGGCCCCCGGCGCGCACGCACCAGCTGGTGGCCGAACGTCGGAAGGCCAGCACGAAGGAGCACAGCCTCTCCGCTCCCCTCCTCTGCCGTCACCAGGTTTGCGCAGTGGTGCAGGCCGTAAATGAGATAGAGGTAGGCGTGCCCCGGAGGGCCCCACATCGAGAGGTTGCGCGCCGTCCGCCGCCCTCCCCAGGTGTGGCTCGCACGATCCGTGGGACCGAGATAGGCCTCAACCTCGGTCAGACGCAGTCCGACCTCGCCGTCCTCGGTTGAGTGCACCAAGAGCTTGCCCAGCAGCTCCCGGGCGACCCTCTCGGTGGGACGCTGGTAGAATGCGCGTCCGACGACGGCATGGCTCGAGTCGAAGGAGGACGGCATGGCATCGAAAGCCTGCGTGACCGGCGGCGCCGGATTCATCGGCTCGCATCTCTGCGACGCCCTGCTGGCTGCCGGCCACCAGGTGACCATTCTCGACGACCTCTCCTCGGGCCGCAAGGAGAACCTGCCACCCAACGCTGATCTCCGTATCATCGACGTGCGCTCTCAGGCAGCCGCCGAGGTCGTCGAGCGGGAGAGATTCGACGTCCTGTTCCACCTCGCCGCCCAGATGGACGTCAGGCGCTCGGTCGAGGATCCGGTGTTCGACGCCGAGGTCAACCTCGTCGGCCTACTCAACCTGCTCGAGGCGGCCCGTAAGGCGGGCACTCGACAGGTTGTGTTCGCGTCGACCGGCGGAGCCATCTACGGCGACCAGGAGCGCTACCCGGCGGACGAGGACCACGTGACCCGTCCACTCTCCCCCTACGGCGTAGCCAAGCTGGCGAGCGAACGGTACCTGTACTTCTACCATCGCCAATACGGTTTGGACGCGACCTGCCTGCGCTTCGCCAACGTCTACGGTCCACGCCAGAACCCTCACGGGGAGGCGGGCGTCGTGGCCATTTTCCTCCATCGGCTGCTGGGCGACGAGCAACCGGTCATCAACGGCGACGGTCTCCAGACTCGAGACTACGTCTGGGTCGGAGACATCGTGAGCGCAGGTCTCGCCGCCCTCAGCAAGCGGGGATTCGCCGTCTACAACGTCGGCTCCGGTGTCGAGACCGACGTCAACACCCTGTTCGAGCTGATCCACCGTGCGCTCGGGGCCGGCCCTCCAGCGATCCACGGTCCGGCAAAGCCGGGCGAGCAGGCTCGTTCGTCAATCGACTCGGCGCGGCTGGAGCGGGAGCTCGGTGTGAAGGTGGTGACTCCGCTCGCGGAGGGCATCGGACGAACCGCTGCGTGGTTCCGCGACCGTGCGAGCACCGTTGTCGCCGGAAGCTGAGCCGATGCCGTCCACCGGGGAACGCGAGCTTGTGAAAGAAAGTATAATGCCCCGGCGTCGGCCGCCCGAAGTCTCCGCGGGAACGCGGCGAGAGTGTACCGATGTTGCATGGATGGGTGGGACGGGGACAGTGAAGCGGAGGACGTGACCATGCGCCAACCCGACGGAAGCTCCACAGTGCTGACGACGCGCGTCGACGCGATGCTGGCCTGGGTGCGTAAGAACAGTCTGTGGCCGCTCCCCTTCGGTACGGCCTGCTGCGCGATCGAGTTCATGTCGTCGGTGTCCGCCCACTACGACCTCGCGCGGTTCGGAGCCGAGGTGGTGCGCTTCTCACCACGCCAGTCCGACATGATGATCGTTGCCGGCACCATCACCGACAAGATGGCGCCGATCGTGAAGCGGATCTACGACCAGATGGCCGAGCCTAAGTACGTCATCTCGATGGGTGCGTGCGCCTGCACCGGCGGCTTCTACCGTGCCTACCACGTGGTTCAAGGGGTGGACGAGTTCATCCCCGTCGACGTGTACGTCCCGGGATGCCCGCCGACCCCCGAGGCCCTGATCCACGGCATCCTGAAGCTCCAAGAGATGATCCAGCGCGGGGAGACCCAATATGACCGTCTCAAGCCCTCGAAAGACCGCGTCGCACCCGCTGTCGAAGCTGCTGCCGAGTGAGGTCAAGGCCACTGTCGAGCAGGCCTCGGACGACCACACCGTCATCACCGTCGAGCGTGGGCAACTGATCGATGTGCTTCGGGCTCTGAAGGAGCACCGAGAGCTGCGCTGCAACCTGTTGGTCGACGTGTGCGGGGTCGATTATCCGGACCGTGACAGGCGTTTCGAGGTCGTGTACCACGTGGCGAGCCTCGAGAACGGGCGGCGGTTCCGCGTCAAGGTCCCCCTCGACGAGGGTGATGCGGTGGTCCCGTCCGCGTACGGACTCTACAAGGCCGCCGATTGGTTCGAGCGCGAGGCTTGGGACATGTTCGGAATCCGCTTCGAGGGCCACCCGAACCTCAAGCGGATCCTCACCCACGAGGCGTTTCGGGGGCACCCTCTGCGCAAGGACTACGATCCCGGCCAGCGTTGGCAACTCACAGAAGCAGAGGAGATGGTCCCCGACTGGGCCACGACAACGCAGGACGGAGATGACCACTTCGAGACCCAGATCCTCAACCTCGGCCCCTCGCACCCTGCCACCCACGGCACGCTGCGGACGGTCGTCCGGCTGGACGGCGAGGTCATCACCAACGCGGAGTGCGAGATCGGCTACCTCCACCGCTGCTTTGAGAAAATGTCCGAGACCCACGAGTGGAACCAGGTCGTGCCCTATACCGACCGCCTCAACTACTGCTCGAGCATGATCAACGGCGTCGGCTACACGACCGCGGTCGAACGGATGCTGGGCATCGAAGCGCCACCGCGGGCTCAGGTCGTCCAAGTCATCCTGTCCGAGCTGTCGCGGATCATGGACCACTGCGTCTGCCTCGGTGCGAACCTGGTCGACCTCGGCGCACTGACCAACTTCTGGTACTTCTTCCAGCCCCGGGAGGAGATTTACGGCCTACTGGAGGCATGTGCGGGCGGGCGTTTGACAATTTCCTATGTTCGCGTCGGCGGGCTCGCCCACGACGTTCCGGCCGACTTCGAAGAGCGGGTCCGCTACCTGCTCCGCTACATTCCCAAGTTCATCGACGATGTCGAGCGCCTCGTGACCTCGAACACTATCTTCCGGGACCGCACCGAGGGCATCGGGGCGATCACGGCGGAGGAGGCCGTCGCCTGGGGTTGGACGGGACCTTGCCTACGCGCCAGCGGCGTCCCCTACGACGTCCGCAAGGCGTACCCGTACCGGGGGTACGACCAGTACGAGTTCGACGTCCCGATCGCGTCGGCAGGCGACACCTATGCGCGCTACCTGGTGCGGATGGAGGAGATGCGGCAGAGCCTGCGCATCATCGAGCAGGCGATTGACAGTCTGCCGGACGGCCCGACCCTGACCGACGATCACCACGTCGCGCTGCCTCCGAAACAGAAGGTCTACACCGAGATGGAGTCGCTGATCTGGCACTTCAAGCTGATCTACGAGGGCATCAAGGTGCCGGCCGGAGATGCCTACTCGCTGTGCGAGGGGGCCAACGGCGAGCTCGGTTACTACATTGTCTCGGACGGCGGCGGCAAGCCCTACAGAATCAAGGTGCGCCCGCCCTGCTTCGCGATCTTCCAGACCTATCCGCACATGCTGATCGGACACATGGTCCCGGACTCGATCGCGATCCTGGGCAGCCTCAACATCATCGCGGGAGAGCTCGACCGATGAAGAAGGTCTCGACCGTCAACGTCGATCGCCCTGCGCCGTCCCTTGCGGAACGCACCTATCTGGTGCCGATCCTAAAGGGCCTCGCGGTCACGTTCCGCCACTTCTTGCGCAACTTGATCGGCCAGAAGGACGTTGCCACGATCCAGTACCCGGAGGTCAAGCGCCAGTACTCGGAGCGCCTCCGCGGCCGCCACATCCTGACCACCAAGGAAGATGGTTCGCTGCGCTGTGTCGCCTGCTACATGTGCGAGACGGCCTGCCCGGCGGAGTGCATCCACATTGTGGCCGAGGAGGACCCCAACGCCGCCGTCGAGTGGGAGAAGGTGCCGAAGGTGTATGAGATCGACCTCCTCCGCTGCGTGTTTTGCGGCTACTGCGTTGACGCCTGCCCGAAGGAGGCGATCATCATGAGCCGACAGCACGAGATGGCGTTTTCGAACCGCGGAGAGGCCGTCGTCGGCATCGAGGAGCTGCGCCAGAAGGGGCCCATCGATCAGGAAGATATCGGCTATCGGCCCTACTTCTGACACGCTGCAAGCTCTCTCTCCGCCAGGCTCGACTCGAGGTTCTCGGCGGGGCGAGCTTGCACGTCGGTGCTACGATGAAAATGCATGGACCATGAGGTCCCGAGGAGGGACGGAATGAGTGCAGACCACGGGCAGCTTGAGCGCGCGCGGCCTTCCTTCGAAGAGCTCCAGCAGCAACATCAGGAGCACGAGCAGCGGCTTGCGGAGCTCAACAACAAGGCATGGCTCACTCCAGCCGAGGAGATCGAGGAAAAGCGCCTGAAGAAGCTCAAGCTGCACTTGAAGGACCAGATGGAAAGCCTCCGTCGGTCTGCGTCCTGACACGCATTCTGCGGTGGAGATGATCGTTCCGGAGGGGTGGCCCTTCGTTCTCGTGCCTGTGTGCGCCGGTGTCGCCAGCGCCATCTTGGGCTGGGTCTGGACCGGCTGGAGTCTCGTGGCCGTCGGCGTGGTCTGTCTGGTGGTGTTCCGTGATCCTCCACGATCCTGCGAGCTCCCGGCCGGCGTCGCCTGCGCACCCGCCGACGGCCGGATCGACCTGCTCCAGAAACTCGACGACGGCCCGGCAGGGCGGCTCCGCGTGCGGGTTCGGATGCCACCGTTCGCGCCTCAGGTCACGCGGTTGCCACTCGAGGCAACGCTGATCGAGGTCGATCGGCTCGAAGCGCCCCTTGAGGCCCCACGAGAGGCTCTGGAGTCGAGTTGGTCGACTGCCTACGGTACGATCGCCTTGCGCCAGATCGCGGGCCGTTTCGCGCGTCGGATCGTGTTCGACCACTCACCAGGTCGCCTCGTCGAGCGCGGAGCGCGGGTCGGGGTGATGCGGTTCGGGACACGGGTCGAGGTCGACCTTCCGATCGACGCGATGCCTCTCGTCCACGTTGGCGACCGGGTTCACGCCGGGAGCACGGCCATCGCTCGTTGGACGAAACCGGAGGTTGCATGAGAGGTCGACTCGGTCCGCGCCGCAAGGGCGGGCCCCGCCTGCGACGAGGCATCTACCTGCTTCCGTCACTGTTCACCGTTGCCAATGTGCTCGGTGGTTTCATGTCATTGGTCTCGTCCAGTCAGGGTCACATGGAACGTGCCGCCGTATTGATTCTGGTCGCCATCTTCGCCGACGTGCTGGATGGCAGGATCGCCCGACTGACCGGGACGACGTCCTCTTTCGGCGAGGCCTACGATTCGCTCGCCGACGTGGTCTCATTCGGCGCCGCTCCGGCCTTGCTCGCCTTTCACTGGGGCCTGTGGCAGCAGCCGCGGCTGGGCACGTCGGTGGCGTTCCTGTTCCTCGTTGCGGGCTCGATCCGTCTCGCGAGATTCAACTCCACCGCACACGATCCCCACCGCTTCAGCGGCCTGCCGATCCCGGCCGGCGCCGGTGCGGTCGCGCTCCTGGTGCTGGTCTCGCCGACCCCAGTCCGCCACCCGGCGTTCATCCCTGTGGTGGTCTGTTTCGTGCTCGCTCTGTCTCTGCTGATGGTCTCCAATCTCCCCTACCGCTCGTTCAAGGACTTCGACCTGCGGCGGAAGTGGCCCGTCCCGACGTTGTTCCTCATCGCTGTGGTGTTCTCGCTCATCACGCTCACGCCGCACGTGCTGTCCATCCTGCTCGCGCTCTACATCCTGTCCGCCCCGGTGGCCGTCTTCTCCGGGCGCCTGGGACATCGCCCAACCCCCGCGCCCGAGGGTGCGGATGAAGAGGGACCCGAAGATGACCCCACCGAGCCGGACGATCATCCTGAGTGACCCCCTGACACTGGTGGGCAGGGAGCTGCTCGAGCTCCTGCCGCGCTTCCCCGAGCTCCTGGGCGAGCTCCGCTTCGTCCACACCGGTGACGATGACGAGCACCAGATTGCCGAGCTCTCCGGGCAGGCCTCGCTGGTTCCACCGCTCGACGACCCTTCCCAGCTCGAGGGTGCTGAAGCCGTGGTGCTCGCGACCGACACCCGCAGCCGTCGTACCGCCCAGGTCGAGGCCTTCCTTGCGACCCACGTCGGGGTCCCGGTGGTCGATGCCGGCCGCCTCGAGTACCTCCGGGAGCACCTCGTCGTCGCGTCCCCTTCGCTCGCAGGCTCAGCCCACGAGCGACACGTTCGGGTTCCGCACCCCGCCCTCCTCGCTGCGAGCGCCGTGATCTCGGCGTTGGAGGAGCTCGAACCTGCCGGCATCTCGGTGGTCGCGATCAACCCGGTCTCCGAGCTCGGCGGAAACGCGATCGAGACGCTTGCGGCGCAGGCTCTCGAACGGCTCCAGGGCCTCGCCGTCGACACGCTCCTCGACGACAAAGTCAGGGCGTTCAACCTCGTGGTCGACCCGGACGATCAGCGCCTGGACGACGATCTCGCGAGGTTGATGCCGGAGCTCGAAACCACGGCATCGCAGGTGCTCGGCGGCTGCTTTCACGGCCACCTGGCTCAGCTCGCCGTCCAGCTCTCCGAGCCGACGAGCTACGGCGAGATCGAGACCGCAATCGAGAACAGCCCGAGTTTGCGCAGAGTTGAGGGCAGCTTCGGCCTGGACGCGACGGTAGGCTCCAACGCAGTGCTCGTCGGGTCGCCGACGGTTTCGCGGGCTGGCCGGTGGCTCAGTCTCACCTGCGCCATGGACGGCCTACGGGTCGGCGGTGCGCTGACCGCGCTCGAGTTGCTCGCAGGCCTGCTCGGTCCGTCAGCCGGCGGATACCCCAACCACTGAAGACAGATCGGGAATCCAGTAAGATGTCTCGGCTGGTACGCCAGCCCTAACCACTTGGAGGTGACCGATGACCAGTCCACTGCAGTCGCTCGAACCCGCTCATTTGTGGCAGCACTTCGATGCCATCCGGCAGGTTCCGCGACCGTCGAAGCACGAGGAGAAGATCGCCAAGCACGTCGAGGAGTGGGCGAAGTCACGCGGCTTCGAGCTCCGCCGCGATGCCGCCGGCAGCATGGTGATCGCCGTTCCCGCGACCGCCGGACACGAAAGCGCCCCTGTGATCATCCTGCAAGGCCATCTCGACATGGTCTGTGAGAAGAACTCCGACGTCACCCACGACTTCATGACCGATCCGATCCGCGTGCGGGTCGACGGGGATTGGGTGAAGTCTGTCGGAACCACGCTCGGCGCGGACAACGGGATCGGGCTCGCGGCGGCGATGGCCGTCGCCGACGACCCTGCAACGGTCCATGGGCCGCTCGAGATCCTCTGCACGATCGACGAGGAGACCGGGCTGACCGGCGCCAAGCAGCTCGACCCCAACATCGTCAACGGCACGACCATGCTCAACCTCGACACCGAGGAGGACGGCGCGGTCTACATCGGATGCGCCGGCGGCGCCGATACCTCGGCGCGATTCCCGGCGACCCGGCGACGTGCCCTGCTCGGCTCGGTCCCCGTCCGGATCGCCGTCCGCGGCCTGCGCGGCGGGCACTCGGGCCTCAACATCATCGAGAACAGGGCCAATGCGATCAAGCTCGCGACCCGCGCCGTCATCGCCGCCCTCGACCAGGGGATCGACGTCGACCTGGTGTCGATTGACGGCGGCTCCAAGCACAACGCCATTCCGCGAGAGTGCTTCGCAGTCTGTCGCGTGATCGATGGCGATCTCGATGGCTTCCGCGCTGCGGTGGCATCGGCCGCTCGCGACTTCAAGGTGGAGTTCGGCCCCGCTGAGCCCGACATGGAGGTTGAGGTCGAGCCCGTCGAGGAGACCGACGACAACCTGATGCCCGTCAACGTTCACGCCCGGGACCGGCTGCTCGGGGCAATCGACGGCCTGCCCCACGGCGTGCTCTCGATGTCCCGCGACGTCCCCGGCCTGGTCGAGACCTCGACCAACCTGGCCGTCGTCTCCACCGAGTCCGACGGGGTACACCTGGTGCAGTCCCATCGATCCTCGGTCATGCCAGCGCTGTTCGCGGTACGCAGAGGGGTCGCCTCGACTCTCTCCCTCGCCGGCGCGAGCTATGAGTGGGACGAGCCCTACCCCGGATGGGCGCCCAACCCGTCCTCGGCGATCGTCGCCCGGACCGTCGACGTGTACGAGCGCTTGTTCGGTTCGAAGCCGGCCATCAAGGCGATCCATGCTGGCCTCGAGTGCGGTCTCCTGCTGGAGAAGGTCCCGGGGATGGACGCGGTGTCGATCGGACCTGAGATCCGCAACGCGCACTCACCGGACGAGATGGTTCAGATCTCTTCTGTGCAGAGGTTCTACCAGCACCTCACCGCTCTGCTGGCCGATCTCGCCTGAACTCGACATCGTTCTGAAAGTGAGCCCCGGGGCGCGTCCGCGCCTCGGGGCTTTTCGCGTCCGGGAACGGCCGCCCGCAATCGACTGTTACGCACCGCGAAGGATGGGAGGGACATGGAGAGCACCCCCGACGACACCATGCGATGGGCCTCGGCAGTGGCCACCGACGACAACTTCCTGAAGGCCATAGCGGTGGCGGCGCGGGAGATCCGCGACCAGCTCGAGGCCGATGACCCGGACCTGGTCTTCGCATTCGTGTCTCCCCACCACCGGGCGGTCTGGGATGCGCTCCCCCGCCTGCTGGCGCAGGAGTTTCCGACCGCCACCCGCCTCGGCGCATCCGGCGGCGGAATCATAGGTTCGGGACACGAGTTCGAGGGCCGTGCCGCTGTCAGCCTGACCGCAGCACGGATGCCGAGAATCACCATTCTCCCCTTCGTCCTCGAACACGAAATGACCTTCGACAGCTGTGATCTCGCAGACGCCGACCCAGTCGCGCTGGTCGTGCTGGGAGAACCCTCGTACGGCAATATCGAGGATCTTCTGGCGGAGATCGACCGTCGCTTCCCCGCCACCACGATCGTGGGTGGCATGGCGTCAGGAGCGCGTCACGTCGGCGAGAACCTCCTCCTCCTCGACGATCAACTGATCACCGAGGGGGTCGTCGGAGTCGCTCTGTCAGGGGATCTCGCGGTCGACTCGATCGTCGCCCAAGGATGCCGCCCGGTCGGGAATCCAATGTTTGTGACTCGATGTGACGAGGGCATGCTGCTTGAGATCGACGGCCGCCGCCCGATCGAGGTGCTGCACGAGCTCTTCGATAGCCTCTCGCCTCGCGACCAGGAGCTGCTTCGGTACTCGCTGTTTCTCGGACTCGTGATGCAGGGTGAGCAGAGCACCTACCGCCAGGGCGACTTCCTGGTCCGCAACATCGTCGGAGTCGACCCGGAAAGCGGCGTGCTGGCGGTCAGTGCGCCCCTGACGCCCCACCAGGTGATCCAGTTCCACCTTCGAGATGCCCGAACCTCGGCCGACGACCTGAGGTCGCACCTCGCCTTCTACCGCAGCCGAGCGCTGCCACCCCCTCGGGGCGCGCTGCTGTTCTCCTGCCTTGGCCGCGGCAAGGGTCTGTATCAGGTCCCGGACCACGACAGCCGGGAGCTGGCGACCGCCCTGGGGCCGATCCCGATCGGTGGCTTCTTCTGCAACGGAGAGATCGGTCAGGTCCAGGGCAGGACCTACCTCCACGGCTACACGAGCTCCATCGCGCTGTTCCGTCCGAGGGGCTGAGTTCCCGGGAATCGGGCCTTTGATGCGGAGGTCAGGGTGTCGCTGAGCCACCGCCGTCACCGGGGTGTCGGTCACTTCTCGATGAACTCGAGCTTGTAGCCGTCGGGATCCTCGACGAAGGCGATCACCGTCGACCCGTGCTTCATCGGTCCTGGCTCGCGCACGACTGCGCCGCCTGACTGACGCACCCGCTCGCAGGCGCCGCGAATGTCGTCGACACCGATCGCAATGTGACCGAACCCGGACCCGAGCTCATAGCTCGCGGTGTCCCAGTTGTGGGTCAGCTCGATCACCGCCGAGTCGGACTCGTTGTCGTAGCCGAGGAACGCGAGCGTGAAACGGCCGCCCGGGTAGTCTTGGCGGCGCAGCAGGCGCATGCCGAGGGCCTCGGTGTAGAAGCGGATCGAGCGTTCGAGGTCGCCGACCCGGATCATTGTGTGCAGGATTCTCACCAAATTCCTCCTCAGAAGTCCGAGGTCATGATGAACACGGGGGCGCCGTCGAAACGATTGTAGAACGGGCGTAGGCGCTCCCTGTTGTAGAACTTGCCGACGTCCACCACCTTCTTTCGGCTGCTCACGACCTCGATCGGGACGTTGTCGTAGCGGCCGTTACGCACATTGACCAACCGCCCCGACCTGCCCTCCTGGATCAGGTCCATCGCCAGGTTGCCGAAGGCCATTGGGACGATGGAGTCCATCGCGTCGGGATCGCCGCAGCGCACCAGGTATCCCAACCGCTGGTTGATGACATTGATTCGTCGTCCGCGGTTGTACTTCGGGGAGACCTCCCGGAGCGCGCGCGCGACGACGTCGCCGACCCCGCCGAGCTTCTTGTGCCCGAACATGTCGGTCTCCTGCTCCGCAAAGACCATGTCCTCGAGACCGGTGAAAGTCGCGCCCTCGGACACCAGCACCACGCTGTAGTTCGACGGGTTGCGTCGACGGTCCTCCGACAGCAGATCGCACAGGTGCTCGATGTCGAAGGGATGCTCCGGGATCACGCAGCGGTTGGCGGCACCCGCCATGGTCGGCAGCAGGGCCGTGAACCCGGCGTAGCGGCCGAAGACCTCGATCACCAGGAAACGTTCGTGGCTCCCCGCAGAGGTCCGTAGGGCGTGGGTCATCTCGATGGTGCGGGTCACACAGGTTGAGAAACCGATGCAGTAGTCGGTTCCCGGGACGTCGTTGTCCATGGTCTTTGGAAGAGCGATGACCGGCACTCCCTTGTGATGGAGGTGGACGCCATAGGACAGCGTGTCGTCGCCGCCGATGGGGACCAGGGTGTCGATCCCAAGCCATTCGATGTTGGCCAGAACCTCCGGCGTGAGGTCGTTGGCCTCGTCGGCGTAGCGCTCCTGAAGGTGCTCCGGAACGTTGAACCGCGGGATGTGACTGGGACGGGTCCGCGAGGTGTGGAGAAACGTTCCCCCGGTCCGTCCGACCTTGTTCACGCCCTCGTCGGTAAGGTCCAGAACGCACTGACCCAGGCTCGCCGGGTCATTGCGGTCGATCTCGATCAGACCCGCCCAGCCGCGGCGGATCCCGAGCACGCGGTAGCCTTCGCGTAGAGCCCGGACGGTGATGGCCCGAATCGCCGGGTTGAGCCCGGGGACATCACCCCCCCCGGTCAGAATACCGATCGTGCCTCGGATCGTAGTGTGCGTGGCCATGCGCGGGACCTTTCCGGGACGAGCTGCAACAGCTTCCGATCTGTGCGGCGCCTCAGGCGCTGACCACCCGCCAGGAGATCGTCGACTCCGCACGCAGTGGTACCACCTCACCGTCCCCTAGCCGATAACGTGCAGGAACCGCCCATACTTTCCGTTCCAGGCGAACGCTGGTCCGATTACGGGGGAGCCCGTAGAAGTCCGCTCCGTGAAATGCCGCAAAGGCCTCGAGGCGATTGAGCGCATCGGCCGCCTCAAAGGCCTCGGCATAGAGAGGCAAGGCCCCGTGGGCACTGAAGATCCCCGCACAACCGTTCGCACACTCCTTGCGCGATCGCTCGTGTGGAGCGCTGTCAGTGCCGAGAAAGAACCTCGGGTCGCCGCCGGTGGCGGCCTCGATGAGTGCGAACCGGTGCTCCTCGCGTTTGAGCACCGGGAGGCAGAAGTGGTGCGGCTGGAGGCCGCCGATGAAGAGGGCGTTGCGGTTCATCAGCAGGTGCTGTGGAGTAATGGTCGCCCCGACGCCGCTCGGGCAGGCGCGGACAAACTCCACGGCATCGCGGGTCGTCGCATGCTCGAGCACCAGCCTCAGACCGGGATAGCGATCCCGCAGCGGGACCAGGACCCTGTCGATGAACGCCTTCTCGCGGTCGAAGACATCAACCTGCGGGTCGGTCACCTCGCCGTGGACCAGCAACGGCAGTCCCAACTCCTCCATCGTGCCGAGCACGTCGCCGACCCGCTCGAGCGAGGTCACTCCTGCCTCGGAGTTCGTCGTGGCACCTGCAGGGTAGAGCTTGGCCGCCACGATCCCCGCCGCATGCGCACGAGCCACCTCGTCGGGGCTGGTGAGGTCGGTCAAATAGAGGGTCATCAACGGTTCGAAGGTGGAGCCTGCCGGTCGGGCAGCGAGAATCCGGCTTCTGTAGGCGTCGGCCTCGTCCACGGTGCGGATCGGCGGACGGAGGTTCGGCATCACGACCGCACGCGCGAAGGTCGCCGCGCTGTACGCCACGGTGTCGGCGAGGGCCGTCCCATCGCGGAGGTGCAGGTGCCAGTCATCCGGTCGCGTCATGGTCAGGCTGTCCATAGATCGCATCCCTCCGCCGCCCCGCGCGCCGTACTCGGCGGGGATCGCGGGCACGCCGTCATGATACGCGGCCTGTTACCGTAGCTGTCGTGAGGGCGCAGAAACCCAACCGCAAAGGTGGACGCCGCACGCGGCTTGGCGGCGTGGTGATCGGGCTGCTTGCTGCTGCGGCGCTGCTTCCGGTCGCTGGCCTTGGTGGACGGCTCATCGTCTCCGGCCTGCCGCCGTTTCCTGTTGACGGCGACCATGCGCTGATCGAGATCGCCACCCGGCAGGCGGCGGCCGGCGAGCGGCTCCTCGGACCCTACTCCCGCTTCGGATTCCACCACCCCGGCCCCGCGCTCTTCTACCTGTACGCCCCGTTTCTCGCGAGCTTCGGTGGGAGCTACCTGGCACTGTGTCTGGGGGTGGTGTTCCTCGACCTGACCTCCCTCGCCGTGGTGCTCGGCATCTTCGCTCGTTCGAGGTGGGGCGAGGGCCTCGCTTGGCCTTCGCTCCTCCTCGCCGGGTACGTGCTCTACCTCGGGCCCGGCGTGCTGGTTTCGCCGTGGAACCCGCACGCGATCCTGCTGCCCCTGTTGGCGACGCTGGTTGCTGCGTCGGCAGTCATGGCCGGCCGGGACATTTGGCTGCCTGCGGCCGTCGCCGGAGGCTCTCTGGTGCTTGAGAGTCATCTCGGGCTGCTTCCGGTGCTCGCTGCGACGACAGCCGTGATTCTCCTCGTCCGTGTACGACTGAGGTCCGCGCCCGCGACACCGGGGCGGACCGGCCCGAGGGGAGCTGCGTGGCCGACGGCGGCAGCCGTCGCTCTCGTCGCCTGGCTCCCGGTCGGTCTCGAGGCCGCTCTCCACCGAGGGGGCAACCTCGCGGCCATCGCGTCCTTCGTCCGCCACCGACAGGGTGGGCAGCCGCTTGCAGCCGCACTCCGGACGGTGTTCGCCCACATCGGCGCCCCTCTGGTGACACCATGGGGCGCGACGGCACGGGACAGCCCGGGCGGCGGGACGCCCTGGCTCGGTCTCGCCCTCGTCGTCGCCACTGCCCTCGCCTTCGTCGTCGCCGCCCGTCGTCGGCGCCGCTTCGGCGCCGCGCTCGCCGTCACCACGCTCGTTTCATCCCTCGCCGCCGTCTTCGCGACGGCGTCGGTGGTCGGGACGCTCCATGAGTATCTGGTGCGGTGGGTGACCGTCCTCGCCCCGCTCGGCCTGCTCGCGGTCGGCGAAGCCATCCGCCCCGAGCCGGCCAGTGCCCGCGGCCGGCGCGTCCTCTCGGTCACGCTCGGGCTCGCGCTCGCTGCCGTCGCCGCGACCTCGTGGCACGCAACGCTGGCGTGGGACGACATCGACCGCCTCCAATCGTCGGACCGTTTCGCCCAGAATCGCTTGCTCGGTGACGCGGCACTCGCCGAGGCGGCTCGAGTCAAGCCCGCCGGGATCACCGTCATCCCGGTGGAATCCGATCGCTGGGGCACAGCTGCGGCGGTCGCAGCGAAGCTGCTGACAGCCGGAAACGGCATCGCGGTCGGGTCACGGTGGCGTGACATGTTCGGACTCCCGCGCTCACCGAAGCCGGAAGACCTCCGGCTCGGCCTGGCATCTCACGAGGACGATTTCCCAGGAGCTCTCTTGGCCGAGGTCGGAGACACTCGGCTTGTGCGGCTGGAACCGCAGCCTCTCACCGCAGGCGAGCTCAGCTTCGGCCGCGCGAACGCAGCCGTCTACCTGCTCGACGGGTTCGACGCCGCTGAGGGCTCTGGAGGCGAGGGATTCCGCTGGATGATCGGCCGCCGCGGGCGGATTCTGCTTCCCGTCACCGACACTCTGAAGCCTGCGGTCATCGCCCTCGAAATCGAACCGTTGGCGGTTCCGGACGCTCAGCAGGCCGTGACCGTGAGGGTCGACGGAAAGCTCGCAGGAATGGCTGCGCTCGACCTGGGCGGGTTCGAGTGGTACCGCTTCAAGGTCCCCTACGGCACCGCGGCGGGTGTCGCCGTGGTGGAGCTCGATGCGGCGTGGGCACGGTCGCCGTTCGAGCTCGAACGCTCGCTCGACGTGCGTCCGTTGAGCCTCAGGATCCGCCGACTTCGCCTCGAGCCGGCCGTTGAGCTCCCTCCCGCGCCGGAACTCCGGCCCTGATGAGGGCAGTGACCACCATTGTCGGGGCGACTCCGTCGATCTCTATCAGCTTGTCCTGGGAGGCCGCACCGATGATCAGGTCGAGACGGCGGCGCTCCACCCCGACCACCTCCGCGACCAGCCGCAGCACCGCCTCGTTCGCCCGACCACGTTCGGGAGGCGCCTGGACCTCGACCTTGAGCGCTCCCCCATGAGCTCCGATGACCCGTGAACGACGCGCACCGGCCTTGACCCTGAGTCTGAGCCGGCTCGACGAGGAATGGGCGATGATCTCGACCTCGTCGCTCGTGTCCATGACTGCCGCTATCCGCGGGACAGGATGACGCCGCGGCGGGAAGCGTCGATGAACGAGAGCACCTGGTTCACTTCGGGCTGTCCGGCGAGCTCCCGCCGGCAGATCTCCAGGGCCTCCGAGGTCGGTAGCCTCGGGTTGTGGAGGTGCCGCCACAGCCGTTTGAGCGCGTCACGTGCCTCAGGGCTGAAGCCCTTTCGCTCGAGCCCGATCGAGTTTGGGCCAAAACAGCGGGCGGGACGTCCGCCGACAGTCTTCATGAACGGAAGACAGTCCTTGGTGGCAACCGTGAAGCCGCCGAGGAAGGCGTGGCGTCCGACCCGACAGAACTGATGGACCGCCGAAAAGGCGCCGATGCTGGCGTCGTCCCCGACCTCCACGTGTCCGGCCAAAGTCGCCGCGTTCGCAAAGATCGTGCGGCTGCCCACGTGGCAGTCGTGCGCGACGTGGGCCGCGGTCATGAACAGACTGCCGTCTCCCAGCGTCGTGACACCGCCTCCGCCCGGGGTCCCCCGGTGCAGGGTGACGAACTCTCGAAAGACGTTGCCGTCGCCGACAACCAGTCGGGTCGGTTGGCCGGCATACTTCAGGTCCTGGGGAGGAGCGCCGATCGAGCAATGGCTCTCGAAGCGATTGCCACGACCGATCGTGGTATGGCCGGTGAAACGGCAGTAGGGTCCGACCATGCAGCCATCGCCGATGGTGACGTCGGCCTCGATGATGCAGTACGGTCCAATCACGACCCTGTCGCCGATGATCGCCCCGGGCTCGACCAAAGCTGTTGGGTGGATCTGCGCGCTCAAGGACGCTCCACCATGGCGGAGATCAGCTCCGCCTCGCACACAAGGTTGCCATTCACCTTCGCGGTTCCCGCGAGCTTGGCGAACGTTCGACGGCGCGAGCGCACTTCGACCTCGAAGATGACCTGATCACCTGGTACCACCGGTCGTCGAAAGCGGCAGTTGTCGATCCCGGTGAACAGGATCAGCTTGCCCTTGCGGTCCTCGATGGTCCGAAGGAGCATGAATCCCCCCGCCTGGGCCATGGCCTCGACGATCAGCACGCCGGGCATGACCGGATTCTCAGGAAAGTGCCCCGCGAAGAAAGGCTCGTTGAAGGTGACGTTCTTCAGCGCTCGGACGTGCCGGTCGTCAACCTCGAGAATCCGGTCGACGAGCAGCATCGGGTACCGGTGCGGCATCACGTTGAGGATCTCGCGGATGTCGTGCATCACTCCCCGCCTTCCCCGTCGCCGAGCAGCCGTGCGACACGTGTTTCCAGAGCGCGGAGCCGCTCGAGGACGGCCGGCAGGCGGCGCAGGCTGGCTCCGTCCCTCAGCCACTCGCGGTGGGGCTGCGCCGGGATTCCAGCCACGAAGCCTCCATCAGGCACATCCTTGATGACAGCGGTCTTGGCCGCGACCACGACCCGATCGCCGATTCGGAGATGTCCAGCAGCACCCGACTGCCCCGCCATGATCACGTGGTGTCCGAGGTGAGTCGAGCCGGAGATCCCGACCTGAGCGACCAGGAGGCAACCCTCCCCCACTCTGACGTTGTGGGCAATCTGGACCAGGTTGTCGATCTTGGTTCCACGGCCGATCCTGGTCTCACCGAGCGTCGCGCGATCGATGCAGACGTTGGCTCCGAGCTCGACATCGTCCTCCAGCACGACGACGCCCACCTGCGGCACCTTGTGGTGCACGCCGCTCACGGTCGCGAAGCCATAACCGTCCGAACCCACCACGGCGCCGGCCTGGAGGATGCATCGATCGCCGACCCGGCACCTGTCGAGAACGGCGACCCTCGGGTGCAAGAGGCAGTCGTCACCGATCACGACGTCGCACCCGATCACGCTGCCCGCGCCGATCACCGTGCCTCGTCCGATCAGCGTCCGCTCACCAACCACCGCGTTGGCTGCGACGGTTACACGCTCCCCGATCTCCACGCCCGCGGCAACGACCGCGCTCGCGTGCACGCCGGGCTGCGGCCGAAGCACGGGATGGAGCAGCTCCAAGGCTCGTGCCAGTCCCAGGTAGGGCTCCGCCGTGACCAAGAGGTTTCGACCTGGAAGAGCGGCAGGGTCTGCGACCAGAATGGCGCCCGCTCGCGAGCTCGCCGCCTGCGCCGCGTACTTGCGGTTATGGAGGAACGAAAGATCATCCGGGCCGGCCTCCTCAAGAGGTCGAACGGCCCGGATCGTTGTCGTGGGATCGCCGACCACCTCGGCGCCGATCCTCGCAGCGAGCTCGTCGAGACGGTACGAGGTCACTGTGTCGTGTTGAATCGCCGCACGACGTCGTCGGTGATGTCCACGGCTTGGTCGGCGTAGACCAGGCCGGACTGGTACTTGTTGAAGATCAGGGTGTAGCCCTTTTCCTTGCCGATCTGATCGATGACCGGCATGATCTTCGCTTCGAGCCCGTCCAGGGTCTTGCGCCTCGCATCCTCGAGCTCACGCTGGGCGTCGTCCTGGAAGCGCTTCAGCTCGATCTGCTTGTCTTCCATCTTCTTCTTCAGCTCGTCGAGCTTGTCGGGGGCGAGGGTCAGCTGTTGCTTGGTCAACTGGTCGCGCAACGACTCAAGGTCCGTCTGGATTCGCTTGCCCTGCTCCACACGGTCGGCCTGGAGCTTCTGCAGCTTCTGCAGGGCTTCCTTGCCCGGATCAGAGTCGGTGACGACGCGCTGGACGTCGATGACCGCCACCGTGACCTGCTGGGCGGCGGCGGGCAGCGCCACCGCGGCAAGGGCGGCAGCCATGGCGATGCGGGTGAGTGTACGCAGCATAAGTCTCTTCCTCCTGAGTTCCTAGAAGGTGGTGCCAATCGAAAACTCGAAGCCATCTCCCTCTTCATCCCTGAAGACGTTGCTGATCGCTTTGCCGTAGATGAACCGGATCGGAGCCTGGAAGATCGGCAGGAAGATACGCAGCTCGGCGCCCGCGGTCTGGCGGTACGACGAAAGATCCCATCCCTGGGACTCGTCGTAGGTGTTGCCGATGTCGGTGAAGAACACCAGCTTGACCGGTCCGCCGAGCCGTATCTGGTACTCCAGGTTGCCGACCCAGTAGCGGTCTCCGCCGAGCGCAGAGCCGCCGGTGCTATAGAAGTAGCCGCCGGTCGGGGTGCGCGGCAGCAGCGAGTACGAGCGCAGACCGCGGATCGAGCGGTCACCGCCCAATCGGTAGCGTTCGTAGATCGGGATCTGCGAGTCGTTGTACACGAAGAACTGCCCGCCCTCGAGGCGCACGGCGACCACGTTCTTCTTGGTGAGCTGCCTGAACAGCGAGAAGCTCACCTCTGGACGAATGTAGTCGAAGTCGCCGCCGAGCGGGCCGCCGGCGAAGCGGGGACGGAAGGTGAACCGGGTGCCCCGATTGGGGTCGAAGGGATCGTCCCGGCTGTCGTATGCGAAGCTGGGAGTGATCGACGCCGTCGTGCCAGAGTAGGTCTCATAGGCCAGCTCCCTGACCACCGGCTCGAGCCCCGGAGGATCCACCGGTCTGACGTGCCCACCGGTCTCGCCGCCGGGCGCGCCGTTGCGCGAGAGCGCATAGCTCGAGGTCACATCCTCGAGCGAGATCAGTGCCGATACCGAGCTGAACACACCCACCCCGAGGCCGATGGTGAGCGCTCCGCCATTGCGCCGCTGGGTGAAGGGGTTGGTGATGTCGGTGTAGCTGAGGTTGGTCCTGTAGACCGAGCCGCCGAGCAGAATCCGCCGGTCAAACAGGTAGGGCTCGGTGAAGCTCAGGGTGTAGTAGTCGGTGCGCCGGCCGCTCTGCAGAGAGACACCTAATGTCTCGCCTCTTCCGAGGAAGTTGCGGGTATTGAAGACAAGCTGCCCGAAGAATCCGTCGAGCTCGGAGTAGCCGGCCCCGAACTGGATATCGTTGCGTCCCACCTCGGTGCCCTTGAAGTTGATGTTGACCCGCTTCTTCTCCTCGTCGAAGGAGAACTCCAGGGGATCGTCCTCGAGCTTGAAGTAGCCGAGAGCGTTCACCTTGTAGACCGAGTTCTTGACCCCGCCCATGCTCATCACGCCACCCTCGGCGACCCGGAGCTCCCGCCGCAGCACCTTGTCGCGCGTGACCCGGTTGCCGACGAACTCGGCACGGCCGAGGTAGTAGAGATCTCCCTCGAACACGTCGATGGTGACGTCGACCACGTGATCGGCGCCCTCGCGGTTGGTCAGCACCTGGTTGACGTAGGAGTAGATGTAGCCGGTGTTCTGGTAGAGGTCCCGGATCTGCTCCATCCCGTCGTCGATCGCCTTGAACTCGTAGCGCTTGCCGGGCTTGACGTCAAACGCCTTGAGCATCGGCTCGACCTTGAACATGGTCACGCCCTTGATCGTGATGTCGCCGAGCTTGTAAGGCTCACCCTCCTCCACCGGGATCTTGATCTCGACCCTGTACTTCTTCTTCTTCAGGGTTTCGGCGTTTGGGCGTTTGGCGACCAGGGTGATCTCGGGTTGCCCGACCTTGACGTCCTTGTAGCCGTGGTTCATGTAGTACTTGCGGAGGTTCTCGCGGTCCTCGTCCCAGTTGTCCTCGGAAAAGATGATCTTGTCGCCCATGAACCGGTACCAGCTGATCTCCTTGGTCTTCTTGAGGGAACGCCGCAGCCGCCGATCCGAGAACACGTGATTGCCGACGAACTCGATCTTGCCGATCTTGACCTTGCCGCCCTCTTGGATCGTGTAGACCACCCGCTTCGCCTTCTGACCTGCATCCTCGATCCGGTAGGTGACCTGCGCCGAGCGGTAGCCCTCCGCGGCGTACACCTGCAGAAGGGCCGTCTCAATACGGCTCAGACTCGCCATCTTGAGTGGGACGTTGCGTGGCAGCTCGATTCCCTTCTCGTCGAGCTTGTCCTTCAGCGTCGACGTGGTCAGCTTCTTGTTGCCCTCAAAGACGACCGAAGACACAAAGGGGCGTTCGTCAACCACCACGTAGAGGTTGACCTTCCCCTCGGGCAGGTCCTCGATGTCGATCCTGAGGTTCTCGAACAGCCCCGAGTCCCACAGCTTCTGGAAGCCGTCATCGATCGCCTTCCGGTCGAGGATGTCACCCGGCTCGAGCCCGAGGTAGTAGTAGACCGTATCGGCCGTCAGTGTCACGCCGCCCTCGACGATAATGTCGGCGATGACGGGTCCCTCGTCATCAGGCGCCGCAGGGACCGGGAGGAGTGCAAGCAGGCACACCACGACCAGCGGTACGAGACGTTTCACAGATTCTCCTGGGTATGGGTCACTGTGCTCTTCGCATCGATGACGACGCGATCGTCGACCAGCTGTACCGCGAGGCACGCCGGCAGCGCGAGCCGATGCTCGATCAGGAAGTCGGCCACGGCATCCTCTACGGCACGCTGGACCAACCTTCGCAGGGGTCTCGCCCCGGCTTGGGGATCGAGCCGGCTGTGCTCGACCAGCCAGGCCGGCAGGGCCGGGTCGAAGTCAAGCTCGATATTCTGCCGTCTGAGATTTCCCGCGGTGTCCTGGAGCAGCAGCGCGGCGACCCCCAGTAGATGGGTCTCGCCAAGTGGCTCGAAGACGATCACGTCGTCGAGACGGTTGAGGAACTCGGGCGGAAAGTGGCGACGCAGCTCACGATCGATGACCTCGTGGAGCTGCGCGGACGAGATCGGGTCCTTGCGGCTCGCGAAACCGACACTGTCCGCGGCGAGGATGCTACGGCTGCCCAGGTTCGAGGTCATGATGATGAGCGTGTTCGTGAAGTCGATCACGTTGCCGATGTTGTCAGTCAGCCGGCCATCCTCCAACACCTGCAGCATGAGGTTGTAGATGTCTGGATGGGCCTTCTCGATCTCGTCGAGCAGCACGACCGAGTACGGATTGCGCCGGACCTGCTCGGAAAGCTGGCCGCCCTCCTCGAAACCGACGTAACCCGGGGGCGAGCCGACCAGCCGAGAGACCGTGTGTTTCTCCATGTACTCCGACATGTCGAACCGAACCAGGCGGCGGGGGTCCTGGAAGAGGAACTGGGCGAGCTGGCGCGCCACCTCGGTCTTGCCGACCCCCGAGGGTCCGAGGAAGATGAACGAGCCCATCGGCCGGTTGGGGCTGGTGACACCCAGCCGGCTGCGGCGGATGGCCCGCGCAACGGCTCGGATGGCGTCGTCCTGGCCGACCACCCGTTGGCGCAGAATCTCCTCCATTCGCCGGAGTCGATCGGCCTCGTCCTCCTTGATGGCGGTAACGGGAATCCCGGTCCAAGAGGCCACGACCTCCTCGATGTCGCCGCGCACGACGTCTAGCGTCTCCGACGTGCCCTCCGCCTGCGTGCGGTTGAGCATCTCGAGCTCCTCGCGCAGTCGGAGCTCCTCCTCTCGCAATGAGACGGCCTTCTCAAACTCTTTGCGTGAGATGGCATTCTTCATCCGTCCGACGACCCGGCGGATCTCGGCCTCGACGCGTCGCAAGGAGGTGGTCGAGCTCACCTGCCGGAGCTTGACCCGGGCGCCGGCCTCGTCGATGACGTCGATCGCCTTGTCCGGGAAGTGCCGGTCGGCAATGTAGCGACCCGAGAGAGCGACCGCTGACTCGACCGCCTCGTCGCTGAACTGCACACCGTGGAACTCCTCATAACGCGTCTTGACGCCCTGAATGATTGTGATCGTCTCCGCCTCGGTGGGCTGACGCACGGTGACCGCCTGGAACCGCCTGGACAGGGCGCGGTCCTTTTCGACGTAGCGTCGGTACTCGCGGACAGTCGTCGCGCCGATGCAGGTGATCTCGCCGCGAGAGAGGGCAGGCTTGAGGATGTTGGCCGCGTCCAGGGAGCCCTCTGCGGAGCCGGTGCCGATCAGGGAGTGGAGCTCGTCAATGAAGATGATGATCTCGGGGTGCTCGAGAAGCTCCTTGAGCAGACCCTTGAGGCGCTCCTCGAACTGGCCGCGGTACTTGGTACCGGCGACCAACAGCGACAGGTCGAGCGCAAGAATACGGCGCTCGGCCAAGAGCATCGGCACGTTGCCCTCGACAATCCGGGTCGCCAGGCCCTCGACGATCGCGGTCTTGCCGACACCGGCCTCGCCGAGCAGGAGCGGGTTGTTCTTGGTCCGCCGGCACAGGATCTGCACCACCCGTTCGACCTCGTCGTTGCGACCGATCAGCGGATCAAACGCACCTTCCGCAGCGAGCAGGGTGAGATCGCGCGAGTACTCCGCAAGATGCGGTGTCGCCAGCGCAGAGGCCTGGCGCTCGCGCTCGCGTCCCCGTCGCGAGACCTCCTCGCGAACCTGGAAGGCGTCGAGCCCGTGCGCCGCGAGGTACTGGGCGGCGCCGCCGTCCTCCGTGCGGAGCAGCCCGAGCAGGACGTGCTCGGTGCCGACCTGGGTCTGCCCCATCTGGTCGGCCTCGTGTACGGCGAAAGCGAGGGCCTTCTTCGTGTCCTCGGCAAGCGGCAGATCCGGCGAGGCCGACGCCTGTTCGAGTGCGACGATCTCGCCGGCAACCTCCTCGCGCAGCTCCTGAACATCGAGCTCGAAGTGCTCGAGCAGCTCCGAGATGCCCTCGTCGCCCTCGCGCAGAACGCCGAGCAGCAGATGCTCCGGCGTGATCGCACGGCTGCGCGATCGACTGGCTTCGTACCGGGCGAAGAACAGGCTTCGCCGCGCGTGCTCGTTAAACTTCTCGAACATGATCGGTTCGGCCGCCTCCAGGTACCAGGCCGACGACCCGGTCGCATCGGCGGGCCATCTCTTCGTTGTGCGTCACTATAATTGAAGTAAGACCCTCCAGCAAATGAAGCTCGCGCACCAGTTCGAAGAGCAGTCGGGAGTTCGCGGTGTCGAGGTTTCCGGTCGGCTCGTCGGCGAGCAGCAGACGGGGACGCATCGAGAGCGCGCGGGCGACCGCGACGCGTTGCTGCTCGCCACCCGAGAGCTGGTCGGGGAAGTGGTCCCTCCGCTCGCTCAGACCGACACGGTCCAGAAGCTCGGCGGCACGCTGCCGCGCACGGCGGGAGCTCCATCCCGCGATCCGCAGCGGAAGCGCGACGTTGTCCAGTGCGGTCAGCTCGTCGAGCAGGTGGTGATGCTGGAAGACGAATCCGATCAGCCGATTGCGCAGCGAAGCCCGGTCGTTGACCGAAGCGTCGGTCACGCGTGCGCCCTCGAGCTCCAGGGTTCCCGCTTCGGGCCGGTCGAGCAGGCCGACGACGTGCAGCAGAGTGCTCTTACCGACCCCCGACGGACCCACGACTGCGAGCAGCTCGCCCGCTCTCACGTCGAGGTCGAGTCCCCTCAGCACCTCCACGCGGGTCGCGCCGTCGCCGTAGCCTTTGACGACCCCCCGCATGCGGACCATGGTCGCCGCGTCACTCATAGCGAAGCCCTTCGGCGGGCTCTCGCCGGGCGACGGCGCGCGCCGGCAGCCAGGACACCAGAACCGAGAGGCCGAGCGCAAACGCGATCACGACAGCCACGGTCACCGGGCTGACCGAGAACGGCACGGCCGATACCACGAACACGCCGCGGGGCAGTGGCAGCGCACCGGTGCGGTCGAGGCCGACGGCGAGCGTGGCACCAATCACCGTTCCGACTGTCGCCGCAGCCGCGCCGATACATGTACCCATCACCAGGAACAGTCGACGCAGTCGCGCCGGGGCAAGGCCGAGCCCTGCCAGGACCGCGAGGTCCCGCCGCTTTTCAGCCGCGAGCATCGCCACATTGCACAGCAGATTGAGCGCTGCCACGACCAACATCAGGCCGACCGCCGCAAAGATCATGACCCGCTCGAGGGTGAGCGCGAGCAGCAGTGGACGGTGCAGCTCCTCGAGCCCAGCGACGCGTACGTCCGGCCGGGTCTTCACCAGGAGGTCGCGGACGCGTCGTCCGAGGCGCCACGGGTCGGCAGGATCGCGAAGAGTGATCGCCTCCACCACGTCGCCACCCCAGAGGATCCTCTGCGCGGTTGCGAGAGGGACGATCAGACTGCCCGACTCCCGGCCCGGCTCGGGCGCCTGCACAGCGTTCAGGTGCACCCTCGCGCGCACCGGCAGCGGACCCATCGGAGTCAGCCGCAGGCGGGCCGAGATCACCTCCACGTCGTCACCCGACGCCACCGCCAGACGCACGGCGAGGATCCTGTCGATCGCCGCCTCCGACACGTCAGAGCGACCGACAAGGGATGCCGGAACGGCATCGCCGCCCGACTCGACAAGGCAGGTTCCCCGAACCGTTTGGACGATCTCTGCATCAGGCAGTTTCGCTTGCAAGAGCGAGGCCAGCTCGGCGGGATCGGCGAGTCGGCGCCCCTCGCGAGGCTCGATGCGCGCATGGGCGGTCCGCGCCACGAGCTCCGATCGGATACCCGACTGGAAACCCTCCAGGAGGGCCAGCACCACGATCAGGGCCAGTACGCCGAGCGTGAGCCCGATGAACGAGATCAGGGTGACAGTGGCGACGTGGGTGCGGCGGCCGACACCGACGAGGTATCGCCTCGCCAGGTGGAACTCGACCCGCAACGGTCAGGCTCCCTCACGCGGCCGCAGGAGCGGGAACAGGATGACGTCTCGAATCGATGTCTGCCCGGTCATCAGCATCACCAGACGGTCGATTCCGATGCCCTCTCCGCCGGTCGGCGGCATGCCGTGCTCAAGGGCAAGGAGAAAGTCCTCGTCGATCGCACCCCCGGTCAGGGCCGCCTGCTCCTCGAAACGGCGCCGCTGCTCGCTGGGGTCGTTGAGCTCAGTGTAGGCATTCGCGACCTCCATGCCTCCGATGAACAGCTCGAACCGCTCGGTCATCTCCGGGTTATCGGATCGCGCCTTCGCCAACGGAGAGATGTCGCGCGGAAAGTCGGTCACAAAGGTCGGTTGGAGAAGACGGGACTCGGCCGTGACCTCGAACAGCTCCGCGAGCAGCTTCCCGTCGGAGCGCTCCTCAATGCGCTCCACACCGAGGCGCCGGGCCGCTGCCTCCATCCGGGAACGTTCCCCGAGATCCTCGGGAGCGAGGTCGGAATGCGTGAGAATCGCCTCGCGAAGGGTCAGCCGCCGCCAAGGACGGCGACCGAGGTCGATGACGTCCCCACCCCAGGGCAGCGTCGTCTCCCCAACCGCCTCCTGTGCGACGCTCGAGAGCAACCCCTCGGTGAACTCCATCAGAAGCTCGTAGTCGGCGTAGGCCCAGTAGAACTCGAGCATCGTGAACTCTGGATTGTGCCGGGTCGAGATGCCCTCGTTGCGGAAGTTTCGGTTGAGCTCAAAGACCCGCTCGAAGCCGCCCACGATGAGACGCTTCAGGTACAGCTCGGGCGCGATGCGAAGGTAGAGGTCGAGATCGAGCGCGTTGTGGTGGGTCGTGAACGGCCTCGCCGTGGCGCCGCCCGCCAAAGGTTGCATCATCGGTGTCTCGACCTCGAGGAAACCCGCACCCTCGAGCAATCTGCGGATTGCGGACACGATCCGGCTCCGCGTCTCGAAGACCTGCCGGGAGGCCGAGTTCGCAACCAGATCGAGGTAGCGCTGGCGGGCCCGTGCCTCGCGGTCGGCGAGACCGTGGTACTTCTCGGGCATTGGCCGCAACGCCTTGGCGAGCACGGTCAGATCATGGACCGCGACGCTCAGTTCACCGGACCGCGTTCGAAAGATCGTCCCGTCGATGCCGATGTAGTCGCCGAGATCGAGCTGCTGCACGATGTTCCACGTCCGCTCGTCGAGGCGATCGCGACGGAGGTAGAGCTGGATCTGCGCGGCGCCGTCGGACACATCGAGGAAGGAGACCTTTCCGTGCCCGCGCTGCGCCCGAATGCGGCCGGCGACCCGAGCCGTTCGCGGATCCTGGTCCAGTGATTCCGCCGTCGCTTCCTCGAGATCGCGGCGGAGGGCCTCAACCGAGGTTTCCACGCGGAACCGGCCGGGAAATGGTTCAACACCCAGCGCCCGCAGCGCCTCGAGCTTCGTAGCCCGGTTCGCGATCAGCTGCTCGATCGGCTGCAGCGTATTGCTGTCGGTCACTCCAACCTCCCGCGGCGCGGGATTGTACCATGGAACTCGTTCGCAAAGAACTCAGTAAGTAGGTCCTTTTCAGATATTTATGTGATCTTCACCGCGGCTCTGGAGACCGCGGGGCTCGGGTTCTCACCGGGATGGCTGCCGCTTCCCTCTGCGTGGGGGCTGGCGAACCCGGTCGGAGCGCGTGGGGCCTCGAGCGCCCCGCGACCCTTCGCGAGCCTGTCGGGCACCGCGATCCCGCTGCGGTTTCGCGTCGCGCTCCGCTGCGGTCGGGGTTGGCGCCGTCGTCCGACGGGTCGCCGCGAGCAGGGCCTTGACCTCCCGCGGCTCCAGCTCTCTGAACTGCCCCGGCTTGAGCAAGGGCTCCCGGATGGGGCCGATGCCGACCCGCTTCAGACGCTGGACGTGGTGGCCGGAGCGAAAGAAGAGCTCTCGTACCTCGTGGGTCCTGCCCTCTGTGATCTCGACGCGCCACCAGGTGTTGGATCCGTCGCGCGCGGCACGCTCCCGGCGGGCGCTCAACGGCTTGACCATCTGGCCCTCGATCCGGGTACCGCGCAACAGCCGACGGAGCTCGTCGTCGGTGAGATCGCTGCGGATTTTCGCCACGTACTCACGCACCACGCCGTACCGGGGATGGGTCACACGAGCCGCGAACGCCCCGTCGTTGGTGAGGATCAGGAGCCCCTCGGAATGGTAGTCGAGCCGTCCGACCGGAAATACCCGCTCCCGGACCTCGCCCCCGAGCAGGTCGATCACCGTCCTCCGCCCCTCGGGGTCGTCGCAGGTGGTCATGACCTCGCGCGGCTTGTACAACAGAATGTAGCGTGTGGTGTCGGCCGCCTTGAGCATCCGGCCATTCACCTTGATGTGGTCGCTTGCCGGATCTGCCTTCTGGCCCAACTCAGCAACCCGACCGTTGACAGTGACCCTGCCGTCGCGGATCAGGTCCTCGGCCTTTCGCCGCGAGCACAGGCCACACCCGGAGATGATCTTCTGAAGTCGCTCTTCGGCCATGCCTTCCCTCCAGGCCGCAACACCGTGCGGCGGGACGTACCGCCTCTCGGCGGGCCACCGCACTCTATCATGTGCGCGGTCCCGGTCCGCGGCAAAGTACAATTCCCGCCGTGACCTCCCGCCAGCGCCATACGCCACCAGAGGGTCAGCTTTTGCGACCGGTGTCGCTGACCTTCGTGACGATCGTGATCACCGCAGCCCGCACGCTCGGACTGCTCGCGCTCAGCGACCAGGGGTACTTCGCCAAGTATGCGGTCTTCGCCGCTCAAGTCCTCGCTGGTCATCCGCCCCTTGGTCGGCTCGCCGATCTCAGCCCGGCCTACCTGTGGACGGTCGTCGGGCTGACCGGGCCGCTGGGCTTCGGCGTCGAAAGCGTCCGCATCGTGCAGTGCGCCGCGGTCGGTGTGTCCGCCCTCGCGGCTGCGGCCATCGCCCGTCGGATCGCTGGGGAAAGGGCGGCGTGGGTCGCCGCCCTCCTCCTGCTCTGCACCAGGGGTGCGTGGATCAACGCCAGCGAGCTGGAGCCGGAGACCCTGGTCCTTGTCCTCAACGGCGCTGGCCTCGCGGTGATCTTCAGCGGGCGTGGGCGCTGGCGCGAGCTCTTCGGTGGCCTCCTGCTCGGTCTCTCCGCAGCGACCCGGCCAACGATCCTGCCCGCAGTTGCTGTCCTGCTTGTCTGGCGCGGAGTCGCGACCTGGAAGACGCAGGTGAACCGCCCGCGCTTCGCCCATTTCGGCTGGTGGCGTACCCTCCCCCTCGCCCTCGCGTGCGGCGTCATCACGCCGCTGCTGGTACTCGCCGTGGTGCTTCCGGCCGTCGGACCGGTGGGGCTGATGAACCCGGGAACGGTCTTCTACGAGGGATGGAATCCCGAGGCCACGGGCTATCTCGGTGAGGCTCCCCAGGTGGTCAAGGACCTCGAACGAAGCGCGTCCGAGCCCGACGCACTGCACAGCGCCTACCGGCTCATCGCCCAGAGAGCGACCGGCGTTCCCGACGCCAACCGGTACTGGGGCGGGATGGGTCTCGAGGCTCTGCTCCGTCTGCCCACCCACTCGGCGGCACTTGCCGCACGCAAGGCGTGGCTGGCCCTGCACAGCTACGACGCCTGGGACCTTTCGACCATGGTCCTCAAGGAGCGTGAAATGGGAGGACAGCTGTGGGCGCCGTTCGGTCTCCTGGTGGCTCTTGCCGGAGTCGGGACCGTGCTCGCTCGACGTCGCCCGGGCACGCTGCCTCTGGCAGCAATCGCCGCTGCGCAGTGGCTGGTGATGGTCCTGTTCTACGTCACGTCCCGCCAGCGCAACGCTCTGCTGCCAGCGATGGCGGCCCTTGCCGGGATCGGTGCCGCTGAGATTCTCACCGTGTGGCTGGCCCAAAGGCGGGGTGCGGCGATGGCGGCAGCACTCGCAGCAGTGGCGTGTGCCTTCTGTCTCTCCCGGCCGGGACCTGCACAGAAGGAGGACGCCCACGCCTGGACGGCGACTTTTTCCGTTCGCGCGGCAGCAGCGGCGGCAGAGCGCGCCGCCGCACGAGGCGACACCGGACGCGCGATCGCCGCGTGGTGCCAGTCCGCCCTCAGCCTCGGCCCGACCGGCCCGGCGCTCCCTCGCAGGGCGATCCGAACCGCCATCGCACAACGTCTGACTCGCGAGTTGTCGCAGGCGGAACGATTCGACCTCGCCGTCGCCTCGATTCGGGCGCTGGATTGGCCGACCGCGGATCGGCTGCTCGCCGCCCTCCAAGACGAGGGCTACCAACCCCGCCGGGGCGCCGAGCTGGCGAGCTCGGTCGCCTACCAGCGCGCCCGGTGCCGCCTCCATCTCGGCGACCCCGCGGCAGCCCGCGCGTTGCTCGCTACCGCCCGCCGCGAAGCGCCCGGGGAAGCCGACGTTCTCGCGCTCTCGGCGGAGGTTTCGGAGTTGAGCGGCGACTCTCCCGTCGCCGGCTCACAGCGTAGGCTCCTCGCCGCGCTCCACGACCCGTTCACCGCTGGGCGTGCACGTGCCCGTGCCGCGGCCGACGTGGGCAACCGCACCAGAGCCGCTCGTTTGCTGGCTGAGATCGAGGACCGGCTCCCCGAGTGGATCCCAACGAGACCGCTCTGACGCGAGGGTGAGGACCTGCCGGACCCGGCCTGAAGAGTGTCAGCCTCCGGAGACTTCCCGACCGACGATCACCTTCTCTCCCCCCGCCTCCGATGATGACGATCCGGGAACGTCCCGACGGACCGATGCTCCGCCGATCGAAACTCCTTCGGTCGCGACAACACGGACCGAGCCGAGGGGATTGCGGCACGAGAGCAAGGTCGTCGTATCGACGCTGAGGGACACAGCGTACGGGTCGAGTGACGTCCTCCGTCATCCGAGCCTATGGCTGCCGAGCCGGAAAGCGCTTTCGTTGGGCCTGCGAGGACTCAGTCCGACTGGACTCCGTCGGGCCACTGCGTGAACGTGCCGTCGACCAGGACGATGTCCTCCCAGCTGAGCGTGGTCGTCCCCACGATGTACGGCAGATCCTGAGCGAAGTTCGTACCGTAGGAGATGATCGTATAGGTTCGGCGATCCGCTTCGTAATAGAGCGGCTGGTTCCATCCGTCAAACGATGGAGCGACTTCGATGTAGGTTGGCACGAGCGAGGATCCGAGAACGCTCGCCGGGGAGCTCGCCATGGCCTGGAACTCGGCCGTGTCCTGGGCGTACATCTGCACCGCCTGGGAGAGCGTGCGCATCGCCATCATGGTCGACTTCTGATGGGCCCGGCGCAATGCCTGAAGCAGGTTCGGAATCGCGATCGCCGCGATGATGCCGATGATCGCCACGACGATGAGCAGCTCGATCAGCGTGAACCCGCGGTTGCTGGGCCTTCCTCGCATGAACATGACCACTTTCCTAAGCAAGTTCCGTTCCGAAAGCTCTCTGCTACTGGCGCCCGGACCTCCCCTGCCTGATCGTGGTACCGTCTCGGACGCATGGGCCGCGACGCCGTCTCTGTTGCCAGCCTGCACTTCTCACGATGTCGCGTGATGAGGGCGCAGAGGTGCCCGTCAGAGTCGAGTCCTTGAGCGGCGAGGCGCCGAGCCGTATGTGCGAGTCGCGAAAGGGCCGGCGATGGCTGACAGATCGGCGCCGGCAGTAGGGAGGTGGTGGGAAATGCAGGCGAGTCTCCGCATCGGCCCGCTCACGGTCCGGCCGCCGATCGTGCTCGCGCCGATGGCCGGCGTCACCAACTACCCCTTTCGATCGCTGTGCCGGCGCTTCGGCGCCGCTCTCTACGTCAGCGAGATGATCACCGCCCGGCCGCTCGTGGAAGGCCACGCCCGCACCCTCAAGCTCGCCGACTTCGGCCCCGACGAGAGCCCACGCTCACTCCAGCTGTACGGGGTGGACCCGACCTACGTCGGAGCCGCCGTTCGACGCCTGGTGGAAGAAGGGCGCGTGGACCATGTCGACCTCAACTTCGGGTGCCCGGTTCGCAAGGTCACCAGCCGCGGCGGCGGTGCGGCGATTCCGGCCAAACCCCGTCTACTGCGGGCGATCGTGGCGGCAGCCGTCCAGGCCGCCGGGCCGATCCCCGTGACGATCAAGGTTCGGATGGGGATCGACGACGATCACCTCACCTTCCTCGAGTCCGGCCGCATCGCCGAGGGGGAAGGCTGCGCCGGCGTCACCCTGCACGCCAGGACCGCCGCCCAGCTCTACGACGGAAGTGCCCGCTGGGAGGCGATCGCCCAGCTCAAGCGCGCGGTGGCGACGGTCCCGGTGCTGGGCAATGGGGACATCTGGCAGGCTGCAGATGCCGCTCGCATGATCCGAGAGACCGGCTGCGACGGCGTCGTGATCGGACGCGGCTGCCTCGGCCGCCCGTGGCTCTTCCGCGACCTGGTCGATACATTCCATGGCCGCCCGCAGCAGCCCGGACCGACGCTCGGCGAGGTCGCCGACATCATGCGCGAGCATGCCAGAGCGCTCGTCGAGTGGTCAGGAGAGGTCCCCGCGATGCGGTCGTTCCGCAAGCACGCGAGCTGGTACGTCAAGGGGTTCCACGGCTCGAGCGGGCTCCGTGCCCGCCTGATGGCGGTTTCGACCCTCGCCGAGCTGGACGCGATCCTCGTCGGGGTGAACCGCGACGAGCCCTACCCACCGGCAGCCGAGACCGCAAAGCGTGGCAAGCGGTCGGGCACCCAGCGGGTCGCGCTGCCGCCCGGCTTCCTCGACGATCCCGACGACGCGACCCCTCCCCCACCCGACGCCGAGGACCCCGTCTCCGGCGGGTAGCCCACTTCACCACGGTTCGGCGGGAACGCTTGCCGCACAGCTGGTGTTGAATACTCTGGAAGGCACTATCCGGAAAGGAGATCGGCCATGCCCAGGTTGACAGTCATGACCATCGCTCTCGCGCTCGGGCTGCTCGCTCCGGTGGTCAGGTCCGCTGCGGCGGATGCCGGGACACAGGCGACACCGTGCTGCTTCGCCAACCCGCGCTATGCCGGCGTTTGCCAGGTCGCCCCGGGCGAGGGCGAGACCTGCAGCTCCATCCTCAACTACCT
>CAZQYU010000005.1:0-36834 GCA_964597585.1 uncultured Thermoanaerobaculia bacterium
CTTCCGAGCCCGTGTCCGCCGAGGCGGGGCTGCTCGGGATGCGCCTCTTCCTCGCCGCGCTCGGCATGCTCTTCGCCGCGGCGGTGGTCGGCTTCCTTGTGGTCCGCCTCCGGGCCCCCGCCTGGCCGCCGTCGGGCACCCACGGTCTCCCGATCCTGGGGCTGTGGTTCGCGACCGCGATTCTCGCCGCCCTCAGCTTCGCCCTGTCCCGCGCCGAGCGAGCCCTCTTGGCGGACCGCCAGCATCCGTTCCGCCGCGCCCTCACCGCAGCGCTGGCGCTGGCGGTGGTCTTCCTGGTCGCCCAGGCGGTCAACTGGTGGGAGATGATCGCCGCCGGCGCCGTCCCCCGGTCCAGCATGCTCGCCTTCGGGTTCTTCGTCCTCACCGCCCTCCATGCGCTCCACGTGATCGGCGGTCTCCCACCCCTCGCCGCCACCGTCGCCCGGGCACGCGCCGGACGCTACGACGCCTCCCGCCGTCACGGCGTCCACTGGGTCGCGATGTACTGGCACTTCTTGGGCGCCGCCTGGATCGCCCTGTTCGCAGTCCTCGCACTCTGAGCCTCATACAACCCGGGTTCACCGGGCGCGACGAGGGCCTCGTGCTACCCTCCGCCGATGGAGTGGATCGTCTCGCTCACACCCGCCGCCGGTGATCCCTGGGCCTGCCTCGCGTCGCCGCCGCCAGGGACGGGCGTCGTCGAGCTGCGGGCCGACCTCTTCCCCGGGATCGACCTCCGGCGGGCGGTATCAACGTGCCCCGTACCCCTGCTCGCGACCCTGCGCTCCGCCGCGGAGGGCGGACGCGGTCCGGACGACCCGGCCGCTAGGGAGCCCTTCGTGAGGACGGCTCGGGACGCCGACGTTGGTCTGATCGACCTCGAGCTCGACCGGGACATCGGCCTGATCCAGAGCCTGGGGCTCGAGCCGGAGCGGATCGTCCTGTCGGCGCACCGCTCCTGTGCCGCCGAGCTCCCTGCCGCTGCAGCCGCCCTCCACGCTGCGCCTGTGCGATGGCTCAAGGCTGTCGCTCCGGCCGAGAGGCTCGCAGACCTCGAGACAGTGCTCTCGCTCCACGCCATGTACAACCACGGCAGGCAGCATCAGCGGCGCCTCATCACCTTCGCGATGGGGGCTACCGGGCTGCCGAGCCGGCTCCTCGGCCCCGTGCTCGGACCGCCCCTCGGCTATGCCGCGTGGAGTCCGGCCGCCGCCGCAGCCCCCGGCCAGCGGACCGTATCCGAGATGAACGCAGTCGTCGGGCACCTCCGCGGCGCTCCCCAGCGCCTCTTCGGTGTCGTCGGAGCCGACGTGACGGGCAGCCTCAGCCCTGCACTCCACGGCGCGGGTTACCATGCGCTCGGCCTGCCCTACCTGATGGTCCCGGTCAGCGTGGTCGAACCCTCCGAGCTCGACGAGCTGTTCCGGCCGGCCGGCGAGACCATGTTCGACCGTCTCGGTCTGCCGGTCGGCGGTTGGGCGGTCACGACCCCCTACAAGACGGAGGCAGCATCGGTCGCGACGGTCCCTGCACCACGGGTGCGGACGGCCGGCGTCGCGAACACCCTCGTGCTGCGCCCGGGCCAGATCCTCGCCGATACTACCGACGCCGACGGAGTGGTGGCCGGCCTGGCGAGCGTCGGCTACCAGGTCCGGGGTCGCACCGCCCTCGTGCAGGGGACCGGCGGTGCCGCACGCGGCGCCGTGGTCGGGCTTCACCTGGCGGGCGCGACGGTCACGCTGCGCGGCCGCGATGAGTTCCACACGCGTACCGTCGCGCAAAAGCTCGCGGTGGCCGCCTGCCCGCCAGGAGACTCAGCCACTGCGGCGGTGCTAGTCAACGCGACCCCACTCGGCACCGCCACCAGCGATCGGCTGCCGTTCTCAGAAGCCGAGATCGAAGCGGCCCAGGCGGTCGTGGATCTGGTCTACGGCGCCGGGCCCACGCCCCTCGCCCTTGCCTGTCGGGCCACCGCCACGACCTTCGTCGACGGCCGCTCGGTGTTGCTCTACCAGGGACTGGCTCAGTTCGCGGCATTCACAGGCAAGGCGCCGCCGAAGGACGCCATGCGCGCCGCGATCTTCCCCGAAGGACCTTCATCCGAGGAGTAGCTTCACCGCCATCGCGACCACTGCGACAGCGAAGACCACCCGAACGACGCCCTCGCCACGGCTGATCTGGACCCTCGTTCCGAGCCAGCCTCCGAACGAGTTGCCGACCGCGAGCACTGCCCCCGCGAGCCACAGAACCTGCCCGGTAGCCGCGAACACGAGCAGCGACGGCACCATGTACATACCGATCACGAAGACCTTGTGCATGTTTGTTCGCACCAGATCGAGGTGGAGAAGGCCGCGCACCAGCGCCATGAAGATGAACCCGACCCCGGCCTGGATGAAGCCGCCGTAGAAGCCCACGCCGACCATCCCGAGGTGCGCCCACGCCGGACGAACCGGTCCCTCGCCGGTACCCGGCTTGCGCCCTCTCAGCGTGACCACGAGCACTCCGATCATCACCGCCGCGAGCAACCTCTTGAACCACAGCGGGTCGATCCGAACCGCCACGAAAGCACCGAGCACCGCTCCCGGCAGCGTGCACAGGCCGAGCGTCAGGCTGAGCCTGAAGTCCGCCAGGCCTTTGCGCCGAAACTCGCTGACCGAGGTGATGTTCTGCGCGAGCAGGGCGATCCGGTTGGTGCCGTTGGCGGTTGCCGGCGACATGCCCATGAAGATCATGACGGGCATGGTCAGCAGTGAGCCGCCACCGGCCATCACGTTGACGAACCCTGCAATGACCCCGATCGCAACCAGAACAACGTACTGCCAGATTTCCACGCGGCCTCCGTCACCTGCGCCCGCCGAGGTACTGTAACCCGCACCGCGCTCCAGCTTGAAGGCCACCGGACGCAAGCGACCCCGCTCCAGCGTCGTTGTGGTGGCATCGTTCGTCCAGCCAGGGTGCCGATTCGGCCCGACTGGAGTAGAATTGGTCTCAGGATCGTTAGCACCGGCGACAGGCGGGCGCTGCTACGACTTCGGGGGCCAGCCGCCGCGGAGGACTGATGAGCCTACTGACCAAGTTCAACCTTGCGATGGTGGCGGTCTTTTCACTCGCCATGGTGCCTGCGGGTTGGATCTCTCATGGGCTGCTCCAGCGCAGTGCACGCACCCAGGTGATTCAGAACGCGAGGATCATGATGGAAACGGCGAAGGCCGTCCGCGGCTACACGATCTCCCAGGTCAAGCCGCTGCTGAACGCCCAGCTCCAGGAGAAGTTTCTGCCCCAGACCGTGCCGGCCTACTCTGCCACAGAGGTCTTCAACGCCCTGCGCAAGAGCTACCCCGAGTACGAGTACAAGGAGGCGACGCTCAATCCCTCGAACCCCCGTGACCGTACGACAGACTGGGAGGCCGACGTCGTGAACGAGTTCCGTCGCGATCCTGCGCGGACCGAGTTCATCGGTGAGCGACAGACGCCGCAGGGGCGGTCCCTGTTCCTCAGCCACCCGATCCAGATCACGGATCCGAAGTGCCTGTCCTGCCACTCGACACCGGAGGAGGCGCCGCCGTCCCTGATCCGGGAGTACGGGCCGAGCAACGGCTTCGGCTGGAAGCTCAACGAGATCATCGGCGCCCAGATCGTGTCGGTCCCGATGTCCGTCCCCGTGACCATGGCGAACCAGGCGCTCGGCACGCTGCTCGCCACACTCGCCGGAGTGTTCGTGGTCACGCTGCTGGTGCTCAATCTCCTGCTTCGGTTCGCGGTCACCGGCCCGCTGACACGGCTGGCCGCCATGGCCGACGAGGCGAGCCGGGGCAACCTGGCGGTCGCGAACTTCGAGGCCAAGGGATCCGACGAGGTCGCGGTGCTCGCCGGGTCCTTCAACCGCATGAAGATCAGCCTCCAGAAGGCGATGGCGATGCTCGATGAAGGATGAGGCCCACACCCGTCCGATTGCGGGAGAGGTGTTCGGCGGCTACGAAATCGTCGAGGAGCTGGGGCACGGTGGTATGGGTCTGGTCTTCCGCGCCCGCCACCTGACGCTGGATCGAGACGTCGCGCTCAAGGTCCTGGGGAGCGGTCTCTCCGCGGACGCAAGCTACCGCCAGCGGTTCCTGAAAGAGGCTCGTTCGGCGGCCCGGCTCAACCACCGCAACATCGTCCAGATCTATGACTTCGGGCAGTGCGGCGAAACGGCCTACCTGGCGATGGAGTTTGTCCCGGGTCGATCCCTCGGTGACCTCTTGCGCGTGAAGGGTGCGTTTCCCGAGGCCGAGGCCGTCGCACTCTGCCGTCAGGCCAGTACCGCACTCGGTTTCGCCCACGCGGCCGGGGTCGTGCACCGGGACGTCAAGCCCGACAATCTGATTCTGAGAGACGACGGGGTGCTCAAGCTGGTCGACCTCGGGCTCGCCAAGAGTGTGTCTGACGACCAGGGGCTCACCCAGACTGGTGTCGTCGCCGGAACACCCCACTACATCTCGCCAGAGCAGATCGAGGGCCGCAAGGACATCGACGGGCGAGCCGACGTCTACTCCCTCGGCGCGACCCTCTTCCACCTCGTCACCGGACACACCCCCTTCGAGGGATCCTCGCCGATGGTGGTCATCGCCAAGCACCTCCATGACGACCCCAGAGACCCGAGAAGCTTCCAACCTGCCCTGAGCGAGGCCCTGTGTGCGGTGATCCTGCGCATGATGGCGCGTAGCCGCGACGACCGCTACCCGGACATGGCCTCGGTCGACCTGGAGCTCGCCCGCCTTCAGAACGGGGAGGCTCCCGAACAGGCGACCCTCGCGGGGCTCGAGACGACCGTCGTGGCGGGGGGAGTCGACCCGGCCGGGTCCACCCTTGCCGTCGATCCGAGATTCAATCCGGACGAGCTCGCACGCGTCGAGACCCACCTCGCCGAAGCGATCGGACCCCTGGCGAAGGTGCTGGTCAAGAGGGCCTCCGCAATGACCTCCGATCTCGGCGAGCTGTGCCAGGCCGTCGCGCGGCACATCCCCTCGTCGCCGGTCCGCGAGCGGTTCCTGTCCCAGATCCTCGATCCAGGGGCGACAGCGCAGCCGCCATCCGCCGCGACCCAGGCCGGCGCCGCCTCGAGGAGCGCCCCGTCGCAGGCGGCCCAGTCTCCGGCCGCGGCGGCCTCGTCAGGTGCCGTCGAGTGGGACCCGCAGTCTCTGAGGGCGCTGGAAAAGAGACTGGCGGCGTCGATCGGCCCGGTCGCCAGGGTCATGGTGAGCAAGACGGCGCGACGTGCCGCCTCGTGGAGCTCTCTGGTCGGGACCCTTGCCGAGAACCTGTCCGACCCCACCGAGCGTGCGGCGTTCCAACGGGAGTTTGAGCAGCAGTAGCTCGGGTGGACCGCGGTCCGCCCACCGCGTGGCGACACCTTGATGCACGCAGGGCAGAGGCCCTCAGCAGCAGTTGCAAGCCCCGATGTTCTCGATGGCCTCCGCCCCGAGTCGCCTAACGGATCCCGACGGCCAGACGCACCCGGTCCATCAGCGGCGCGACAGTCTCCCGCGCGCGCTCGGCGCCGCGAGCGAGGACGCGGTCGACCTCGCCCGGATCCGCGGACAGCTCGGCAAAACGCTGACGGGCTTCGCCAAAGGTGGCCAGGAAGTACTCGACGAGCTTCTTCTTCATCTCGCCATAGCCGGTGCCGCCCTCGCGAAAGGCGCGCTCGACCCATGGGCGCTCGGGTTCGGGCGCGAACAGCCTGAGGAGCTGGTAGAGAGCGTTGTCCTTGGTCGGCTTGGGCTCCTCAACCGGCGTCGAGTCGGTCACAATCGACATGATCCGCTTCCGAGTCGCCTTCTCGGGGCCGAACAGGTCGATGGTGTTGCCGTAGGACTTCGACATCTTGCGCCCGTCGACACCGGGTACCACGGCGACCTCGTCGAGGATCAGGGGTTCCGGCAGAGTGAAGACCTCCTGCCCGTAGGTCGTGTGGAAGTTCGTCGCGATGTCGCGCGTGACCTCGAGGTGCTGCTTCTGGTCCTTGCCGACCGGCACCAGGTCGGCATCGACGATCAGAATGTCGGCCGCCATCAGCACGGGGTATGCAAACAGACCGTGGCTCGGCACGACGCCCTGGGCGACCTTGTCCTTGAACGAGTGGCACCGTTGGAGCAGCCCCATCGACGTTGCTGTCGAGAGGTACCAGGCGAGCTCGGAGACCTCGGGAACGTCAGACTGTCGGTAGACCACCGATCGGTCCGGATCGAGGCCGAAAGCGAGGAATCCGGTCGCGAGGTCCCGAACCAGCCCGCGCATCCGGTCTGGGTCGTGGACCGTCGTCAGGGCGTGGAGATCGGCCAGGAAGTAGAAGCACTGATGATCGGCCTGCAGCTTCACGAACTGACGAATCGCTCCGAAGTAATTGCCGATGTGGAGAATACCCGAAGGCTGAACGCCGGACAGGACGCGCATCGCACCCTCCTCGAAGGCGGGATCTTACACCATGGCAAGGGCGGACGCAGGGAGAAAACCACCAAGACACGAAGACACCAAGAGGACAGAAGAAACCTGGAAGGACTCAGCCCGGGCCTCTGCCCTGGTGCGCCGGGATCGGCCGTTCTGAGGATCGACTCTCTTCCGAATCTCGAGGGGCCCGTTCTCATTCACGAACCAGACGACTGACCTGTCCTAGTGCATCGAGTCATCGGCCGTGTCTTGGTGTCTTGGTGGTGTAGCATCAGCCGCCTCGAGCAGCGTCAGGGAAGCCCACCGTGCCGGACGCAGAACGGGCCGACACCTTCGGCGTCGGCCCGCAGGATCAGCTCGAATGACCGGGGAGGTCAGTCTTCGCCGTCTTCCCCGATCGCCTCCACCGGGCACGACTCCAAGGCTTCCTGGCACTGGGCTTCTTCCTCGTCCGTCTCGGGTTGCTTGTAGACGTACGAGTAGCCCTCGTCCTCGTTGGCCATGAAGTTGTTCGGTGCAGTCGTCCGGCACACGTCGCAGTCAATGCAGCTGGTATCGACGTAGTACTTGCCGGAGACGTTGGTTTCAACCTTATCGGTGGGGTCCGCCATCGGATCGATCTCCTTTCGCCCGGTCACCCGGGGTCATATCCGGGGTGATGCTAGCACACGCCAGAACCGTGTCAATTCTCACGAGCAGAGACGCTATCGACCAGGAATCTCAAGTGGTCTCGGGATCGAAATCCGCCGGATCGTCTGCTGGTCCAGGCCCCTGGTGCTGGCGCCCGCGGTGCGCGAGGACCACACGCAGTCCACGTTATACGGAATCGAAAACGACGGCAGGATCGTGGTCGGATCGTTCGAGCTGTTGTCGACCAGCGAGCCGTAGCTGACCATTGTCGGGACCACCTTGGTACCGGCCGTGGTGAACGCCGCGATCGACACCTTCAGGGTGATGTTGCTCACTCCGCTGAGCCCGAATCTGCTGGACAGTACCTCGTTGAACTGCTGGTGCTGAAGCGGCCCCAGATAGAAGGAGAAGGAGAGCGGGTTGCCGTCCGCGTCCTCGAGCTGTACTCCGTCCGGGCCGTACGCTTCGATCTGGATCAGCACTGTGGTCTGGGGATCGGAGGTGTTCAGGACACCGACGTTGAAGCGGGTGCTGTCATCCTCCGTGGCGCCGGTGAGGAACTGATATGAGAGGTCGGTGAAGCCGGCGTCGGCAACGTCGTACCAGGGCACACCCGGGATGGTCTGGCCGTAGGTGGCCGGCTGCTCGATGAACTGGCCGGCATTGTCCGGATCCGGCACCCACACGGTGGTTTCGTCGTAGGTCCGCGACTGGACGATCACGTTGCGATACTGATGGTCGCCACCGGCGTCGAGCGTGCCGGCCTGGTACGCGAAGACAACCAAGCCGCCGAGGTAGGCGCGACTGCCGTACTCGTCAAGCCAGTACTGGCCGACGATGTCATGCAGCGTCACCGTCCCCCCCGGGGGAATGTCGGCAAGGCTTTGATCGACGTGACCCCAGCCTTCGGAGTCCCGGCCGCCCAGGCCCGAGGTCCGGCTGTCGAGGATCGCCGAATTGTCGCCGGCGCCTGACGGCAGGAAGTAGATGGCGACGTCGACCGCGTCCGTCGTTTCGACGTTGGTGATCGTCAGGTCGGTCCGCCACACGGTGCCCGCGGTGCCATCGTTGTGGGCCGCGACCGGGACATAGACGAGATCCGACGCCATGAAGGACGCCCATGCCGGCGCACCGGCAAGGAGCAGTGCGGCCGCGAGGCCGAGCCGCCCGCAGAATCGAAGCATGAAAACCTCCGCGGTCCGCGGCGAAGTCACCGCGGCAGACGCTGTCAGCGAGAGGGACACGCGGCCCCTCACCCGGTCATGTTGCCATCGCCGGGCGGGCCCGGCAAGATGATACGTGCTTCAAAGCCGCCGCTCTGGAGGTTTTCCAGCTCGAGATCACCTCCGTGGGCAGTCACAATCCGGTCGGCGATCGCCAACCCGAGGCCGGTTCCGCCGCGGCGGTTGGTGACGAAGGCCTTCCGGACCCGCTCGAGCTGGTCTCCCGGAATGCCGTTGCCGCGGTCGCGAATCGAGAGCACGACGTGGTCGTCGACCATCTCCGCGGCCAGCTCGACGACCCTGCGCTCGGCGGGTTCCAACGGCGCGACAGCCTGGATCGAGTTCAGCACCAGGTTGAGCAGCACCTGCCGCAGCTGGGCCGCATCCCCTTGAATCGCGATGTCCGGCACGTCCGGGGCGAGGCGCAGATGGGTTGCCATGGCCCGAGCTTCGCTGCGGAGAAACTCCACGACCTCACGCAGCAGCGGGACCAGCCTCACGACTTCGAGGGCGGGCTCGCTCGGTCGGGCGTAGGTCAGGAAGTCGCTCACCAGCTGCGCCAGCCGGCTGACCTCCTGGCGAGTCGAGGCAAGCGAGCCCGAGCTGTCGGACGGGTTGGCCGCCAGGTCTTCTTCGAGCAGCTCGAGGTTGAGGTTGATCGAGTTCAGCGGGTTTCGGATCTCGTGGGCAAGGTTGGCCGCCAACGTCCCGAGGGCCGCGAGCTCCTCCGCCTCGTAGCGCGCGGCCTCGAGGCGACGGTTGCGCTGGATCAACAGCCACACGCAGCCGAACGCCACCACCAGGGTGGCCATGGTCAGAACCGCCACGGTGACCGTCTGGTGCAGCAGCTCCGAACGGAGCTGCCGCACGCGCTCGGCGAGCTTGACCTTGCTGAGGTTCAGCACCACCTCGCCGACCTGGCCTGCAGGCACGTGGATCTTGTAGCTGTGCTCGATCTCGCGCAGGTCGGCGTCGGGCAGCTCGCCGCGCAGCTCGAGCTCGGGCACCATGTCCGGCGGGATGTCCTCGGTGCTGTTCAGATAGGACCTGAGCACGACCTTGCCGTTGGCATCAGTCACCTCGACCGACTCGATCACCTTCTTCTGCGCCAGGCCGCCGAGTGTCCGGACGAGGGCCTCTTGGCGCTTGGACATCACCTGGAGGAGGTCGGTGCCGCCCTCCGTCTTGAGCTGGTCCGCAAGTCGCTCGGCGTCCTGGCGTCCGGTCAGCAGGACGTCTTCGAGGTAGCGCCTCGACAGCGACGAGGCGATGAGATGGCCGAACAGGAAGATGATGCCGAGCACAAGCACCGCGAACGCCATCGCTGCCAGCGCGAGCTGGCGGGAAAGCGGGCTCGGACCCGACCTCTTTCGCCGAGGGGCATCCCTCCGCCGTCCCGCGGTATGGGACGACTCGGCACTCTTCGGCCCGGTGTGGGCCTCAGACATCGGCAGGCCTGCCACGAATCGCACCGCGCTCCGTTCCGCTCCACCCCCCGCTGCGAGGATACGGGGGCAACGATCCCGTCCCGTCAACGTGATGGCGGGCCGGAGCTGCCAAAACGGCAGCCGGCCGCGGGCGGACTCCGCCCGAGAAGGTCACGGCACCGTCCCAAGCAGGCTAGCCCGCTCTTCCCGCCGGTTCTCACGCGGGGACACAGAACCAGCAGCCCTCCGGCTCACTCGCAGGTCGGACCGTGGTGGTTCGCTGGGTCCGCGCCGCTCGCCATCTCGGCTCCATCGCGAGGTCACGCAGTGTGGCATGCAGACTAGATGCCACACGCGGTGCGGAGGTCCTTGGTCCGATCGGTTCGCTCCCATGTGAAGTCCGGGTCGTTGCGTCCGAAGTGGCCGTACGCAGCTGTCTTGCGGTAGATCGGGCGGAGCAGATTGAGCGCCTGGATGATGCCACCAGGCGTGAGCGGGAAGACCTCACGGACCGCGTGCGTGATCCGCTCTTCTGAGGTCTGCCCGGTCCCGAAGGTGTCGACCATGACGGAGACCGGTTCCGAGACCCCGATCGCGTAGGCGAGTTGAACCTCGGCCCGGTCCGCGAGACCGGCAGCGACGATGTTCTTGGCCACATGGCGAGCCATATACGATGCCGACCGGTCGACCTTGCTCGGGTCCTTGCCGGAAAACGCTCCTCCGCCGTGCGAGCCGATACCGCCGTAGGTGTCGACGATGATTTTCCGTCCAGTCAGACCGCAGTCACCCTGGGGACCGCCGATGACGAAGCGCCCGGTCGGGTTGATGAAGATCTTGGTGTCGTCGTCGACCATCGCCGATGGCACGATCGGTGCGATGATTTTCTCGCGCACCTCCATCCGCAGCTCGCGGATCGGCACTGAGTCGGAGTGCTGACAGGAGACAACCACCGCCTCGACGCGGTGCGGCACACCGTTGCGGTACTCGATCGAGACCTGGCTCTTGCCGTCCGGCCGCAGCCAGTCGAGCTCGTCCGTCCGCCGGGCCTCGGCCAGCCGCATCGTGAGCTTGTGCGCCAGCATGATCGGCATCGGCATCAGCTCAGGCGTCTCGTTGCAGGCAAAACCGAACATCAGACCCTGGTCGCCGGCACCACCGGTGTCGACACCCTGCGCGATGTCAGGCGACTGCGGATCGATCGAGGAGATGACGGCGCAGGTCTCATAGTCGAAGCCGAACTTCGCCCGGGTGTAGCCGATGTCCCGGATGGTCTCGCGGACGAGCCGGGGGAAGTCGACGTAGACGGTGGTCGAGATCTCACCGGCGATGAACGCGAGACCCGTGGTGACCAGCGTCTCGCAGGCCACACGACCGTTGGGATCCTCGGCGAGCACCGAATCCAGGATCGCGTCCGAGATCTGGTCCGCGATCTTGTCAGGGTGCCCTTCCGTGACGGACTCCGAAGAGAAGACGTGGGTACCGTTGGGAGCCATGGGTCCTCCGAGGCGGGCCACCGTATCACCCGGCGAGACCGGGGGTCAATGATCCCGCCGTCGAGGAAAAACCGCCTCTGGAAAGCGAAATTCCTCCCCCCGCAGCACCACGCAGCGCCCACGGCCGTGCTATGACGGGAGCATGAGGACGATTCCCGCACACGACCTCGCCGAGCTCTCGGCACAAGCCGCCTCACGCCCGCGGCGTCGTGCCAACCTCAACCTCCACCCCACCCTGGACGACCCCATCCAGCGCTTCTTCAACGCCGTCGAGCCGGGAACCTACGTCCGCCCCCACCGCCACACCGAGCCCGGCCGTTGGGAGGTCTTCGTCGCTCTCAGGGGCCGCGCGGCGGTGCTCACCTTCGATCCGTCCGGCCGCGTTACCGAGCGTGTCGAGATCGCTCCCGAGGGCCCCGACGTGGCGGTCGAGGTGGAACCCGGTGCGTGGCACACCGTGCTGTGTCGCGCGCCGGCCACGGTCCTGTTCGAGCTCAAGCCGGGCCCATACGTGCCGCTCGAGGACAAGAGCTTCGCCCTATGGGCTCCTCCAGAGGGCGGGACCGTCGCGATGGAGTTCGTACGTTGGGCGCAGGGCGCCGTTCCGGGCGACGGGCCTCCTCCCCCGGCCGACGATTGACGGCGAGGCGCGATGCCCTGGATGATCCTCGAGTGAGATCGTTCGTTCTCCCCGCCGTCAGCACCGCTCTCGCCGCACTCTGGCTCGCCGCAGCCGCGTTCGACGCCCCCGCCGTCGCCTCGTTGGTGGCGGTGGCGGCGATCACGGCGGGTATCTGCCTCGCGGTCCACCGGCGTCGCCGCCATCGACGAAGCCTGGTCGCCGTCGCCGCGGGGGCGGGCCTTGCGGTCGCCGCGCTGCTCGGAGCAGAGCTGCTGCTGCCGCCCGGGGGGCCCACGCGATTCGTGCTGCAGCTCGTCTTCGTGGCCCTCCTCGCACCGGTCGTTCCGACGCTCTACGCGGCGACCTTCGAGCCGCCTCCTGACGATTCCGACCGGAGCGCCGGGTGACCACGGCTCTGGTCGTGCTCGCGGCACTCGCCGTCGGACTGGCCGTGTGGGGATGGCGCCACGGCGGCACTGAGCTGGCCTACTTCGCCGCTGCACGTTCAGCGGGCCCGCTGCTCGCAGGGCTCGGAGGCACCGCCGCCGGACTGTCGGCGTTCGTGTTCGTCGGCGGACCCGGTCTATTCGCGACCCTCGGCGCCGCGTCGCTCTGGATCATCCTGTCAGCACCCTTCACCGGCTCGCTCCAATGCTGGGTCGTCGGCGAACCGGTCGTGGCGCTGGCCGAGAAGCACGACTGCCTGACCGTGCCCGACCTGGTCGAGGCCCGTTTCGGAGGTGGCTGGCCGCGCGGCCTGGCTGCGATCGCGATCGCCCTCGGGGGAATCGCTGTCCTGGCCGTCCAGGTGAAGGGGCTCGCCGTCGTCGGTGAGACGCTGCTCGGCATTCCGGGTCCCTCGATTGCTGCCGCGACCGTCGCCGCCACGGCCCTGTACACGGCTGCCGGTGGCATGCGCGCCGGGCTCTTCGCTGAAGCAGCGCAGGGGACCCTCATGGCGGTGGTGTCGGTCGCCCTCGCGGTTGCAGCCCTGACCGCGGCGGGCGGTCCGTCGGCCGCGGTTGCGACTTTCGTCTCCCACCGTCCCGAGCTGCTCGATCCCTGGCACGGCGTCGGTGCCACCGGAGCGATCGCCTGGTTCCTGCTGTTCGCGCTCGGCACCTGCGCCCAGCCGCACTATCTGCAGAAGTTTCTCCTGCTGCGCTCGGCAGCCAGCTTGCGCTGGCTGCCGCTGGTGATGACCGGGGCGCTGGTCGCCGTACTCACGGTCTGGGTCGGTCTCGGGCTCGGCGCCGGCGCGTTGTGGGCCGGCGGACGGCTGGTCGTCGCCGGACCCGACGACCTCGCACCGGCCTTCCTCGCCCGGACGGCACCCTGGCTTCTGGTCGCAGCGGTCGTGGCCGTGCTCGCAGCGGTCATGTCGACCGCCGCATCACTGCTCAACGTGGTGGCGGCGGCACTGGTACGCGACCTCCCTCTGGCTGTCCATCTGCGGCTGCCTCGGTCCCTGACCCCGGCGCGACTCGCAACCCTCGCGGCCGCCGCCGCCGGCGGCGCCTTCGCGGTCGCCTCTGCGCGCCAGGTCGCACTCCTCGGCATCGTGGGGTGGGGCACGTTTACGGCCGCGCTGTTTCCGGCCGTGGTCCTCGGGCTCAACTGGCCGGGTGCGACCCGGCACGGCGCCGTGGCGGCACTCCTCCTCGGCCCGGCGACTCAGCTCCTTCTCGAGCTGCTGCACCACGCGGGACGTCTGGCACCTTCCTGGGAGCCCGGCCTGGCGGGAACCGCCGTCGGCGTGCTGGCCCTGGTCACGGTCTCTCTGCTGAGTTCACGGAGCGTCTCGTGAGCGACTGGAACGCGGCGGAGGTTCGCGAGTTGGCGGCGCGGCTGGCGCGCTTTCGTGACAGCTGCCGCGTCACCACCCTGACAGAGGTCCAGCACGCAACCCGCTCGCCGTACCATGTCCTGGTGGCGTGCATCATCTCGCTGCGGACCAAGGACGAGGTCACCCACGCAGCAAGCAGGCGTCTCTTCCATCTTGCCAGCTGCCCGCGCGACCTCGCGACCCTCGAAGAGAGCACGATCGCCGATGCGATCTACCCGGCCGGCTTCTACCGCACCAAGGCGCGACAGCTGCGCGAGATCGGACGGACCCTCGAAAGCCGCTACGGCGGCCGGGTCCCGTGTGACGAGGACCAGCTCCTGGCCCTGCCGGGCGTCGGTCGGAAGACCGCGAACCTCGTCCTCGGCCTCGGATTCGCCGTGCCCGCAATCTGCGTCGACACTCACGTCCATCGGATCTCGAACCGCCTTGGCCTCGTCGCCACACGGACGCCGGAGGAGACCGAAAAGGCACTCGAGAGACGGCTGCCACGCGGGCTCTGGATCGACATCAACGATCTATTGGTGACCTTCGGCCAGAACTGCTGCCATCCGACCTCGCCCCGCTGCAGCGCCTGCCCGCTCACCGGGCTCTGTCCCCGCCGCGGAGTCACCCGCAGTCGGTGATCTCCGTTGTTCGAAGAGTAGAATCCCTCGGTGCAGAACGGACCTTCCGTGGCGTGGATTGGTGACCGCCTCGTATCCTGGGCCGAGGCAGTGCTGCCGATCGAGGACCGCGGGCTGCAGTTTGCCGAGAGCGTCTACGAGGTGCTTCCGGTGACCCGCGGCCGCGCACGTCTCGCGGGACCCCACCTCGAGCGCCTGCGGTCAGGGGCGATTTCAGTCGGGGTGAGGGAAGGGGTACCGGACGATGGGGATCTCTTGGCCATCGCCGAGCTCCTGATCGAGCGGGAGGGCCTCGACGAAGGGCTCCTCTATCTCCAGGTCACCGGAGGGGTCGCGCCACGCCGCCACCTTCCGGTCGAGCCACCGTCGCCGACGCTGGTGGCGTATCTCCGCGCCCATCGTTTCCCTCGCGACCCGGACGTCGTCCGCGGGCTGTCCGCCATCACCCTGCCCGACCCGCGGTGGGCGCGCTGCGACCTCAAGACCACCATGCTGCTCCCCGCCGTCCTCGCCCGCCGTACGGCGGCCGCGCAGGGAGCCCACGAGGCGCTGTTCCTGGGTCCCGATGACAGGGTGCTCGAGGGAGCGGCGAGCAACGTCTTCGCCCTTGCCAGCGACCGGCTCGTCACCCCAGGAAGGAGCGAGCACATGCTGCCTGGAACGATGCGGGCTCTGGTCCACGCGGCCGCCGCCCGCCTGGACCTCCTGGTCGATGCCCGCGATCTCTACCGGCCGGAGCTGCTCGCCGCTGACGAGGTCTTCCTGACCGCGACCTCGACTCTCGCACTGCCGGTGCTCGCCCTTGATGGGGCACCGATCGCCGGCGGACGGTGCGGCCCGATCGTGCGGGCCATCGCCGCCGATCTTCGCGACCACCTGGAGCTCGAGTGAGGAGCTCCCTTCGCATCGTCTCGGTCCGCGGCATCCCGATCCGGGTCCACGCGTCCTTCCTGCTCCTGCCCGCATTCCTGCTCTGGCAGACCGGGGGACACCCGAGCCTCTCCGTGATCGTGATCGAGACGACGCTGCTGGTGCTGCTCTTCGCGAGCGTGGCGCTCCACGAGCTCGGCCATGCACTGGTCGCCCGCCGTTGGGAGATGGAGACGCGCTCGATCGTCCTCTACCCGTTCGGCGGGGTGTCCAACTTCGCCTGCCGACCGCCAGGTGGACGCGCCGAGCTCGCCATTTCACTCGCCGGTCCGGCGGTCAATCTCGCACTCGCTGTTGCACTGTGGCTGATCGCAGCGGCCGGGGGACTGCCGCCGAGGGTCGACGAAGTGATTCGAGGGCTAGCCTGGATCAATCTGCTGATCGCGGCCTTCAACCTGCTGCCCGCGTTCCCTCTGGACGGAGGTCGGGTCCTGCGGGGAGCCCTCAGCGAGCGCCTCGGCGAAGCCCGCGCCACCGTGTGGGCCGCGTCCGCCGGTCAGGTCACCGCGGTGGTTCTGGTTGGCGTCGGCATCTTCCACGAACCCTGGCTCGCTCTCGCCGGTGTCGTGCTGCTTCCGGCCGCGAACCTCGAGCTTCGCGCGGCCCTGCGCCGCCGCGAGCTCGATCGCACGACGGTCATGGCGGTGGTTCCACAACGACCGTTGAGAGTCGATGCCGCCGACACCTTCGAAGAGGTCGGTACGCGTTGGCGGAGCAACCCGATGGCTGACGTCGTGGTCGGCAGTGGGACGTCCCTGGCCTGGATTCCTGCCGCCAGGATGTGGCACGACACCGGACGCGGTGATCGATCGACCCGCATCGGCGACATCGCCGAGCCCGTCGAGCTGCGCCTCGCCGCCGACACCCCGCTGGCCGAGGCCCAGCGCGTGCTCCAGGCCCGCCACGCGGAGGCCGCGGCGGTGATCGACGATCACGACAATGTCGTAGGGGTCCTCACAAACGACCGCCTGCGCCGCGCGCTCGCGCTGCGCGACAGCCTCGAAAGCGCGCGCTTCGGCCCCTTCGCCGCCGGTCCGCCGAGCGACGACGCGGCTTCCGAGGACGAACCCGACCCGCCGCAACCACCTCGCTGACAGGCGGCTTCGCGCTCCCGCAACGAGCCACGGTGACGCACGCAGGCGACCCACCTGTCTGGGGAGCCCGATGGGCTCCTCGTGGCGTCAGCGTGGTTCCTGTCAAGGCGCGACGACAGAGTCGTGGCTCAGCTACCTGCGCTCAACGCTCTTCGAGGTCCCCGCAGGGACCCGGCTGGGGACGCCGTTCACCGCAGCGAAAGACGCGAGGCGACGCGTGCTGTGACCGACTGAGGCCGCTGTCGTAGCCCAGCTACGTCAATCCGGAGGCCGCATAGCGCGTTGCATCGCGTCTTGCAGCCGGACGGAGGCCCCTGGTCGGTCCTTTGCCTAGTTGGCTCGGCGCTGCTGGGAGAGGTTCGACAGCCGCTCCTGCACGTCCCGAAAGCCCGGCCGCTCCGCCTCGATCTCCTCGAGGACGCTGCAGGCGCGGCCTACGTCTCCAGCGATCTCCAGTGCCGACGCGAGGTCATAGCGCAGGGCCATACGCGGCTCCGACTCGAGGTTCGGCGCCTGGAGAGCGCGTTCGAACCACTCCACCGCCGAGCTGGCAATGCCCTGCTCGATGTAGCACACGCCGATCATCGAACAGCCCTCGACGAAGTAGCCGGGGTCACGGGAAGCGATCTGGAACTCGCGTATCGCCTCGGGGATGAGGCCCATCTCCTTGTAGGCGATCCCGAGATTGAAGTGGGTATCCGAATCCTCCTCGGAAAGCTGCTCCGCAACGCCCTTTTGGAACTCGCGGAAGACCTCCTCGAGAAGCGCTTCGTCCTTCCCCCGCCCGGTGGCCTCGTCGACCATCGCCTCTTCCTCCGCGAGCTCCTGCTCGAGCTCTCTGGCGAGGTCGATGTACTCCTCCTCCTCGGCGAACAGCTCCTCGGGCGCTTCGTGGATGCCGGAGACCTCTTCGAGGAGCACGCCCTTGGCCTTCAATGCCATCCGGCGATCGGCCACCTCCGGGTCCCCGGGATACTCCCCCTCCAGGCGACCGAGGAGTCGCAGAGCATCCTCATAGAGCTCCTGGGCAATGAAGAAGTCGATCTGCTCGAGGTCGTCGATGGCCGGACCGGCAAGACCGTCGATCTCGACCAACTCCTCCTGGATCGGAACCTCGAGAGGTTCTGGCTCTGGCTCCGTCGGCTCCGGTGGAACGACCGGAACCTCTGAGCGCCCGGCGAGAGGCTTGCCGGACATCGCAATGGCAGGCCTCTGTCCATCAGCAGGGGAAGGAACCTCTGCGTCGGGCGGCTGCTCGCCTCGGCGGGGACCGAGGATGGATCTCTCGAGCTCGTCGAGAGCTGCAAAGGCCCCTGACGAAGCGTCAGGCACATCCGCCGAGGGCGCGAGGGCCATTTCGTCGAAGTCCACCGTCACGGGGAGGTCGAGCGCATCCGGCTCAGCGCCTTCGCCATCCTCGAAGAACGACGCGGGTACGGACGATTCACCGAACGTGGACTCCGTCTCGGGTGGCGAGTCCGCACCCTCGACATCAACGATCTCAAACTCCCGTTCGGCAGCCGACGCCTCCGCGACGGCGGGCTCCGGGGCTTCTTCCTCGAAGTCCTTCCATCCCGCGAGCTCATCGCCCTCGACGTCGATCAGGATGACCTCGTCCTCGTCCTCAGCGCCGGCGGCACCAGCCACGGCCACCTTCGCCCCCGACGGTTCAGCAACGGACGGAATCGCCTCGGTCAGAGCACGCAGCGACTCGGTGTCTCCGCGCTCGCGATAGGCCGCCGCTACGGGACGGGCGAGCGGCTCGGCCTCTGCAGCCCGGCCCTGCTCAATCAGCAGCGTGACCAGCCTCTCCCGGGCTTCGAAGTGCTCGGGGAAATACTTGATGATTTCTCGCAGGTGGTTGATGGCCTTCTCCGCGAGCCCGTACTTGGCGAATACGTTGGCTTCCGCGAAGCGCTCGTTCGGCTCGAAGGAGGCTCCGTGACCTGCCGCCACAGCGGCAGCGGGCGGTGGCGTGGCGTCGACGGCCGGCGCGCTGCCGCTTGGCGGGCCTACGGTCGAATCCTCCATGAGGACCGGCTGGTCGAGCTCAATCTCCCCGACATCAACGCCGTCGATCTGAGCGAGGCGCTGGCGGAACAGATCGTTGCTCGGATCTGAGCCGAGCAGCTCTACATAAAAGCGTCGTGCCTGGTCCTTCTGGCCCGAACGAAAGTACTGGTCGGCCAGAGCCGCACGCAAGGTGAATAGCATCTCCTCGTTGCCCGACGGCTGGTAGGCGCGCAACGCCAGGGTGAGCACCTTGAGATCGCCGGGCGTCGCCTTGAGGAGGCTCTGGATCGCTTCCTGCACCACTGCGAAGCTGCCCTCGGCGAGGAGCTTCTCCAGCGCAGGGACCATCAGCTCATGAGCTTTGGCGGCTTCGCCGTGTTCGAGCAGCGAGCTGCCAACCAGCAGCCTGACCCGAGTGTTGTCGGGCTGCTCTGCCAAGATCTTCTCGGCCGCGGCCATGGCCTGGCTCGGGCCGCCGGATCCGAGGAGCGCTCTCACTTCGAGCAGCTTGAGCCCCTCGTCGTCTGGGGAAAGATCGAGCCCCGCAGTGACGATCTCGCTCGCCGCTGCAGCCTTTCCGTCATTCAGCATCGCCTCGGCCAGCGGCGCAAGGAAGCCCCCGCTCGGGGGGCCCTGCTCCAGGACGTGGCGGTAGAGCCGCTCCGCCTCATCGAGCTTGCCCCGCTCCAGGAGCATCCGGCCGAGGCGATCGTAGACCTTGAGTGCACCATCGCTCTCGCCCTTCTGCAGCAGCAGGTCGGCGAGCTTGAGGTGTGCCATGTGGTTGGACGGGTCGAGCTGCGACAGCCTGGTGTAGGCCTCGATGGCCTTGGGCACGTCCTCGCTGCGCAGGTACCAGTCCGCGAGGATCCGGTACTGATTGATCGCCTCGACGACGAGACCCTGCTGGATGTAGAGGTCCGCAAGCTGCTCGAAGATTTCGAGGCGCTGAGGAACGAGCCGGTTGATCTTCTTGAGAATCGCGATCGCCTTGGGGATGAAGCCGTCGCGCTGAAAGGTCCTGGCGATCCGCTCGTACAGCTCGACGGCCTTGTCGATCTCGCCGGCGCGGCCGTACAGGTCTCCGATTCGGTTGATGGTATTGGCGTCGCCGGGGTTGGCCTTGAGGAGCTTCTCGTACTCGCGGATGGCCTGATCGATCTTTCCCTTCTGGACCAGCTTCTCAGCTTCCCGAAGGATCTTGTCTCGATTGACGGCCATGCAGTCCTTTTCCTTCCGAGACCGAGCCCGCAGGCCTCATGGTAGCACAGGGGACCATGCGAAACTCTGTCGGTGCAGGAAGCTCCGACCCCTGCGATCGAGCGCCTGACGGTGCTCGGCGGTGCCATATCCCTTGTTCCGATCCCACGACCACTCGGGGTGCCGGAGCGCCAGATCCACCATCACGCGATCGCGGTGCACCTTGGCGAGAATCGACGCGGCGGCAACGCAAAACCACTCCCGATCGGCGCCGACGGCATTGAGACAGTTCAGCCCGAGATCACCGAGGTCCATCGCATCGACGACCACGCTCGCACCGGGATCTGCGACCGCCGTCACCGCCGCTCGCATCGCCAGCCGTGTCGCCTCCAGAATATTCAGCCGGTCGATGACCTCGTTCCAGATCTCGACAATCGCCCAGCCCCGGGCGGCCGCCATGAGCGACGGCACGAGAGCCTCGCGCGCAGCGGCCGTGAGCAGCTTGGAGTCCTGTACCCGCCCGTCGATGGGGATGCTGTCGAAGGCCGCCGCACAGACGACGACGGGGCCCGCCAGGGAGCCCCGTCCAACCTCGTCCACTCCGATCACGACGGCCGACGTCTCGAGGAGCTGGCGGTCGAGCTCGCCGAGGGTCCGCCTCACTGGGTTCGTGCGCGCTCCTTGATGCGCGCCGCCTTGCCGCGCAGAGACCGGATGTAGTAGAGCTTCGCCCGACGTACGCGTCCCCGTCGAGAGACCTCGATCTTGGCGATCGAGGGGCTGTGCAGAGGGAAGACACGCTCGACGCCGATACCGCCTGAGATCTTGCGCACCGTGAAGGTCTCGGAGATGCCGCCGTGCTTCCTCGCCACGACCAGCCCTTCAAAGATCTGGATGCGTTCTTTCTCGCCTTCCTTCAGCCGCACGTGAACCTTGAGGGTGTCGCCCGAACGGAAGTCGGGGATGTCGCTCTTCAGGTACTCCTGGGTCAGTTCCCGAATAAAATCCATCGTCGTAGGCCTCCTCGGGGGGTCGGGCACACCTCGGGCACCCGAGAACGCGGAGTATACCGGCGTTGCTTCAACCCCGCAAGGTATCAGTGCTTCCCACCGTCATTGCGGTGAGAAGCACTGAGGCTGCGTGTCTCGCCAGCCTGGCGGCTGCGGACCGAGAGCGACCGCCATCTGCGCCGAGCTCGCTCATCTCAGGATTCCTCGGCGTGCTCTCCCTCGTCGGTCGGCGCGGCGATTGCGAACAGCCGGACCGTGCCGTGAAGATCGACGAGGATCACCCGACCATGGGCATCCAGCACCGCGTCGTCGGGCCACGGAACGCCATCCTGTGCGCGGAACGGACGGAATCCGAAGGGGACCTCCGCTCCATCCGGAGCGAGCCAGTCGGGGACCACGAGGTCCCAGCGCTCGGCCTCCTCGGGCACGCTGAGAAACTCGAGATCGTCGAGGGGCAAGGACGCCACCTCCGCGCGATCGGCGACGAGGGCCTCGGCCTCGGCGATGATCTCGTCCACGATCTGCTCGGTCAGCTCGCCGACCATTTCGGGTTCCTCGGTGCCTTCGACCTCGGCTGTGATCAACATCCGGTAGACCGAGCCGTCGAGCTCGTCGCCGGCGGAGTAGTCTGCGGCCAGCTCCCGACCCTGATCGTCCGCCACGTCGTACGAGCTGCCGTGCAGCAGGTCGCGCACCACCAGTGCCAGGAGTAGCTGTTCCGGGCTCTCGGCCGGGAACTCGAGTTCGAGCGACGTCTCGACCTTGCTCATCGAAGCCTCCACTCCAGTCGTCCCGGCCGTCTGCCGCGACGCTACAGCACCCGCTCGTCCAGAAACGCGGCGCTCGCACCCTCCCACCGCTTGGCAACCACCACCGCGACGACGAGCACGAGATATGACAGGCCCCCGACCGCGACCGCGAGGGCGGGCACGAACGCGACCGTATTGTACGTGCCGTGGAGCGCCGCGACCAGTACCAGGACCGGTCCCGCGACCCGCACCAACCGGCCCGGTGACAGGGACCCCGTCGCGGCGGCGACACCGATCGCAAAGGCCAGGGATCCACTCCACACGGCGTGCAGGAATGGGGTCATCAGCAGCCGCGCGAGAACGACGTCCTGACGGGTGAAGGCCATTCCCCACAGGCGGGTCCCGAACTGCTCCGAGTAGAGGATATTCTCCAGCCCCGCAAAAACCAGGCCCGAGGTGACGCCGAGGAGGAGGACGGCCTGGAGGCTCGGCCGCCTTCCGGAACGGCGCACAAGCCACAGCGTGACCAGCGTCGGCAGTCCCTTCGTCAGCTCCTCGGCGATCCCGACACCGGCGAAGAAGCCTACCCAGCGCAGCAGGAGCTGTGGCGCGTTGATCAGTCGGTACAGCGGCGCCAGCGCCACCATCAGGCTGGGCAGTACCGCCACCATCCCCGGCACCACGACGAGTGCCGCCACCAGTGCGAAGTCTCCCGGCAGCGAGCCACGGAGGTTGAGCCGGAAGAGGTGCCGGAAGAGCAGGAACCAGAGCAGGGCGAAGTAGACGATCAGTCCCTGGTCGCGCGGCAAGCCGACCGCCGCCATGAGCAGCGGCATCAGGGCCAGGGCCAGAACGACCCAGAAGACCTGAGACGACACGATCCGACGGGCGGTGTGGCGGTCGACCCGGAACACGGTGGCGATCCCACCCTGCTCCACCGCACTGACCCGCTCGCGCACCACGAGCCGGGCCATCTGGCGCTCGTACTCCTCGTCGTCGATGAGCCCGCTGTCGTACAGCCGGCGATAGGCGTCGCGCAGCTCTTCGAAGTGACTCACTTCGTCCCCATTGATCGGCAAACTGGGCTGGCCCTTCTCATTCTGCCCCTCCCCGGCGTGCCTCGAGCTGGTGAACCGCCGCCCAGAAAAGCTGGCGCCTGACCTGCTCCTCGTCGTGTCCGAGTGCTCTCATAACTCGTTGCACGCGACCCCTCCTGTCGCTGTCCTCATCCTCCCGCGGGCACGGTGGCGGCGGCGGCGGGAAGCCCCCTCGGGCGGCCAGCCGCCGGATCTCGGAGCGCCGGATTTCATAGAGCGGACGGATGAGCCGCACTGTCCCCGAAAAGTACGTGCGAGTCGGAGCGAGCGCGTCGCTCCGACCGGTGAAGAACAAACCGAGCAGAAACGTCTCGACCACGTCGTCGGCGTGGTGGCCCAGGGCCAAGGTGGGGCAGCCGCGGGCGTCGGCCGCCTCGAGCAGCGTGCGCCGTCTCACCCTGGCGCAGCGAAAGCACTCGAGCGGCCTCTTTTCAGTCGGATCGAGACGTGCCGTCACCTCTTCGACCTCGACGCCGAGCGAGCGGCACCAGGAGACGGTCTCCTTCGGGAGAGGTTCGGTTCCGTCCGCGGTAAGCCGTACGTGCAGACCGCGCAAGGGATGGGGAACGCGCAGTGATGCGTTGTGCGCGACCAGCAGCCGCAGGAGTGCAAGGCTGTCGCGCCCTCCGGAGACTCCGATCGAGATCGCTTCGCCTTCCTCCACCATCTCCCATCGATGGACGGCGCGGCGCAGCTTCCCGATGAGCCGACCGGCATGTGCCGCGGCCCCCCGGTCGGAGACCACGAATCCTAGTCCCTCTCGCGCGGACGCCCGAACAGAGCGGCCACCAAGACCCCGATCAGATAGAGCAGGATCATCGGCAGGGCGAACACTGTCTGGGTTGCGACGTCCGGGGTCGGGGTAATGACCGCCGCGATGATGAAGATCGCCAGGACTGCGTAGCGAAGCCAGCGCAGGAGCTGGCGCGCTGTGACAACCCCGATCCGGGCGAGGAAGAAAATCAGCATCGGCATTTCGAACACGAGTCCCAGCCCGAGCAGGATCTTGGACATCATCGCGAAGTAGGTCTGGACCGTGATGACCGGCCGGAAGTCCTGTCCGACGCTGAGCAGGAAGCGCACCACCATCGGGAAGGCGACGCGATAACCGAAGTAGCCGCCACAAACAAAGAAGATCGTGCAGAAGATGATGAAAGGCACCGCCAAGCGGCGCTCGTGACGGTACAGACCAGGGCGCAGAAACAGCCACACCTCGAGCAGGATCACTGGCGACGAGACGAAGATCGCCGCGAGCAAGGCGACCTTGATGTAGAGCATGAATGGATCGGCCAGAGCGGTGAAGGCAAGACGCTCGCCGGCCGGTAGGAACCGGTTGATCGGCACCGCCAGCCACTCGAAGATCTGGCGCGAGACGAACCAGCAGCCGAGAAAGGCGACGAACAGCGCGATCGCGCTGTGCAGGATGCGGCGCCGCAGCTCGTCGAGGTGATCGAGCAGCGTCATCCGTGGGAGCTCGCCGTCCTCCTGTTCGTCGGGCTCCGGGGGAACCTCCGACCGGGATGCGCTCACGGGCTCTCCGGTCGATCGGACGACGGCTCGGGAACCGGGTCGCTGTGTGATGCCTCCGGCGCGCTCGGCTCGTCCCCGGCCTCATCCGGGGCCTGTGCGGCAGCGGGTGGTCTCGTCTCGGGTTCAACCGGACCAAAGGCCGGCGAGGCCTCGCTGCCGACTGTCTTGAGCTCACGGTGCACGTCGCGGATCTCCTCCGAGGCGACTTCCTCCTCGATCGTGCGCTTGAAGTCGTTCGACGCACGACGGAACTCCCCCAACGCACGCCCGATCGAGCGCCCGATCTGGGGTAGCTGGCGCGGTCCGAAGAGGAGCAGCGCCACGACAAAGATGAGGACGAGCTCTGGCAGTCCGAGGGAGCCGAACACACGACCCTCCGGCGCCAAGTATATCCCTATTGACGTGGTCAAGGTCGGCCGCCGTGCAGCATCGCGGAGCTTGGGTCCAACCCGCGGCTGCGGTACAGTGGTCACATTCGCGGAGACCGGTTCTCCGCGTCCGATCTCGACCGGTGCGCGGAGGCACGTGGATGCGAGCGTTCAAGTCCCGATGGACGATGACTGTGGGAGCATTGGCGATCGTCGCCAGCGGTGCCGCCGGCGGAGCGCTCTTCGGCGACACGACCAAGCGCGGAGACGAGGAGCGATTGGTGCTGCGGGCGTCGCGAATCGTCAACCTGCTGGTTGACTGGCTGCCCGACGACAACAATCCAGCCGACATCGTCTACAACGGAATCGACGGCATGCTCGAGGTCCTCGATCCGCACTCCAACTTCCTCGATCCGCGTTCGTTCCAACGCATGCGCGCACGGCAGGAAGGTTCGTTTTTCGGCGTCGGCATCATCATCTCGCGGCGCGAGGGCAAGGTGACCGTGATCGCGCCCATCGCCGGCACGCCCGCCGCCGCCAAGGGCCTTCGTGCCGGTGACGTGATCGCGAAGGTCGAAGGTGAGGCGACCGACAACCTCACTCTCGACGAGGTGGTCGATCGGGTCCGCGGACCCGAGGGCAGCTCCGTCCACCTCACCATCGAGCGGCCCGGGCTGAAAGAGCCGCTCGAGATCCAGATCGACCGCACCCGCATCCCCACCAACTCGGTACGCTTCGCCTTCATGCTGCGCCCCGACATCGGCTACATCCGGCTCTCAGAGTTCTCCAACACCAGCGTGCATGAGGTCCGGGAGGCAATCCGCGACCTCGAGAGCCAGGGCATGACCCAGCTCGTTTTCGATCTGCGCAACAACCCTGGTGGTGGGCTCGAGGCGGCGGTCGGCGTCGCCGACACCTTCCTCAGACCCGGTCAGGTGATCGTCACGACCAAGGGGCGCAAGCCGGAGAATGACCAGGTGTTTCGCGCACCGGGCCGCGGCACCCACTTCAACGGACCGCTCGTCATTCTCGTGAACGAGGGCTCGGCTTCGGCCTCGGAGATCGTCGCCGGTGCCGTCCAGGATCACGACCGGGGCCTGGTGTTGGGAGAAACGACCTGGGGCAAGGGTCTCGTCCAGACCGTGTTCACGGTCCGTGACACGGGCCTGGCGCTGACCACAGCGCGCTACTACACGCCGTCGGGCCGCTGTATCCAGCGCGACTACGCCTCCTACATCGACTACATCACCCACCGCAACGGGATCACTGACGACACCGCGCCCAAGAACGAGGTCTTCGAGACCGACGCCGGCCGCACCGTGCTCGGCGGCGGAGGCATCACGCCGGACGTCACCGTGAAGCTCAGCGAGCTGCCCGAGCCGGTGGTCCGACTCTACGGGCAGTCGGCCTTCTTCCGCTTCGCTGTCGAGCTGCTGCAGAAGGTACCGACCGCCGACCAGGCAGCCTTCGGTCGCGGTTTCTCGGTCGACGATCTCACCCTGCAGCGGTTCTGGAAGTTCGTCAGGGACAACTCGATCGTGGACGAGGCGACGATCGAGGCGGCGCAGTCGGACGGTCGTGCTCTGGAAGAGGTCCGGCGCGCGGTCCAGGTCGAGGTCCTGAACTCCACCATCGGCCTCGAGGCCGGGTACCGCGAGGCGATCGAGGGCGACGACCAGATCCGTGCAGCCGTCGAGTACATGGGCGAGGCAGCGGACATGTGGAGCGCCTGGCAGACTCCGGAAACCCCCACACCAGCGGCAACTCCGGCCGCGCACTGACGCGGCCGGCCTCCGTCAGTATCAGCCTGGGCCGGGATCGTCCCAGATCAGGGTCACGGGCCCCGAGTTGACCAGCTCGACGTCCATCATCGCGCCGAAGACCCCGGTCTCGACCGGCACCCCCGCCCGGCGCAGGTGATCGACGAACCGTTCGAAGAGCGGCTCCGCTGCGGGCCCCGGCATGGCGTTGTCGAAGCTCGGCCGGCGTCCGCGGCGGATCGAGCCGGCCAAAGTGAACTGCGACACCGCCAGCACGCCGCCGCCGACGTCTGCCAGATCGCGGTTGATCCTGCCCTCAGCGTCCTCGAAGGCCCGCAGGCCGGCGAGCCGGTTCGCCGCGCGCTCGACCTCGCCCTCGCCGTCGCCGCGCTCAATGCCGACCAGGACGAGGAAGCCCTCTCCGACGCTCCCTACGACTCTTCCATCCACCCGGACCTCGGCCCGCGACACGCGCTGGATCACCATCTTCACCGCGCCGCTCCCTCCCGTCTCCCTGTGCTACATTAGCCCCACCCCGTCCACGCGGGAAGGAGACGCCATGATCAACAAGGTCATTCTGGTCGGCAATGTCGGCCGCGATCCCGAGATCAAGTCGCTCCCCAGCGGCTCCCGGCTGGCCACCTTCTCGCTCGCCACCAACGAGCGCAGGAAGGATGACAGCGGGAACTGGGTGGACTACACCGAGTGGCACAACATCGTCGTCTGGGATCGGCTCGTGAACGTCGTCGAACAGTACGTCCACAAGGGCAAGCTGCTTTACATCGAAGGCGCGATCCGTACCCGTTCGTGGGAGCAGGACGGTCAAAAGAAATACATGACCGAGATCCGCGTCCGCGAGCTCAGGCTGCTCGGCGGCCCCGGCGGATCTGGCGGTTCCGGTGGCGCCAGCTCCCGTCGCGACAGCGGTGGCGGCGACAGCGGCGGCGACGGCTTCCCGGACGACGACGACGTCCCGTTCTGAGCATTACCCGGTCAGGCTCAACGGGACACGATACGGGTATCATGTCGATGAGCGGACGCCCGAACGCCCGTCCCCCGACCGTGTGGAGGTGGTGGTCATGACCGGACCGGTGTGGCGCTTCGAGAAGGGTACGACGGTGGTCTGCGACGAGTGCCTGGTCGAGACCGATTGCGCCTACGTCGAAGGTGCAGTGAAGGACGCCGAGTTCGAGCCCGGTCGTCACCTCTGCGAGCGCTGCTACGCCGACAATATCCAGCTGATCGCCGCCCGCGAAGCGTGACCGTCCGGGCGCGTCCGAGCGGCCGCCGGACAAACTGATGGCCTCCTCCCAACGCAGCGGTGCCGCACGCGTCGCGGCCGGGATCCTGTCCAGCCGCCTGGTCGGTTTTCTGCGCGACCGTGCCATTGCCCACTACTTCGGGGTCGGTCCCCACGCCGACGTCTTCTCGACCGCACTGCGCGGACCGAACATCCTGCAGAACCTCCTCGGCGAGGGGACCGTTTCCGCTTCGTTCATCCCGATCTACAGCCGACTCCTCGAGGAGGGCCGAGAGGAAGAGGCGGGCCGCTTCGCCGGTGCCGTCCTCGGGCTGCTGGTCGCACTCGCGGCGGCCGTCGCATTGGCCGGCGTCCTGCTCGCGCGACCCATTGTGGCGGTTCTCGCGGCAGGCTTCCTGGCCGACCGAGCCGCGATCGCCGCCGGCACTGCGACCGTCGACCGCTACCAGCTCACCGTCGCCGCGGTGCGCTACATCTTTCCCATGACCGGCATCCTCGTGGTCTCGGCGTGGGCGCTCGGAGTGCTCAACAGCCACCGCCGCTTCTTTCTCTCCTACGTCGCACCAGTCGCGTGGAACGCTGCGATCATCGCCGCCCTCGTGTGGACCGGCTCGCGAATCGTCGACCCCCAGGGTGTCGCGGCGCTCGACCGCCTCCTGATCGCCGCTTGCGTCGGAGCATTGATCGGCGGCGTGCTCCAGCTGCTGGTCCAGCTCCCCCTCGTCATCCACCTGCTGCGCGGCTTCCGCCTGTCGATGTCCCTCAAGGTTCCGGGGGTCCGCTCGGCCATCGCCGCGTTTGGCCCGGTGGTCGCCGGCCGTGGGGTGGTCCAGGTTTCGGCCTATCTCGACCTCCTGCTCGCCTCGCTGCTCGCCACCGGCGCGGTCTCCGCGCTCCGTTGGGCCCAGACCCTCTACGTCCTGCCGGTCAGCCTGTTTGGGATGTCGGTGGCGGCCGCCGAGCTGCCCGAGCTTTCCCGGAGGACGCGCGGCGCTGCAGGGCCGCGGGTCGCCCGGGGCGTCGGCCAGACCGCCTTCGTCTCGATCCCGACCGCGATCGGCTACCTCGCCTTCGGCACCCTCGTCGTCGGAGCGCTCTACGGCACCGGCCGCTTCACCGTCGCCGACACCTGGCTCGTCGCCCTCGTCCTTGCCGGCTACAGCATCGGCCTGCCCGCCGGGATCTCGTCCAGGTTGCTCCAGTCGGCCTACTACGCTGCGTCCGACACGCGGACCCCAGCCATGGTGGCCGCGGCACGGGTCGCGGTCACCACCGGTCTCGGGATCCCGTTCATGCTCCTGTTCGACCGAATCGGCGTCGCCGAGCTGGCCGGCGGCCCCGGCGACCTCCGGCTCGGAGCGGCGGGCCTCTCGCTCGCCGCAGCTCTCGGCGCGTGGCTCGAGTTCGTGCTCTTGTGGCGTCGACTCGCGCGGCATGTCCCCGAGCGCCGCCTGCCGCTGGCCGCGGTCTCCCGCATGATCGGACTGGGTGCCGGTGCCGCAGTCCTCGCCGCGCTGGTGTGGATCGCCCTGCCTGCCCTCAATACCATCCTCACCGCGGGGATCGTGCTGGGCGTGTTCGCGGCCGCCTATCTCATTGCGGCTCAGCGGCTCGGCATCGAAGAGGCATCGCCCTGGTTCGACGCGCTCGCTCGCGTCTTGCGGCGGCGCTGAACCAGCAGCGCGACGAGCAGCCCCGAGCCGGCCAGGACGCAGCCGGTCCCACCCAACGCAACCGTTGGCGAGACTCCGACGGCATCGGTCAGAGCGCCAAAAGCGAGCCCCGACAGCGGCGCCGAGCCGGCGAACAGCCACACATAGATCGACAGCACGCGCCCGCGGAGGTGCTCGGGCGCCGTCATCTGAAGGTACGAGTTCGTCGTGGTGAGCTGGCCGGAGATGGCAAAGCCGGCGAGCGCGAGTGCGCCGAGATCGACCGTGAGGCTGTGCCCAATCGCCAGCGCCAGCAGCGCGACGCCGAGCGCGAGCTGCCGGCGAGCGATCACCCAGCGCGCCCCGCGCGGAGACGAGCGGCCCGCCGCCTGCAGTGCGCCGACCACCGCCCCCGCCCCTGCCGCCGCGAGTAGCCATCCGTAGGTCCGGGCGTCGCCGTGGAGCACGTCGCGCGCGACCACCGGCAGGATGCTCGAGTAACCCAGACCCAACACCGCCGTCACCGTGACTGCGGCGAGGGTCACCGCGACGCGGCTGTCCGAACGCACGAAGGCGGCGACCTCGGCGAGCTGAGCCGCGAGCGACCGTGTCGACCGGGCGCTGCGCGGCCGGGCGGTGATCGTGATCAGCGCCACCAGCACCCCGAGAAACGACACCGAGTTGACCGCAAAGCACCAGCCCTCGCTCGCCGCCGCCACGACCATCCCGGCCATGGCGGGGCCCACCATTCGCGCGACGTTGAAAGCCACCGAGTTCAGCCCGACCGCAGACGGGAGGTCGCTTGCACCGACCAGATCGAGCTGGAGCGCTTGGCGGGCCGGCATGTCGAGGGTCACCGTCAGGCCCTCGAGAAAGGCCACCATGAGCACCAGGTGCGGCGTCACCAGGGCGCCCAGAGTGAGCGCCGCGAGGACGCCGGCAAGCACCATCATGACCGTCTGCGTGCCGAGGACCAGCCGGCGCCGGTCCCATCGGTCAGCGAGCACGCCTGCAACCGGCGACAGCAGCAGAGAGGGTCCGAACCGGGCCAACGACAGCGCACCCAGCCAAACGGCCTGGTCGGTGAGGCGATACAGCAGCCACCCCTGGGCGGCACTCTGCATCCATGTGCCGTTGACGCTGACCAGCTGGCCGATCCAGTAGCGGCGGAAGTCGGCATGGACGAGCGCGCGGAACCTGCGCCCGAAGGTGCGCAACCCGAGAGTCGCTGCGATCCGGGAGCTCGTCCCCACTGATCGGCTCAGCCGGTCCGCGCTTCGGACCGGACGCGTTCGACCTCATGCTCGAGAATGGTCCGAACCGTCGCCTGACCGTAGCGTTCCGACAGCGTCAGCAGGCGAAAGTAGTCCTTCCCGGTGACGTGACCCGCCTGCTGGAAGGCGAGGTTGAGTGCGCCGTTGATCGCGCCGCCGGCGATCGGCACCAACATTCCAAGTGCCTTCTGGGAGGCCCGAAGCCCGAGCTTCTCGATCACCAGGTTGACGAGCTTGACCAGCTGCGGGGCCTCCCTGGCCATCGACCGCAGAGCCTGATCGAAGCCGACCCGGCTCGCGCTGCGGCCGAGCTTCGCCACGAAGTCCCCCGCTTCCCGGGCGGCCTGCATGGCCACCACTTTCGCCGGAAGGAATCCCTCATCCCAACTCATCTGCTGGGGGATCATCGCTCCCAGCACATGGGCGCGGTTGCCCGGATCACGCGCGATGCTGTAGCCGTAAACCGAAGCCAGCTGGACCACGTGGCGGCCGAGCAGAGTTGTGGACGCCGCGATGTCGGTTGCGATCAGGGTCGGCACGGCGACCTGAGCGAACGGGAGTGCCTCCGCGAGCGATGCGGCAGCGCCGAGCGCCATCCCTTCCCCTCCGAGCAGGAAGGAGCCGGCGCGAAGGAACCTTTCAGCGGCCAGATCGCGGGCCTCGAGCGGCAGGCGCGCGATGTCAACGTGATCGGCGACCGGGTAGCCGAGACGGCGGTACACACGCATCACCGGTTCGTCGCCTGCAAGCCGGCCCCCAAGGGTCAGCGACTTTTCCACTGCGCCGCGAACTGCGTGGTCGATCGCCTCGGACGTCCGCCGCGCAAGCCGGCTGCGGCCGTTCTTGAGGCGGCGCAGTGCCGCCTCGAACGGGACTCCGGCCGCGTCCAGCACCACCTGCAGGGGCCCGGGCCGGACCGTGCGGGCTGCCACCTCGGCGAGCACCTTGCGCTCGTAAGGCGTGAGCTTGCCTGCCTGCACCACCAGCTCGTTCATCCACCCTCCCCGCGGAATCGACCGGTGCGGTCGAGCCCGCCTGATGGAATTGTGACATCATGGGACATTCGCCGGCGCGCGTGTCGGCAGGGAGGCGCACATGCCCAAGGCCACCGTGCTCCTCGTCGATGACGAGCCCAAGATAGTGGAGACCGTCCAGTACGTCCTCGAGGAGGAGGGCTACGAGGTCGTCACGGCGCGCGACGGGCCGTCGGCGCTCGAAGCGGTCCACCGGCACGTGCCCGACATCGTGCTGCTCGACGTGATGATGCCCGGCGAGGACGGCTACTCGGTCTCGCGCAAGATCCACGAAGCGGCCGAACAGGGGCGCTTGCCCCGCAAGATCCCCGTGGTCCTGATCACGGCCCGAGACCTCAGCCACGATCCGGTCAGCGAGAAGGTCACGCGCAGGGTCAGCCAGGCCGAGCTCATCGTGTACAAGCCCTTCGACATCGACGATCTTCTCTTCCTCATTGATCGCGTCTTGAAGAACGCCCGCGGCAAGTGAGGTGATTGCGGTGACGACCGGCTGAGACGATCTCGACGCCGGCTACGCCTGCACGTGGCGCAACGAGCTCGACGAGGTCATCCTCACCGACGACCCGCTGGCCGATCCCAACCTCACCGAGAGCGGAACCTGGCACCGCCTCGAGTGAAGAGATCCCTGATGGATCATGCCCGGTCCGTGCGCCACAGGACCTGCCTCCCCCCGGCACGCCCCCGCGCGAGCAGACCACGGGCCTCGAGATCGAGCTTAACGGTGGTGACGTACCAGGGGACGCTCCCGCCAAACCGTCCTGCCAGACGGTGTTGCACGTCGGCGATCAACTCCGTGAAACCGATCTCGCCGGCCTCGCCCACCGCCGCCAGGATCGCGGCGCGGATCGTCTCGTAGCGGACGCGGTCGATGTTGACGCCGGACTTGCCGTCCGGATGCAGGGTCATGATCCGGTCGCCCATTGTCGGCCCTCCATACCTGCGCCGCGCTGCCGCGCCGAAGCTCCGGCCCCCCGGCCGGTGCTCTGTCACGCGACGGCGGCTCACTCGATGATGTGTGCAACTCTGGCCAACCGCGGTCATCGTGTGAGGATTCCTATGCGAGATACCCACGGCAACGGCGGCGGGTTCCAAGACGGCTCGGGCCCCCGGTGCGGGGGCCCGTCCGTTGAGGAAGGAGGAGGTCCGGGACTCATCCCACTCTTCTATACGCCGACTCAGGGACCAGGGTTACATGCCTTCCGGACCCGACCCGGCGCGCACATCGCGCATCCGCTCGTCGAGCAGGCGGAGAAACCCGACCACCGCCTCTTCCATATACCGGTGGGCGCCCGGCCCGGTCTCGCTGCCACGGGCAGAGGCGGTCACTCGGACGAGATCTCCGGTCGCTGTCACTTCGAGAATCAGCTCGACCCCGTGGACGCCGAGCTGGTCACCCGAGTGCGCCCGGATGCGGCCGTGCTCAACGTCCGTGGTATCGACCACGTACCCCTGGTCGGCGAGCAGCTCGAGCGTCGTGTGCCAGACCGTCTCGGTCGGACCCGCGTAGAGCCGAAACCAGTCGCCCGGCGCGCCGCCCCCCGAGGTTGTGCACGCGACCGCCGTCGCCACACTCGCCACCACCAACACAGCCCATCCGCCTCTCGTCATGGGATGTCCTCCACGCCAAGGAAGTGCCGCCAGTTTTCGGGCAAACGGTCGATGCCTGCGACCTTGACGAAGCGATCGGCGACCAGTGGGACCACCTTGAAGAGACCTTCCGCCAGCACATTGCCGTCCGAATCCCTGGCCTCGGCCTGCACCTCGACCGCATGTCCGACTCTTCCCTCGCTCTCGATCCTGCTCGCGAGACGCAGCGGACGCCCCTGGTGGGCTGGGCGAAGGTAGGTGATGGTGGCCGAGCGCAGGATCCAGATCGCCTTGACATCGGGGCGGAGCACCATCGGCGTCCACGCCGCGATGCAGTCGAGCGCGGTGTAGATCGCGCCACCGTGGGTGATACCCGGAAACCCGATCATGTGCGCCGGGGGATCGAAGGTCCCGATCAGACGTTCGGGGTCGGACGGGTCGCGGACGACCTCGACCCCGAGACCCTTCGGATTGGCGTGCCCACATCCAAAGCACACGTTGCCCGGCAGCAGGTCGCGGTTGAGCACCTCCTCGGTCATCTCAGGGCCAGACGTACTCGTCGTCGTCGTCGACGAGCACCGAAACCTGTACCGAGTCGCAGCGGCCCTTGTGGATCCAGAACCAGACCCCGGTGTCAACGAGGTCGTAGACCCTCCGGTCAAGCTCGTCGAACTCCTCCTCGAGTACGACCTCGCCCATGTCGGCGAGCCGCTCGAGGAGATGCTCTTCGTCGAGCCCGATCGGCGCCAGGCTGTCGAGCTGGGTATCGGGGCTGTCGGCGTCGATCATGACCAGACGCAGCTCGGGGTCCGGCTCGAAGTACACCGAAAGGCCCAGCGCCTGGTAGTGCCAGGCCAACGAGTGGTCGCCCTCGTAGCGCTCCTCCTCGATCCGGTCAGGCGTACCGATCAGCACCTCGACCTCCACTTCACTCTGGCCGAACCGAAGCTCCTCGACACCGACCCCCGGGTTGATCTTCATACTCACCTTCCCGCGGGACGCCCCGCATCGGCACGAGGATAGCCCATACCCGGGCGCTCGGCGCCCGGGTATGGGCAGTCAAGAATGAGGGTGGGCACAGAGCCGGCGCGGACTCAAGATCCGTGCTGTCAGCTGGATCGGCCCATGAATCCAGTCGGCCTGGCGACGCGGCATGCGATGTGTGGGGAAGAGACCGGGCGCGGTCCGGCTCTCCGCTCAGACTTGACTCTTCACCCCGCCGGCGCCTTTGTCGCCTGTCTCCCGGGCGCAGCCCACGCGTACGACCAGCGTCGCAACATAGCGGTCGGCCGGGGGCGGTCCCTCGGTGCTGGGATACGGCCGGAGACCGAAAAGCTCGAGCTCGAGACCGCCGGCGCAGCCGGTCGAGGGCAGCGCCTCGCCGCCGTGGGTGTTGAGCACCAGGCTCTCGCCGGCCTCGCCCTCGACGCCGACATGGAACTCGACGCGCGCGTTGCCCGCCCACATGCAGCGCGCGTTCTCCGGGCAGCGCGAGTCCTCGAGCACTCCCTGGAAGCGCACCTCGAGGCCCGTGTCGTCGACCTCCACGGTCGCCGAATGCGCGAGCTCGAAGTGCTCGCCCGGCTGCACTCTGCGCTGGGCAGCGCCCGCACCGCCGACCGCCAGCCCGAACGCGATCACGACCACACCGCGCGCCGTCTTCGTCCACAGCATCACGCGGCCCTCCCGTGCAGCCGCTCGAAGGCCTCGATCACGTCGTCGGGGCGGTCGGTCCCGACCCGGAAGCGCCGGCCCGAGCGCAGCTCGAGCTCGACGGCGTCAAAGCCCGACACGTTGAACATCCAGCCCGACCGGATGAGGCGGATGCCCCAGCCGTAGAACCATCTGTTGCGGACCCTGCGGACTGCAGCGACCTCGGACAGTGGGAAGGTCCGACGGATCAGGCCAAAGCCGAAGAAACAGCGGAATCGCTCGTGGTCGATCTCGATGGTCAGCGAGTGGAACAGCAGCCCCACCGCCGCCACGCCCCAGATCTCGACCCTCGCGGCAAGGTCCCAGTTGGCTGCGAGACCGTACCAGACGGCGAAGGCGAAAGCCGCCAGCATCGACGCCACGATCACCGTGCCCGGCTGAGTGTGGCGGAACTCCAGCTCGCTCACCCTCGACCTCCCGACCTCCTGCCCGCTCACCGATCGCCGTTCAGCGGGAGCTTCTCGCCGGTCTCGAGGAAGTGATTGAGCTCGGACTCCCAGGTCTCCATGAAGTTCGTGAAGTCGGCATCGGTGAACTCTTCGAGCACCAGGTCGCCGAGCTGCCCCAGCGACGTGTAGGAGTAAGTGATCGCGGCCGTCGACCCGCCCGGTGCGTCCGCGAGCTGGATCGTGATCCGGGCCACCACCACGTCGGGGATCAGCTTCACCAGGTCGAGCCGCCCCGTCTCCGGCTCATGACGGGTGACCATCCACACCGCGTCCGACGGCTGCGCAGTGGTGATGAACACACACCCGAGCTCCGCCACGCCCGACGTCGTAAGGACGAGATCCGGGTCCCAGCCGTTCACCCACTCGCGCTCGCGCACCGGGCAGAGCAACGGAAACACCTCGCGCGGGGTTCCGGTGAGGTGCTGAGTGTAGCTTCGCGTCAACCGGTTCGGCGTCCGCACGTTCATGGGGTCGACTCTCCTCCCTGGTCCGGGGCGTCCTGAGGGTGTCCTGCCGCTGGCACGCTTGCATCGCACCGGACCCCCTCGCCCTCTCCACTGCGCTTCGTTCCCTCTCCACACGCCGTGCAGCTCAGGCGTTGCCCGAGGGACCGGGATCGGCTCCGCTCGGTCAGCACCCAGGCTCGATTCTGCCACGGAGGATCGTGTCGAACGTGCAGGGTGTGACCGCACTCGAGCTCCGCCACCCACTGGCCCTCCCCGTCACGGTGAAAGCCGACGATCCGGCGGCTCGGCCCGTCAGGCAGTGTCGCCACCCGCACTTTCGGAAGCAACAGCCGCAACCACCCGCTCGAGATCGGCCGACCGCAGCGCATCCATCGCACGCTCCCAGCGGCCCTCGGCACACAGCCCGCTCATTCCGGCGTCCTCCCACGCGGCGAGCGCTTCCCGAAGGCACGCCTCCCTGACCCTGGCTGCCAACTCCAGGGCCGACGCGTTCTTCATCGTCGACTCTCCCTCCGCTCATCCGAGCCCGCACCGAGCTCGGCGACAACCACCTCGGACGGCACGCCCCACGACACGAGCGCCGTGTCACCCATGACGCGCCAGGGATCCGATTGCACGAAGCGGCCGAGATCGATGGGCCGGCATCCTCCCGTGAGCCCGGGGGAGACCCGGTGCACCGTTCGCCACACGGCGATCACGGCCCTCGAGGCGACCGTTGTCCCGAACGTCAGGCTCACCACGCACAGCCTGCCGCCGGGTCGCAGCACCCGGGCGGCCTCGCGCACGACGGCGCGGATCGTCTCCTCCGGCAGAAGGTCGAGGACGTAGTTGGACACGAACCGGTCGCAGCAGCGGTCAGCGAGCGGGAGCTCGACCGAGCCATCCGTGAGCGTCACCGCAGCTCGCTCCCTGAAGGGCTGCAGACGCTCCCGCGCCAGACCCACCATCGTCGGGCTGATGTCGAACCCCGCGTAGCTCGCGTGCTCCGGAAGTTCATCATTGAGAAGGCGCTTCGCGAAACGACCGGTGCCGCATCCCAGCTCGACCAGGGCCTGTGCCTGGCCGAAGCTCGCCGCCCGGACGAGGCGGTCGAGCGCGGGGTTCTCGTAGAAGCCCTGCGTGTCCTGCCGCGCTCCAATCCGGTCGTACACCCGCCGCGCCTGCTCAGCTGAGAGCACCGATCCTCCCGATCTCGCGCACCTTCACCCATCCTACGCTTTTCGAGCCCGGGTCGCAGGATTGCTCGATCATCCGGATTCCGCTGACCACCACCGATCCGGCGGCCTGTCAGGCCTTGATCTCTCTGAACATCTCGAGCTGCTTGCTGTCGGTCGTCAGCCTGCGAAGGGAGTC
>CAZQYU010000006.1:0-29968 GCA_964597585.1 uncultured Thermoanaerobaculia bacterium
CCCCCGAAGGGCCGCTGGTGGTCTTCCTCGGCGACAGCCTCACCGCCGGCTTCGGTCTCGGCGAGTCGCAGGCCTTCCCTGCCGTCATCGGCGACAAGCTGGTACGGGAGGGCCGGCCGATTCGCGTGGTCAACGCCGGCGTCAGCGGCGACACGTCGGCAGGCGGTCGGCGCCGGCTCGACTGGGTCCTCGGGCTCCGACCGGACGTCGTCGTCGTGGGGCTCGGGGCCAACGACGGGCTGCGCGGCCAGCCGGTAGATTCGGTCGAGGCGAACCTGCGCGCCATCATCGTGAGAGCCCGCGAGGCCGGCGCCCGGGTCGTGCTGCTCGGGATGCGCCTGCCTCCCAACCTCGGTCCAACGTACGTCCGGGAGTTCGAGGCGATCTATCCCCGTCTCGCCCGCGAGCTCGACGTCCCGCTGGTGCCATTTCTGCTCAAGGGCGTCGCTGCGCGGCCTGGCCTCAATCTCGAGGACGGCATCCACCCCAACGCCGAGGGCCAGCAGATCGTCGCCGACAACGTCCTGCCTGTGCTCGAACGCACCCTCGCCGAGCTCTCGCGGTAGCGCACGCCTCTGCGACCGTGACCCGGGCGACGCTCCCTGTTGACATCTCCGTGCACCTCTCCTCTGCGGCCGAGACCCGTCCCCGATGCGACATTGGGACGGGTACCCGCCGCCAGGTTTCCTGGCGGCGCAGTCGCCTCGTCGAGGGTCGAACGTGCCGCGAGCATGGCCTCCTAGGGGTCTCTTGATTTGTTGCCACTCTCTGAGCAGAGCACTATCTTGAGATCATGTTTGTTGAGATCGTAGACGACGGGTCGACGCCGCCCTCGTCCGACCGTCGCTCCGCGCACGACAAGGGATTCGTGGCGGCGACGTCCGTGGCGGCGGCGGTCGCGCTCACCGGCATGAAGCTCGCGGTCGGACTCGCCACCGGCAGCCTCGGTATCCTCTCGGAGGCGCTCCACTCGGCCCTGGACCTGGTCGCCGCCCTCGTCACCCTGTTCGCGGTTCGCGCCTCAGCCCGGCCCGCCGACACCCGCCATCCCTTCGGGCACGGCAAGGTGGAGAATCTCTCCGCCCTGTTCGAGACCGTGCTGCTCCTGCTCACGTGTGGCTGGATCGTGAACGAGGCGACGCAGCGGCTGGCGGGAGGCAATGTCAGGGTTGAGGCGACCGCCTGGGCGTTCGTGGTGATGGCGGTGTCGATTGCGGTGGACTTCTCCCGTTCGCGGGCGCTCCTGCGGGTCGCTCGGAGGACCGGCAGCCAGGCGCTGGAGGCAGACGCCCTGCACTTCTCGACCGACGTGTGGTCGTCGTCCGTGGTCATCCTCGGCCTGGTCGCGGTGAGGCTCGCACCGGCCCTCGAGGCGCCGTGGCTGGTTCAGGCGGACGCCATCGCCGCCCTCGGCGTGGCCGGAATCGTCGTATGGATCAGCCTCCGCCTGGGCCGCCGCACGGTTGGTGACCTCCTCGACGAGGTCCCGCCAGGTCTTCGCGAGCGGGTGGAGGAGGCGGCGCGGGTGACCGGCGTACTCGACGTGGGGCGGGTTCGGGTGCGCCGCAGCGGCGCCGACTACTTCGTCGACCTCACTCTGAGCGCGGAGCCCGCGATCACGCTCGAGCACGCGCACAGGCTCGCCGAACGGGTCGAACACTCCGTCAGGACGAGACTGCCCGGAGCCGACGTGCTGGTGCATCTGGAGCCCGCGAACGACGGCGGCCTGCCGATTCCCAGCCCGTCGGGCGTCCGTTCGATCGCACGCACGCACGGTCTCGACATCAACGCGGTGCGGGTCGTGGCCGGACCCGTGGGCCCGACACTCGAGCTCCACGTGGAGGTCGATCCTGAGCTCGACCTCGCCGCGGCCCACATCCGCGCCAGCGAGCTCGAGATGAAGCTGTTGCGCAGGTTTCCCGGCCTCGCGGAGATCGTCTCTCACATCGAGCCGCGCGGTGAGAGCACACCACCTCCGGAAGGCAGCACGGAAGAAGCGATCCAAATGGCGGTCGAGGAAGTGGTCCGAGGTCACGGCTACCGCTGCCGCGCTTGCGAGGTGGCCGTCGTGCACGGCGACCACGGTCTGGTGGTCTCGTGTCGCTGCGCCACTGAGCCTCATGCGGCCACCACCGATGTCCACCAGCTCTCCGCAGCGGTCGATTCGGCACTGCGTGAGCGCTTTCCAGATGTCGACCAGGTCACCATCCTTCTCCAACCGATCGAGAACGCCTGAAACCACCCTGGTCCTGCGGTGCTCAACGCGATCGGGTCCGACCAGGTCGCCACCATTCCCGCCGACAACCGTCCGCATGCACGATCGCCCGTCTCCGCGGGCGGGGGCTATACTCAATGTGGACTTCCGGAGCGAAGGGAGGCGTGTCGGCCGGTGAAGACGATTCTCGTAGTCGACGATGACGCGGTCCTGGTCGATGCCCTCCGCGCCGTGCTCGAGGTGGAGTTCGAGGTGGTCACGGCTTCGACCGGTGAGGAAGCCATCGCCGCCATTTCGCACCGCGCCCCGGACCTCATCATCCTCGATGTGATGATGACGTACCCATCTGAGGGCTACGACCTCGCGAACCTGCTCAAGAAGACCTCATCGACCAGCTCGATCCCGATCATCATGCTCACCGGGGTCGACAAGATGACCGACCTCAGGGCGCAGCTCGAAAAGACCTGGGTCAAATGCGACCGTTTCCTGACCAAGCCACCAGACCTTGGCGTACTGCTCGCCACGGTTCACGAGCTGGTGGAGGTCGCCAGAACGTGAACCGCCGTCCACGGCTCGTGCGTCGGCGGCCAGCCGGCGCCCCGGCCCGGGAGGACTCACCGTGAAGGCCCGCTTCGCCGCACCGCTCGCTGCTGGCCTGATGCTGGTCAGCCTGGGTGACCCGTCCGCCCAGCGCCGTTCCCCCGTCACTGCCGATTCTCCGACTGCGACGCCCCGGCGCGGGCCCGAAGGGTCTGATCCCGCCTCCACCTACGCGCGGATGAAGCGGCGCGCACAGGACCCCGACCTCGACACTGTCGCAGCCTACGCGCTCGCCGCCGAGCAGGTGCGAGCTCTCCCGCTCTACTCAAGCCGGCTCGGCGCCTTCGTTGACAGGACCGGCTCACGGGGCGGCGCACATGTCGCCGCCGCGTTGGGAACCTGGCAGCCGCTCGGGCCGGGCAGCCTCGGCGGACGGACCCGTACGCTGGTGATCGACCCGGTTCGGGCGGAGACCCTGTACACCGCCGGGGTCTCGGGCGGCGTGTGGAAGTCGACCGACGCCGGAGCCAACTGGCTGCCCATGTCAGACGACATGGCCAACCTCACCGTCAACGCCCTGGTCATGCACCCGACCGACCGGCGCGTGCTGTACGCCGGCACCGGCGAGGGGTACTTCCTCGAGGAGGTCCATGGCACCGAGCTGCCGCTGCGCGGCGGCGGCATCTTCACATCCACCGACTCCGGGCGCACCTGGACCCGGATGCGGGGAACCGATCGGGTGGACTTCCAGTGGGTCAACGACCTCGCCGTGAGCCGCCAGGACGAGGACCGGTTGTACGCCGCGACCCGCACCGGTGTCTGGCGCACCGACAACCTGGGGCTGACCTGGTCCCAGGTGCTCAATCCAGAGGTCAAGGGTGGCTGCCTCGACCTGGTGGCACGAACCGACACCACAACCGACGTATTGCTCGCATCGTGCGGAACCCTCGACCAGGCTCGCGTCTACCGGACCACCGACGGCGCCTCGAGCCGTGCCTGGCAGGAGGTGCTTTCAGAGCCCGGCATGGGACGGACGACGCTCGCCATCGCACCGTCCGACCAGGAGGTCGTCTACGCGCTGGCAGCGAGTAACGACCCCGGCCCGGACGGACGGTTCGAGCAGGGCCTGCTCGCCGTCTATCGCTCGAGCGCGGGTGGAGCGTTCGGATCCTGGGAGACGAGGCTCAGCAACACGGATCACGACAAGCTGGCGACCCTGCTGCTCACCAACCCGCTCTGGGCGAGCCTCGTCGAGTGCAGTCTCGGCATCGAGAACAGCTGGGTCAACACGGGCTGGTACGCCTCGACGATCGCCGTCGACCCGATTGACCCAGACCGGGTCTGGGCCGGTGGCGTCGACCTCTTCCGCTCCGACGACGGGGGACGGACGTGGGGCGTGGCCTCCTACTGGTGGGTGGAGCCGACGTCACCCGGCTGGGTGCACGCCGACCTCCACGGCCTCTTCTTCGACCCGCGCTACGACGGAACGACGCAGCGTTCGCTCTACGCGGTCGGCGACGGCGGGGTGTTCCGAACCGCGAACGCCCGGGCGCCGGTCGGGATGGGGGTGAGTGCGCTGTGCTCCGTTGACCGTTCCGGGGTGACCTGGACGGCCCTCAACCGCGGCCTCGCCATCACCCAGTTCTCCCACGGTACGGTGTTCCCGAGTGGCGACGCGTACGTCGGAGGGACAGAAGGTAGCGGCACCGTGCGCGGCCGAGACAAGGACGGCGCCAACGGTTGGAAGGAGATCCTCGGTGGCGACGGCGGTTTCGTCGCAGTCGATCCGACCGATCCCCGCCGGGTCTACGCCGAGACGCCACAGTTCGGTCTGCGACGCTCGACGAACGGGGGCGAGACCTTCGGCTATGCGACCACCGGAATCGTCGACCCGCCATCGACCTTCCTCTACGTCACGCCGTTCGTGCTCGACCCCAACCAGCCACGCCGGCTGTGGACCGGCGGGCGCCGCCTGTGGCGCAGCGACGACGGGGCCGACACGTGGGTACGGGCGAGTGCCTCGCTCGTCGGCCTCGGTCAAGTCAGCGCACTGGCCGTGTCGCCCCATTCGTCGGACCTGATGCTGGCCGGCACCAGTGATGGGCGGATCCTGCGCTGCGACCACGCCACGGCGACGACCTCGTCAACGGTATGGGACTGGGTTCGCCCGCGTGAAGGTTTCGTCTCGTGGCTCGTGCTCGATCCGAGCCAACCGTCACGGGCCTACGCGACCTACGCCGGCTTCGGCGGGCCCCATCTGTGGCGCTCGGAGGATGCCGGCCGCACCTGGACCGCGCTCGACGGGTCGGGCCAATTCCCCGATATGCCCGTTCACTGCATCATCGTCGACCCCGACGAACCCCGTCGACTCTACCTCGGCACCGACCTCGGTGTGCTCGTCTCGATCGATGGGGGCCTGTCCTGGGCGTCGGAGAACACCGGCTTCGCCAATGTCGTCACCGAGTCACTCGACGTCTGGCGGACGCCGGAAGGGCAGCTGGTGCTGTACGCCTTCACTCACGGCCGCGGGGCATGGCGTGTGCCGCTCCAGCCGGCCGGCGGGCGCCCAGCACCGTCGCCCCGCCAGCCGTCGGGCCGTCTGCGCTGACTGTCTTCTCTCGACACGCACCCGACGTTCGGTCCAACCACGTCCCCTGCCGTGGCGGGGCGACGCGCTCAGCGGGTCAGCTCGCCGGCTCCGGCTCGAGCGCGAAGGGGATTCGAATCTTGCTCTCCTTGAGGTCGATCCCGAAGACCCAGCCCCCGGCTTGCACGCCGCCCGGGATCGGAAAGTACAGACGGCCCGTGCAGGCCTGACGGTCGTTGACGAACAGGCTGTCCGAGGTCGTCGCCGTGCCGGGGATCGCGAAGAAGGGGATCCCGCAGCTGCGCTTGTCGCCGCCGAAGTAGTCGAGCGGCTCCGACGCGATGTCCGCCCGGCGGATCGCGCTCTGCAGCTCGGAGTAGGCCTGGCCGAACTCCTTCTGCGTCGGCGCATTGATGCGCTGACCCGAAGGCGTGATGACGAACACGTTGTCGCGCTTGATCTCGGTCGCGGTCCGGTGCCGGCCGCTGACCGCCATGTCGAGCAGGAGCCACGGGTCACCGAGGTTCTTGATCGCGTACTTGTAGCTGATCACCACCGTGACGTCGTCACCCGAGCTGCGCAGAAGGTACTGCCCGGCGCGGTCGACACCCGGGGTTCCCGTCGGCACCGCGGCCGAGCACGCCGCGAGCAGACCTGCCGCTGCCACCGTCGTCGCCATGATGAGCACTCTGCCCGAAACCACTTTCATCGTGACCTCCGCTTCTGGTTGGTTCGCCGCTCGCGCTGCTGCGGGCGCCGGCCGGACGAGTCCGGCCCACACCCGGCCGGCCTCTGAGAGAATCGCCCCCGACACTGTTTTGTTCCATCCCGGCGGCGGCCGTTCATGCCCGCGCGCCGTGCACGCCTTTGTTGTTGGAAGCAAGAACGTTGCCAGACAGGATCCCGCCGATTGAACCGAGCGAGGACCGCCCTGTCCTCTCGAGCGGACAGTACCGTGAGGTAGGCCTTGGTCGCGCCGATCGACCCACCCTCCACGATGACCTTCAGCGGCAGACGCATGCACTCCGTCATCAGCCGGCGATCGCCCGGTGGACGGCTCACGGGGCGGACTGTGCGGCGGCGAGCAGCACCGGCCACACGCCGCAGGCAGCAACGACGTGCAGAGTCAGAGGTGCGAGCAGGCTTCCCGAACGTTCTCTCGCCAGCCCACAGGCGAGGCCCAACCCGACTCCTGCAATGCCGAAGCGTGCGGCGAGAACGAGGCCGTGTGGGCCGCTGAGCATGGCGAAGGGGATCGGCATCAGCACCGGCCATGCCGCCGCCGAGAGCAAGGCACTGACCACCACCGCCGGCGACAACCGCCAGCCACCGGGCGGCCCGGTTTCCGGCCATGCGTCTGCGAGAAGTCCGTAGAGTGCGCCTCGGAAGAGCAGCTCGCAGGCCGAGGCGAGAGCGAGAGAGATTACCGCGAGGCGGCCCGCGCCCCCGGGCGGCAGAATCAGCGCAACCGGAACCGGCGTCCACGCGCCCCCGGCCAACGCCCCGACAACCACCACCGGAAGGAGTGGCACGGCCCAGCGCGCGCCGCGGGGCAGACGCAACCCGAAGGCGCGCGGAAAGCGTCGCGCGGCCAGCCCGAGGACCGCCGCCGCGAAGAGCACCAAGACGGCGGCGAGACGGAGCGGCCGGGGCGGTCCGACCCTCACGGTCTGGGCCGCGAGCGCAGCGGCCACGCCCGATCCACCCGCCAGGCCCGCGATCACCGTCGCCGCACCGGCGAGCGCAACGACCTGAGCCAGCCGGACCAGTCGGCTGCGCGTTCCCACCGGCCGGTAAACCCGCCTGCAGATCTCGAGCAGGTCGTTCGGCCGTAGACGAGTCCCGCGGTCGCGGGGCGAACCGCCAATGTCGGACGAACCTCCCCATCTCGCCCCAGACGTCACCGCCGGGTCGAGCTGGTTCAGTCGGTCGTACAGCGCGGCCAATCCGGTCGGGAGGAAGGGATCGACCTGGCGCAGGGTGTAGGTCGAGCTGTCCTTCTGCAGCAGGATGAGGCCGACTCGCTCGCCGTGGACCTGGCGCAGGTGCCGCTCGGCCTCGTAGATTCCGACCTCCGAACGGCACAGCACGGCGATCCGGTCGCCCCGCAGCGGCACACGCCCAAGCTCCTCGACCTCGGTCAGACCGATGAAGTCGTCTGCCGAGTAGACCAGCGCGTCGATCGACCGGAGCACGCCGACCGTGTACTCCGCGGGGTCGGTGTCGGTCCATCGGCCGTCACGCTTGAGTGCGAGCTCATGCGCGCGCAGCCGGTCGATCGTCGCCTGGGTCGCGTCAATCAACTCTTGTGGAAGCCCCGTCAGGTCGAGAAGGTCGAAGCCGAGTGCGTCGATGGCCCCCTCGACCCGGATCAACGGGATCACCCGGCTGCGGATCACGGCGTCCGGGGCGACGAGGCGAGCGTGGTTGAGCAGCACCCAGATCGCAAGCACGGTGTCGAGGTCGGGCTCACCGCACACGACCGTCCACTCTCCCGCTCGCAGGTCGAGACCCTTGCGCACCAGCACCAGCGCCTGCTCGCAGGTCGCGAGCGTGAACGGACGAACGCACCCCTCGTGATGGTCGAGGTTGTACACGCGCCGCCCGGTGTCGAGGAACGGCTCGCACTGCGCTGCGCCGTCGAGGTAGATCGTGCCCGCACCCGCCCGCCGCGCTGCTTGCGCCGTGACCGAGGTTCTGCGATCGAGCCTGACGGCGAGATTCGGAGCTTCGACGCACGTGAGGTACCAGCCGTCATCGTCGCTGCGCAGGACGTAGCGCTGGGGCAATGCCAGCGAATCCAGGGGCCGGCAGCTCGCACCGTCGATGTCCACTGGCGCCGAATCGGCCTGAGCGCTTGGCTGGGTGGAATCCACTCACCGATTGTACCTGCCGGAACACAGAGCGGCATCGTCATGGCGCGGCGACGGAGGCCCATGACGTGATTCCGAAGCCGTGCGCGGGAAATACTGCTGGGACAAGCTCGCGGTTCGTGTCGACCGACTCCCCGAGACGCCGCGTCGCTGCGCTATACTCCGTTGAGGCTCAGGACTCGATCTCGCAACGTGCACGGCCGAAACGGCATGGCTTGACGCTGACAACGGCGCACAAACCGGTTCAGGATGTCGAGCGGTTTATGGAATACGCCGTGATTCAATCGATGGGGACGCGTGCAGTGACCCGCCGTGGAATCACGCGATCGTGGGAAGGATGGGCACCATGAGCGACACGTCGGACACGAATGGAGAAGCCACAGTGGTCCAGAAGATGATCCTCAGCCACAAGAGCGGCACACGAGCCGGCCAGAAGGACGAGCTGCCAGTGCGCCAGCACGCGGAGGTCACCATTGGCCGCGATCCCTCGGCCGTGGTCCGGTTCGCCCCCGACAGCGACGACCTCGTGAGCCGGAACCATGCCAAGATCACCCAGGACCCGAGCGATCCCACCCGCTTCCTGCTCACCGACCTGGGCAGCCGAAACGGCACGTTCGTCAATCGCCAGCGGATTTCTGGAACCGTGACGCTGAATGTCGGCGACGTCATGCAGCTCGGCGCGGGCGGCCCGGAGCTCGAGTTCGACCTCGAGCCGCGACCGCCGTCCGCGGTCAAGGCAACCCGCCTCGCCGAGGCCCCCCCCGCACCTCCGACGCGGCTCAGCGGCACCGCCCCGCCCTCGACCGGGGAGGAGCCGAGACCTCAGGTCGGCAAGGAGACCGTCGAGCGGATGATCTCCAGCTCCCAGCGGAGCAGCCGGTCGATGGCGGTCAACATCGCGGCGGTGCTGGTGGTTGTGGTCGCCGCCGTCGCGGCCTGGCTGCTGCTGCGCCAGGGCGACGTCCAGAAACGGGTTAGCGAGATCCAGCGTGGCCAGGACGAGGTACGCCAGGCTCAGCAGAACCGGCCCATGCCGGCGCGCGAGGTTGCAAAGCGCTACGGCAATTCCGCGGTGCTCATCGAGTTCAGCTGGAAGCTCGAGTACACCCCGTCCGGCGCGCAGATCTACCAACGCTACATGCAGAACAAACCGGCCTACCTGCGCACCTCCGACGGCATCGAGCCCTGGCTGATCACGGACTCTGAGGACGGGAGCAACAAGGCAATCACGGCCGCCGGCTCGGGGTCCGGCTTCGTCGTCACCTCGAACGGGTTCATTCTCACCAACCGGCACGTCGCCGCGAACTGGCAGACGAGCTTTCACCTGCCGCTCCCCGGCAAGCTCTATCAGCGGACCAAGGACGGCTACGAGGAGGTCGGCGACATCGCTGAGGACGCGGCGCAGTACCTCGCCCGGTGGGTCCCTTCGAAGGCCCTCAACGTCGACGGGCAGATGTCGGGCAAGCTACTCGAGGGCCGGCTCAACTACCTCGATGTGACCTTTCCCAAAACCAAGCTCAGGGTGCCCGCTCGCCTGGTCCGGGTCTCCGACCGGGCCGACGTCGCCCTGATCAAGATCGACCTGCCGACAGACGTGCCTCCGGTGGAGCTGTTCGACAACTACAAGATCGTCGAGCCAGGCGACGAGGTGACGATCCTCGGCTATCCGGGCGTGTCGCCGGACGTTGCGGTTCGGGTGCGTCAGAGTGACCCGCTCAATCCCCAGGACGAGTGGAAGGAAGTTCCCGATCCGACTGTTACCGCCGGCCACATTGGCCGGGTGATTCGCGGCGAGACACCGACCGGTGCGGAAGGTGCCTACGAGTACTGGAGCGAGATGGGCGACGTGTTCCAGCTCGACGTCAACGCCACAGGGGCAGGCAACAGCGGTGGCCCGATCTTCGATGACCGCGGGCGTGTGGTCGGCATCTTCACCTATGCACGCCAGGCCGACGTCAGGATCTCGTTCGCGGTCCCGATCAAGTACGGTATGGAGCTGATGGGGATCACCCCCGTCACGCAATAGGGAGGCCGGGCACGAGCGCTCGGGGGCCGACGAAAGGCACGGCGGGATGACCGAGCTCCTCGAGACCCGTGTCGGCGAGTACCGCTTGGTTGAAAGGCTCGGCGCCGGCGGTATGGGAGAGGTCTACCGGGCCGTCCACGAGACCCTCGGGCGCACCGTGGCGATCAAGGTCCTCACCGAGGCCTTGGCCGATCCGAGCTTCGTCGAGCGTTTCCTCAACGAGGCACGGATCCAGGCCTCTCTCGTCCACCCCAGCATCGTCACGCTCTACGACTTCATCCAGGTCGGCGGCCGCCCCGCCATCGTGATGGAGTACGTGGACGGGGACACCGTTGCCGATCACCTCCGCCACCACGGCTCGATGCCCCTGGATCGTGCCCTTGTCGTCTTCCGGGCAGTGGTCGACGCCGTTCGCCACGTCCACGCTCACGGCATCATCCACCGCGACATCAAGGCCCACAACGTCAAGCTGGCCGAAGACGGTACCGTCAAGCTGCTCGACTTCGGAATTGCGAAGTCCACGGGATCTCCCCACTTGACGCAGAAAGGACAGTTCATCGGCACCATGCACGCCTGCGCACCCGAACAACTGCGCGGCGAGCCGGCCGACCAGCGGTCCGACGTGTGGGCCCTCGGGGTCCTGCTCTATGAGCTCGTGACGGGCCGGGTGCCATTCGATGCCGACTCGGTCGGCGAGTTCGTTCGCAAGGTCGATTGCGGGGCGTTCGAACCCCCGTCGAGTTGGGTCCCCGCTCTCCCGCCGGCGGTCGATGCGCTCGTCGCCCGGTGCCTCGAAGTGTGCCCAGAACGCCGCCTCGCCTCGGCCGCCGAGCTGCTCGCGGCGACCGATGAGCTCGCCTCAGGCAGGCCATCTCCCGCGCCCGCCCCGCCACAATCGACGAGACCGCCGCCGAGCACAACGAACCTCGCCAGGCTGCTGCGCGAGCGGTGGCCCCTTGCCGCCGCCGCGGTCGCCATGGTGGTCGTGGTCACGGCGGCGCTGATCGCGCGCGGGCGCAGCCCCTCCGAAGTCGTGCCGTCGATCTCGTCGCAGTCACCAGCGGCCGCGGCGAGGCCGGCTGCCGGCTCCCCGACCGCCGGCAGCGCCACCGTCAGCATCGGGCTCGTTGGAGCCTCGGCCCAGGTGCGGGTTGATGGCCGGCCAGTGGGGACCACGCCATGTCGGTTTTCCGCGCCGGTCGGCCGGCAGGTCGAGGTCGTACTCGAGGTCCCCGGATACCGACCGCTCGCGAAGCGCCTCGAGATCCTTCCCCACTCCAACGACTATGTCTACTCTGTCCAGGAATTCCAGCCCAAGTGAGGTTGTGGTGTCAGAGCTTCAAGTCACGGCCGCAGTCCTGTCCGACGTCGGATGCCACCGCGAGAGCAACGAGGATCGCGCCGAGGTCGTTCAACCGTCCGAGTCGCGCCGCGGCGGAGTGCTCGCCGTGGTGGCCGACGGGATGGGCGGCCATGCCGCCGGGGAGGTGGCGAGCGGCCTCGCAGTGGACGTCATCCGAGGGGCCTATCAGGAATGTACGGGGGACCCTGCGAACTGCCTCAGCGAAGCACTTCAGCAGGCCAACCGGGCGATCTATGACACGGCGCGCCGCGACGAACGTCTCGGCGGGATGGGAACGACCTGCACCGCCGTTGTGGTCGAGAAGGGACAGGCCCATCTCGCCCACGTCGGGGACAGCCGCCTCTATCTGGTCCGCGGTGGCGGCATCTACCGCATGACCGAGGACCACTCCGCTGTCATGGACCTGGTTCGCCGAGGACTTCTCACGGCGGCTGAGGCTCGTCACCACGCTGACAAGAACGTCATCCTGAGGGCGCTCGGAACCCACCCGTCCGTGCGGGTCGCGACCTGGGACCAGCCGATGCCCGTGCGGGCTGGCGATACCCTGCTGCTGAGCTCGGACGGGCTCCATGATCTCGTCGAGGACGAGGAGATCGGTGAGGTCGTCCTCTCGCAGCCTCTCGAACAGGCCTGCAGGCGGCTGGTCGACCTGGCACGCGAGCGCGGCGGGCCGGACAACATCACGGTCGTCCTGCTGCATTTCGAAACCGAATCCTCCGAGAGTTCGGCTCCGCCGACGCGAGCGGCCGAGGTACCTTCGTCATGATCGGGCGCACGATCGGCAGCTATACGATCCTCGCCAAGCTCGGCGAGGGCGGCATGGGCGCGGTCTGGCGTGGTGTCGACACCATGCTCGACCGCCCGGTCGCGATCAAGGTTCTGCGCCCCGAGCTCGCATCCGACGCCGAGGTCGTGGAGCGGTTTCGCGCCGAGGCGGTGACCCTTGCCAAGCTCAGCCACCCGGGCATCGCCTCTGTGTATGCGTTCATCCGCGAGGGCAGCGAGCTCTTCCTGGTCATGGAGTTCGTCGAAGGCGAGACCCTCGATGCGGTGCTTCGCAAGGACGGCCCGTTCCCTTGGCCACGGGCCACGCGACTGGCGTGCACGGCGCTCGACGCCATCGAGGCCGCCCATGCCGCCGGCGTCATTCACCGTGATCTCAAACCCGAGAACATCATGATCACCAGTACCGGTGGGCTCAAGATCATGGACTTCGGTATCGCCCGCGTGGTCGGCACCACGCGGCTCACCCGCGCCGGACATCTGGTCGGGACGCTTCACTACATGTCACCGGACCAGATCCGCGGCGTCGAGCCCGACGCACGCTCCGACATCTACTCCATGGGTGTCGTCCTGTTCGAGATGGTGACCGGCAAGCTGCCGTTCAACTCCTCCAGCGAGTACTCGCTGATGAAAGCCCATCTCGAAGATCCACCGCCGCCACCCCGCAGCTTCATGCCCGACCTCCCGGACGGCCTCAATGACGCGATTCTGCGCGCGCTCGCCAAGGATGCCGACGACCGCTGGCCCACCGCCGCCGACTTCCGCGCAGTGCTCGAGGTCTACGCTGAGGCCGAGCCCACCTCGCCCCGCTTCACCCCCCTGCCGGGCCTGATCCCCACCGACCATCGCACCACCCCAGCCCGGCCCCGGCCGACCTCGATGCCGACTGCACTCACGCCCGCTCCTCACGGCGCTCCGCCTGCGCCGGTCGACGGCTCGCGGCCCACCCGGCGCAGCGATGCGTCGGTCCCGAAGCCCGGACCGCCCCCCGCGCAAGGCGGCGAACGGCAGTCCCCCGGTCGCGGCGCCGTTTTCGTGGACCGCGCCAAGGAGGTTGCAGGAGCTGCCGCGACCGGACTCCGGAGCGCGTTCGAGCGGATGTGGGCACAGCTGGCCACTCTCCCAGGCGGACAGCGGCTCATGCTCGGCGGTGCCGCCGTCCTCGCCGTCGGCATCCTCTCCGTGGCTCTCGCCGTGCGCGGCTGCCGCTCAGGATCAACCGCGACCATGGTCGCGGAGGGCGTGCCGACGCCGGTGCACATCGATCATCTCGAGCTCCCGCCGCCGACGATGCCGGTGGGAGCTGCCGTCGAATCCGCCGCCACGGCCACACCCGAAGCTGCGACGCCGACGCCGGAACCGCGACCGGCCGAGTCGACCCCGCGTCGCGCCGCCGCGCAGCCCCGCCGCCCCACCGTGACCCCGGTGCCGACCGCGACCGCGACGGTGGTCCCGCCGACTCCCACCGAGCCGCCACCGAGCCCGACCGCGGCGCCGGCCGCGCCACCGGACCTCCACACCACGTTGGAGGCGTTTGGGGAGGTGGAGACCGCGTCCGACGAGGTCACCCGCCTCGTGCGCGAACACCTGCGCGAGAAGGGGCGCTGGCGGCCAACAGGTCAGGACGCGAACCTCTGGGAGCTCCTCGATGGCCTTCAGTCGGCCACCAACAAGCTCAACTTCTATCTCAAGAAGACCTATACCCTGAGCAAGTTCCGCAAGGGCGACTGGACGGACGACTCGCTTGCGGAGGTCCGTTCCCGGCTGGCCGACCTTTCGGGACGCTTGCCCGCGATCGACGAAGCGATCGGCAAGGTCGAGATGTCGACCTCCGCGCGGTCAGCCTGGGACGACCTCAAGGGCCGTATTCACCGCCTGCGCGCCCGCTTCTGAGCATCCGTCGGACCCGGCGCACCTCGCCCGGAAAGGCTGTCAACCATTTCAGCCTCTGCATTGCCGGCGGGGACGGCTGGGACACTTGGCCTTGCAGCCGATCGATGAGATCAGGGAGGCGCACCTTGGAAACCTCGCCACCGTGGGCGAGCAGCAGGCGGTCGGCCCCCAAACCCGCGAGACGCTCCAGCGAGGCCGCCATGAGGTCTGGGAACAGAACGGGCACCGGAAGACGAAAACCGGAGCCGACGCGGACCACGAGGTCGGCGACGTACACGGTGCCGCCCTCCCGATGGTGGAGGATGATGTCGTGGGAGGTGTGCCCGGGGACCCTCACAACGTGCCATCCATGAGCGTGCGGGACCTCGTCGCCGTCGCGAAGCTCGATATCCGCTCGGACCCTGCGCGGGAAGGCCACCGACTCCCGTCGCCGACCCGATCTCCGCGCCACGAGCTGGGTGAGCCGCCGGTCGACGATATGTTGGAGCGTGCCGCCGAGCCCGGCATACCAGCGGTCGATGCCGCGCGGCGCCGCGATCGCCACGCCGAGGCTCCGGCGCAGCCGGCAGGCGCCGCCGGCGTGGTCCGGATGCGCGTGGGTCGCGACCGCGAGTCGGAGATCGCGCGCCGGGCGGTCGAGGTCTCCCACGATGAAGCGCTCCACCCTGGCGGAGTCGCCGCGACAACCACAGTCGAGCAGCACCAGCCCGTCGTCGCCCTCGAGCAGGAACAGCTGTGTGATGTACCCGTTGATACGATGGATGCGCGGCTGCGACGTCATGCCGCCCGATATCCTACCGGTGCGACCGGCTTACCAGCAAGCAAAACCTGAGACAAGACCTCTTGAGATGACGACAATGATGAAATCCATGATTCGACTGGGAATCGGCTCGGGCCCGCCGGCACGGTGCCCGGAGGGTGTTCTCCGTCGGCCGCGCACGTCGTCCCGACTCGCGCTGCGGAGCGCGCAGCCCCAACGCCCGCTCACCCGACAAAGGCACCTTTCAAGGGGCTGTGCGGTACGCGCTGCTACCGGTCGAAGCAGAAGGTCGGCTGAGCCTCGAGGCGTTCGATCCAACGCAGCCGGAAGACGCCGCCGCCGACAGGCTCGAGCTCGAAGTGGGGGGGTCGGTTCCGCTCCCACGGGAGCAGACCGTTGCGCTCGAAGAAGGCTCGAATGCGCGGGGAACGCAGCTCCGGGCTCGCTTGCCAGAAACCCTCGCTGACGGGCACACAGGCAGGCTGCTCCCCGTCAGGCAAGTGGATCGTGACCCACCGCCACTCGGGGCGGAACCAGAGCCCGCGTCCCGCGCCGACGATGCGCAGTCCGTAGGTTCCGTGTCCGTCGTGCCAGGCTGACACGATCATGGTGTTCGCCACAACCGTAGCACTCGCGGCTGGACCAGACCAGTCTTCAATCCTCCCCAAGTTTCGACCGCGGGCCGATCCGCCAGGCGTCGCGGCACCTTTGCGACGTGACGCGGTGCGAAAAGCAGGCTAGAGTTGAGCCACACCCTGGAGCCGGGGCTCGGATCGCCGCGAGGAACTTGGCGGCGCGAGCATGGAGGCACGACGATGGCCCGAGGAGACGGCGGCAACCACCCGATGTCCAATGTCGACTCCGCGTGGCTGCAGATGGAGGATCCCACCAACCTGATGACCATCACCGGGGTGCTGTCCTTCTACGAGAAGCTCGACTTCAAAGCGGTCAAGACGATCATCGAGGACCGGGTGCTCACCTACGAGCGCTTCCGCCAGCGCGTGGTGGTGCCGCGCTTCGGACGGCCCCGCTGGGTGGACGACGAGCACTTCAACCTCCGCGCTCACCTGCAGCGCGTTGCCTTGCCCGAACCGGGCGGCAAGGAGGAGCTGCAGGAGATGGTCTCGACCCTGATGAGCACCCCGCTCGACTTTTCCAAGCCGCTGTGGCAGTTCCAGTTCATCGAGAACTACCGAGGGGGGTGCGCACTGGTGGGGCGGATCCACCACTGCATCGCCGATGGCATCGCCCTCGTCAGGGTTCTGCTCGACATGACCGACGACAGCCCCGGTACGGCCCGCGCGCGCCGGCCCCGGCGCCGCAGCAAGCCGCTCGGCGGTGGCTTCTGGCTGCCGGAGGTGATCAACGAGGCCCTCTACACGGTCCGCAAGGCCACGGGCAGCCTCGTCGGCGAGGGGTTCGAGACCCTCCTCCAGCCTGGAAGGGCCGTGGAAGTGGCCCGACAGGGTGCAAACGCCGCCGGCGTTCTCGCCCACCTGCTCGCGATGCCCGCCGACCCGCCGACCCCGTTCAAGGGCCCGCTCTCAGTCGCGAAGCGCTGTGCATGGTCGCCGATCATCGCCCTCGACGACGTCAAGGCGCTGTGCAAGCGCACCGGCGGCACCGTCAACGACGTCCTCCTGTCCGGCGTCACCGGCGCCCTCCGGCGCTACCTGCTCGGACGTGGGTGTCCCGTCGATGGGCTCGACATCCGCGCGGTGGTTCCGGTCAACCTCCGCCCCGACCACGCCATCGGCAGCCTCGGGAACCGTTTCGGACTGGTCTTCCTCTCCCTCCCGGTCGGTATCGACGACCACGCGGAGCGCCTCAAGGAGCTCAAACTCAGGATGGACGCGCTCAAGAGCTCGTCCGAGGCCGTCGTGACCTTCGGCATTCTCAACGCTCTCGGCATGGCCAGTCCCGACATCGAGAGCCTCGCCGTGAAGATCTTCGGCTCCAAGGCGACCGCCGTCATGACCAACGTCCCCGGTCCCCGCAAGGAGCTCTACCTTGCCGGCAAGGCGATGCGCAGCATGATGTTCTGGGTACCGCAATCTGGCCGGGTCGGCCTCGGGGTGAGCATCCTGTCCTATGCCGGACAGGTCCGTCTGGGCGTGGCGACCGACGCCGGTCTCGTCCCCGATCCGGGGACCATCATCGCGGCATTCCAGGAAGAGATGGCGGGGATGCTGGCAGAGAACCTGCCAACCGCGGAAGCGAGCTGAGGAAGGCGACGGAGACGGGGGCGTGCACGACGTCGTCTTCAGCCTCCCGGCCGGCATGTCGGCCGAGGCGGTCGTCTCCGAGATCGGCGGCCATGTCCGGTTGTGTGTCGAGCCCACCACTGCGCTGAGGCGCGTCCATCTGGACACCTTCGACTGGCGGCTGTGGTCGGCCGGGGGGCGGCTTGCGTTCGAGCATGTGCATGACGGAGGCCGACTGCTGTGGAGCGGCGACCGGGAGAGCCAGGCCAGCGTCGTTCCGGCCGTCGAGCCGCCCCGCTGCGGCGCCGACCTGCCGGACACCATCGCCGGGCGACGAATCGCGACCTTGATCGAACCGAGGGCGCTGCTCCCGCTCGGTGTCGTCGCCGGACAACGCCGGGCGGGCACCGTGCTCGACCGGCGGGACAAGGCGGTCGCACGCCTGAGCGTCGACGAGACCGTCGGCTTGGGCCCGGACGACCAGCCCTCCGGTGCAACGATCGCCCACCTCCGCCTCGAGGGCCTCACAGGCTTCGACGGGGAGCGCGACCGGGTCGCGGCGTTGCTTCGATCAGTCCTTGGCCTCGAGCGAGCCGACGACGACGAGCTCTCCAGAGCAGCGAGCGCACGGGGCCGCAAACCCGGAGACTACAGCTCCAAGGTCGCCGTCCCGTTGCGTCCCGAGGAGCCGATCGAAGGTGCCGTCCGCCGGATGCTGGGCGCCCTGCTCGACACCGTGGTGGCCAACGCCCCCGGGGCGTCGCAGGACCTCGACCCGGAGTTCCTGCACGACCTCCGGGTCGCGGGCCGCAGGTCCCGGTCGATCATCGGCCAGCTCGAGCCGTTCGTGCCGGCTGATTTCTGTCAGCGGCTCACCGCCGAGCTCCGCTGGCTGGGCTCCGTCACCGGTCCGGTCCGCGATCTCGACGTTTTCCTCATCGAGCTCGACGGACTCGTCGGCGAGTCCAGGCTCACGGATTGTGTAGCGCTCGCCCCGTTCCTCGAGCTCCTGCATCGGCGCCGCGCACGGGCTCAGCACGAGCTCGTGGAGGCCGTTTCCGGGGACCGGTTCGCGCGGCTCGCGACCGATTGGCGGGCCGCAATCGCCGAGCCGTTTGCACTATCGCAGGTTCCGAAGGGCGGCAGGCCGGTGGCCGGGGTCGCGCGGAAGCGGATCCGCCGCGCCCTGCATCGGGTGATGCGCCGCGGCACCGAGCTTGCGGCGGCTTCCCCGCTGCCCGAGTTTCACCGTCTGCGCATCGACGCCAAGAAGCTGCGCTACCTGCTCGAGCTGTTCGCGGCGCTGCTTCCGGAGCGGAAGGCCGCGTCCCGCGTCAAAGTGCTCAAACGCCTCCAGGACGTCCTCGGTGGCCTTCAGGACGTCTCAGTGCAGCGCACCCGCATCGACAGCTGCGCCGCGGAGCTGGCCTCAACCGAGCCCACGCCCGCCGCGACCCTGCTCGCCATGGGAAGGCTGACGGTGGCGCTCGACGCCCGCGAAGCCGCTCACCGCGCCGCCTTTCACGACCGCTTCGCAGGCTTTCAGAGTACTGATGGCAGAGCCAGCTGGAACGACCTCTTGAATCCGGAGTGGACACCATGAATGCCCTCGCGGTGTGGTCCATCAAGGGTGGTGTCGGCAAGACCACGACGGCCGTGAACCTGGCCACGCTCACCGCCCAGGCGGGCGCCCGCGTACTGCTATGGGACCTCGACCCTCAGGGCGCCGCAACATACCTGCTGCGGGTTCGTGCCCGGGTCAAGGGCGGCGCACGGCGTGTGGTCCGCAAGGGCAGCGACCTCACCGCCGCGATCCGGGCCTCTGATGAACCCAACCTCGATCTTCTCCCGGCGGATTTCTCCTACCGCCACCTCGACCTCGAGCTCGACGCGAAGAAACGGCCCGAGCGCCGCCTTGGGCGCAAGCTCGCCGCGGTCGGGAAGGGCTACGACTGGGCGATTCTCGACTGCCCTCCGAGCGTGTCGCTCACCTCCGAGAGCATGCTCCACGCCGTCGACGCCGTGCTCGTCCCAGTGGTGCCGACGGCACTGTCGTTCAACACCCTCGAACAGATGCGGCGGCTGGTGGCGTCGCTCGGGGCGGGCGCACCGAAACTGCTGCCCTTTCTCTCAATGGTGGACCGGCGCAAGCGGCTGCACCGCGATGCCGTGGAGCACATTGCTGACGCGAGGGAACCGGGCTTCCTCACGACCTCGATCCCGGCGGCGAGCGTCGTCGAGCAGATGACCGTCCTGCGCGCGCCGGTCGTAACCACCGCACCGAGGTCCCCGGCAGCTCAGGCCTTCGTCGCGCTGTGGCGAGAGCTGATGTCTGCCCTGTGAGAGACTGGGGTTCATGAGCCAGCCCACGCCGCGACGCCGGATCTTCCTGATCGACGGACCGAACCTCGCCTTTCGCGCCTTCTTCGCCATCGGCGGGATGTCGTCCTCCTCGGGGCAGCCGACCAACGCCCTGTTCGGCTTCACCAACATGCTGCTCAAGCTGATCCGGGAGGAGCGCCCCGACTACCTCGCGATCACCTGGGACCCTCCCGGCGGCTCGTTCCGTGACGAGCTGTTCGCGGACTACAAGGGCACGCGCCCGGACATGCCCCAGGCCCTGCGCGCCCAGCTGCCGCTCTTCGAGCGCATCGCCGCGACGTTCCGGATCCCGTTCCTGTGCATCCCGCGCTTCGAGGCCGACGACGTGATGGGCACACTCGCCCGCCGGCACGCGGGAGACCTCGATGTCGTCCTGGTCACCTCGGACAAGGACCTGATGCAGCTGGTCGACGACCACATCACGCTGCTCGACACCATGAAGGACCGGCGGATCGGGCGCGACGAGGTCGCCGAGAAGTTCGGTTGCCCGCCGGCTCTGGTCCCCGATGCCCTCGGCATCTGGGGTGACTCCTCCGACAACATCCCGGGCGTCAAGGGCATCGGCGAGAAGGGTGTGAAAGCCCTCCTCGCCGCCTGGCCCGGGCTCGAGGCGATCTACGAGCACCTCGACGAGGTCACGCCTCCCGGCGTTCGCAGCAAGCTCGAGGCCGACCGCGACAGCGCCTTTCTGTCGCGCGAGCTCGCCACGATCCGCACCGACGCCCCGGTCGACGTCTCCCTCAACGACCTCACCCTCGACTGGCCGCCACCCGCCGACGCCGCGCGCGAGCTGTTTTCCGAGCTCGAGTTCCGCTCACTGCTCAAGGAGTTCGGCGGCTCGATGGACGCCGTCGACCGCGCGGGCTATCGGCTGGTCACCGGTCGCGCCGCCCTCGCCGAGCTCACCCGAGAACTCGAGTCTGCGCCGCGTTTCGCCGTCGACACCGAGACCACATCCCTTGACGAGATGAGCTGCAACCTCGTCGGCCTGAGCTTCTGCGCCGATCCCGAGCGCGCCTGGTACGTCCCGGTCGGCCACGTCGCGCTCGGCTCCGAGGTCCAACTGCCCTGGGAGGAGGTCCGGACCGCGTTGGCTCCTGCGCTCGAGGACCCAGCCAAGGGCAAGACGGGCCAGAACCTCAAGTTCGACCTCAAGGTCCTGTGGCGCCACGGCGTGGCGATGGACGGCATCGACGGGGACACGCTCCTGGTCGACTACCTCCTGTCCCCCGATCGCCGCTCACACAAGCTCGACGACCTCGCGCTGGTCCACCTCGAGCACCGAATGATCGCGTTCGGCGACGTGGTACCGAAGGGCGAGACCTTTGCCGTGGTCCCGCTCGAACGTGCCCGCGACTACGCCGCCGAGGACGCCCACATCGCGTGGCTGCTCGACCGCAAGCTCACCCCCGAGCTCGACGACAACGGACTCGGCCGGCTCTACCGGGAGCTCGAGGTGCCGCTGATCCCGGTGCTTGCGCGGATGGAGAGCCATGGGATCGCCATCGACTGCGAGCTCCTGTCAGCTCTGGAGCGCGAGCTCGCCGAGCGCATCACAGAGGTCGAACGGCGCTGCTGGGAGCTGGCCGGCACCGAGTTCAGGCTCGGATCGGTCAAGCAGCTGCGCGAGGTCCTGTTCGACCGGCTCGGACTGCGCGTCGTCAAGACGACCAAGACTGGACCGTCCACGGACGAGTCGGTGCTCACGGCGCTGGCCCTCGAGCATCCCCTGCCGGAGGCGATCCTCGAGCACCGCAGCCTGGTCAAGCTCCACAACACCTATGTCGTGCCCCTGCCCGCGATGGTGAACCCCTCGACCGGACGTATCCACACCCATTTCTCGCAGACCACCGCTGCCACCGGCCGCCTCGCGTCGACCGATCCGAACCTCCAGAACATCCCGATCCGCACCGCCGAGGGTCGCCGGATCCGCCAGGCCTTCGTCGCTCCGGAAGGTCGCGTGCTGGTCTCCGCCGACTACTCACAGGTCGAGCTTCGGGTGCTCGCCCATCTGTGCGGCGGCGAGGGCGGTTTCGCCGTCGCCTTCGCCCGTGGCGCCGACATCCACACCGAAACCGCCGCGTCGCTGTTTGGCGTCGCGCCCGAACAGGTCACCCGCGAGCAGCGCTCCCTGGCCAAGGCGGTCAACTTCGGCATCGTCTACGGTCAGAGCGCCTTCGGCCTCGCCCAGACCCAGCGCATTGGCCGCGACCAGGCGGCAGACATCATCCGGCGGTACAAGGAGCGCTTCCCGGAGATCGAAGCCTTCCGCGAGACGACCCTCGCCGCGGCCAAGGCCAACGGCTATGTCGAAACCCTGCTCGGCCGACGGCGGCCCGTGCCGGACCTGGCGAGCGGCAACTTCGCCCAGCGCAGTGCCGCCGAGCGCGTCGCCATCAACACGCCCGTCCAGGGCACCGCGGCGGATCTCATCAAGCGCGCCATGATCAGCATTGACCGCCGCCTGCGTGAGCAGATGCCCGGCCAACACCTGCTGCTGCAGGTCCACGACGAGCTCCTGCTCGAGGTCGACGAGGACACGGTCGACGAGATCGCCGCGATGGTGCGCCACGAAATGGCGACCGCGATCGAGCTTGCCGTCCCGCTGGAGGTCGAGATCGGGGTCGGTCACACCTGGGACGAGGCCCACTGACCTGTCGAGCGAGAAGAGAAAAGAGTGAAGAGTGAGGGCACGACATACCGTGTGAGCCTGACGGCTCGCCGGCTCTCTTCACGCTTCACTCTTGACTCTTCACCCCCAGAGTCTCTCAGGCCGTGCTGAGGTCGAGCTCGGCGAGACTGTCGACGAGCTCCTCGAGGCGCTCGAAGGGTCCGAGCCGAGGGGCGTTGTCGACCACGATGTGAACGTCGGCCCTGCGGGCGGAGCGCAGGCGTCTGACCTTTTCCTCGACCGGCCCGAGGTCGAGGCGGATCTCATGCGACGCCAGCTCGCCCTGCATCTTGTACTCGAGCTGCTTGAGACGCCGCCACGTGCTCCGGTAGGCCTCGCACACGATCGGGTGGAAGTTTCTTGAAACAAACGGATTCTGGTTCGACATCAGGTGTCGCATCCGGTTCGAGGGTACGAAGGTGTAGATGTTGACCTGCGGGTTGACCCGCATGATCACGTCCCGCGCCTGCTCGAAGCGGGTGAAGGACAGGGTCTTGTAGTCCTGCTCCGCGACCCAGAGGTTGCCGTGGCGCGCGTTGAAAGCAGGTTCGTCCGAGATCAGCGGTACGAACGGGTCGATCGCGAACACGAGGTCGGCACCAGCGGCGATCGCCGATCCCAGGTTCGAGGTCCGGGTGACGATGCCGTCCGTGTAGCGGCGTCCGTTGATCTCCACGCTGGGAAAGAACGGGTGCATGGCCGCGGAAGCCTGGATCGCCTTCGAGATCGGTACGTCGTCCTGGCCGATCTCGCCGAACAGCACCGGCTGGCGCCGATCCTGCTCGGTCGCACCGACGAAGAGCCGGACGGGCAGGGTTCGAAAGTCGTTGCTGCGACCCGGACGAGTGAACAGGTAGCGCAGGTAGGCCTCAAACGGCCGGTTGTCGAACAGCGGTCCGAATGCCACGCCGGAGGTTCCGAGAATCGATGCGACACTGAGGTCATCGGTCCGGCGGACCGTCCGGCCGAGGTACCGGAGAAGCTCCTTCTGCGCGAGCAGGACCCGCTTCGGAACCTCACCGACGTTGAGGTGGCGCCAACTCAGACGCAACCGATACGGCCAGTCCGTGTCCACGGCCCCCAGATTGAGGAGGATCTCGTCGATCGAGTAGCCGTTGGCGAGGAAGCCCGCGACCACCGCGCCGCCGGAAATCCCGTAGAACAGGTCGAAGTCCCGTATGTCGCGGTCGATCGCGTCATGGAGGCACTTCAGCACACCGAGCTCGTAGTAGATCCCGCTGATCCCGCCCCCGGCGGTGTTGATCGCGGTCGTCCCCCGCTTCCTCTCCAGCAGCACCTCGTGGCAGAAGCGCCAGAAGGCCTCGACAAAGCGGCCACGTGCGGCTCCCACTGCCGTCTCTCCCGTCCTGTTGAGCGACAGCGAGAAGTCGCGCAGACAGGCGCCGACGTGGCGCTGACCCATCGCGAAGATCAGGCGGTCAACGCGCTCCTCATCCGCATCGCCGACCAGGACCACGACCCGCCGGAAAGGGTAGCGGCGCTCAGGGTCACGCTGCGCGGCGAGCCCGTCGAGAAACTCGGCCAGGGCCCGCTCCTGGCGCTCGGCGTCCGCATCGGAATGGGGCAGGTGCCGACAGTCTATGATCACGAGGTTGTAGTAGCCCTCACCGATCAGCTCGAGGCACTCCTGAGCGGAGCCGGTGAGGTGGAGGGAGAGGTCGATCCGCGGCCCCGCGAACATGCAGTCCGCGTCGGAGGTACCGGAGGTTTGACGGTCCCCGTCGTGGAAGGACGCACACAGCTCGGAGAACGTGTGGCGAAGCGGGGCGAAGAAGAGGGCCGTACGGCGAACCCTGGTCATCGGTGTCCTCCCATCGAGCGCGCCTTTCTGCGTGAGTCTACTCGGGCACGTCTCCCTGCGGCAAGGTAGTGCCGCATTTTGACGAAACAGTTGACGGTCAGCGTCGCTCACCCTATCGTCCGAGGAACGTCGGACCGCTCGACGCCGGAGGAACCATGGACCGCATTGACGTCAAGCGCTCGCCCGACCGCTCGCAGCTGGATCGGCTCGGCGTGTTCTCGTGGCCGACATGGAGCAAGGAACCGTCGGTCTTCCCGTGGACCTACGACGAGCCCGAGACCTGCTACTTCCTGGCCGGGGATGTGATCGTGACGCCGGAGGACGGCGAGCCGGTCCGCGTCGGGACGGGCGACCTGGTGACCTTCCCCTCAGGGATGAGCTGCACCTGGCAGGTGCTGTCTCAGGTGCGCAAGCACTACCGCTTCGGCTAGCATCCTGCGGGGCGGAGGTCCGTCGCGGTCCGTGGACTGGCGAAACGCCCGTGCGGACCTCCGCCCCGCAGGATGCTTCGGATGAGCTGCGCTCATCCGGTAGGTTCAGGAGGATGAGCGCAGCTGATCACGAGCGGCGCGTGCCGCAGGGCCCCTCCGCCCGCCGTCACGACGCGAGTGCCTCAAACGGGGCCCTCCGGCGGGCCGTGCTAGTCGACCCGGCAGAGTAGCCCCTTGAGGTAGCGTGACTCCGGGAAGCTGAGCAACACCGGGTGGTCCTCGCCCTGGCCGAGGACGGCGAGCGCCCGGACCTCCCGGCCGGCATCCACCGACGCCTGGAAGACGACGGTCTGAAACAGCTCGGGTGAGACCGCGCCGGAGCAGGAGAAGGTCGCCAGGAGTCCCCCCGGTCGCACGAGCTTGATGCCGAGCAGGTTGATGTCCTTGTAGCCGCGCAGCGCGCCCTCGAGGCGTGCCCGGCTCGGCGCGAACTTCGGAGGATCGAGCACGACCACGTCGAACTGGCGGCGGGAGTCGCGCATCTGCCGCAGAGCAGCGAAGGCGTCCGCTGCAACCTGCTCGCAGGGAACGTCGAGCCCATTCAACGCGTGGTTCTCGCGTGCCAGTGCGAGGGCCGCGTGGGAGGCTTCGAGCTCGACCAGCGCCGACGCGCCTGCGGACGCCGCGTAGACCGAGAACGCCCCGGTGTACGAGAACGCGTTGAGGACCGAAGCGCCGTCGCAGCGCGACCCGACCGCACGGCGGTTGTCGCGCTGGTCGAGGTAGAAGCCGGTCTTGTGCCCGGCGGCGAGATCGACCCGGAAGGTGAATCCGTTTTCGAGCACTTCGATCCGATCCGGGCATGGGCGCCCCCACAGCGGCCCGGAGGTCGGCTCGAGACCCTCCTTGAGGCGCACCTCGTCCTCGCTGCGGTTCACGACCCCGAGCGGCTCGACCTGCTCGGCCAGAAGGCCGACGACATCGGGCAGGGCCAGCTCGGCTGCCAACGACAGCGCCTGTACGACCACCCAGTCGCCGTAACGATCCACGATCAACCCTGGCAGTCCGTCGGCCTCCGCATGGACCAGCCGATAGGCCGAAGTGGCCGGGTCCGCGGCGAGACCGGCGCGGGCACCGATCGCCCGCACGAGGCGGCGGCGCCACAGGGAGGCATCGGCCACCTCGTCAGGATCCCAGGTGAGCACCCGCACGACGATCTGGGACCTCGTGTTCAGAACACCTCGCGCGATGAAGCGGTGGTCCGCGTCGAGGACGTCCACCGCCGAGCCGTCCACCGCGGTGTCCTCCACACGTCCAACCGCGCCCGAGAACAGCCACGGGTGGCGCTGACGCAGAGATCGCTCACGGCCCCTCCGCAGGATGACCCGCGGCAGCGTCACCTGCCGAGACCACGCCCGGTCACCAGGTAGACCGCGAAGGTGCCCAACCAGTGACCGCCCTCGTAGTGCTCGCCGGTAGCGCCAGCCAGTCCGGCAGCCCGGTGGGTACGCGCCGCCGCGAGCAGCGCGGGCCGACGCGGGTCGTCGGCCGGCAACCCGGAGGCAATGCCTTCGAGCATCCAGGCACGACTCAGGTTGAGCCCGTCGAGGTGCGCGAGCTTGCCGTCGCTGCGATCGGTGACGAGGCCCACGGGAAGCCAGCCCGCGGATCCGTCGAGGGGAATCCCGGGCAGGAAGCCGCCGAGCCAGGCGGCGAGATCGACCGGGGGGAGGATCCGCCGCATCAGGTCCGCCTCGGCGAGGCACGGGGACAGGAAGTCCTGCCCGGACGGCTCGTAGCCGAGCGGACACCCGCGGTCGTTCAGGTAGAGATCCCGCGAGCGCGCAACGAGCAGGCGCTCCATCTCCGCGTCTCCGGCGGTGCGCGCCCAGTCGAGGATCAAGCCGAACGCGAAGGCGGTCTGGCTGTGCTCGCCGGTCCGGATCGGGTAGGCGAGCTTGGGGAGCCACTCGTGAAGCCTCTGCGTCGCCACGTCCTCCAGAGGCACCAGGGTTGTCGCCCAGCGCCTCGCGTCGGCGTCGTCCCACTGGCGCAGCTCGGTGGCGAGCTGGAGCAGCCACGCCAGGCCGTAGGGCCGCTCGAAGGATGCTCGTCCCTCGCCCTCCAGGTAGGCGACCTCTCCCGCCACCCCCACCGGTGTCAGCGACTGCTCGAGTGCGGCGCGCGCGGCCGCGGCGAACGGCGCGTCGGGAAACAACCGGGCAAGGCGCGCAAGCAGCCAGTGCCCGTGAACCGACGAGTGCCAGTCGAAGCACCCGTAGAACACCGGCGTCAGACGCCGTGGTGGCGCGACGTCGGCGTCGCTCGAGAGCACATGCGCGATCTTGTTGGGATACTCGTGGTGGACGCATCCCAGAGCCAGATCGGCGAAGCGGCTCACGTCGTCCTCACCCAGATCCCCCGCCGCCGCCCCACTCGCCATCGCCAAGATCGCTCCGATCACCAACCAGCGCATCGACGTTCCTCCCGCTCTGCAAAGTCCACGCCCCACGATACCAGTGTGTCGGGCCGGACGAACTCCGGGCCGGCACGACACGTACAAGGAGAAGGGAGGACGTGTGCATGCCCATGCCCTACGACCCGAGTCGCACCCAGGATGCCAATGAACCGCCGGACGCCGCCGTTGTGCGGAGCGCCGTTCGAAGGTTGGCTCGTCTTGAGCCCGACACCGCCGATGCCGCCGAGACCCTCGCATTCCTGCTCTGCCGGGTGGCCGATGCAGACCGGTGCGTCTCAACCGAGGAAGCGGCCTGCATCGAGGGGATCCTGGTTGCCTTGCACCGCATCGAGGAGGACCAGGCGGTGCTCCTCGCCGAGATCGCTAGACACCGCGAGCGTCTGGCGGATTGCGCGTCCGCGTACCGCATCAGCCGCGCCCTGCGCGAGCGGACCTCTCCCCGGGAGCTCGCGACGCTGCTCGACCAGCTGGTGCGGGTCGCTGCCGCCGATGGCCGCATTTCGTCCGAGGAGGCCGGGATCGTCCGCCAGATTGCCGCCGAGCTCGGTTTCACCCGCGACCAGGCGAATGCGCATCTCGGCTCCATCGTCGGGACCTGACTCTGTTCAGGGGACCGCCATCACAGGACCCGTGCCTGGTCCCCCGAAGCCCGCAGATCCCACCTGCCTGACGGCTGGTGGGATCTGCGGGCTAGTTGAGATAACCGGCTAGCGCCTTCGTCTTGTGGGATCGTCGCAGCTGATTGAGGGCGCGGCTCTCGATCTGTCGTACCCTCTCGCGGGAGAGCCCGAGCAGCTCGCCGATCTCGCGAAGTGTCTTGGGCTGGTCATCAGCGAGCCCAAACCGAAGCTCGAGAACGGCCCGCTCGCGTTCCGGGAGGTCTGCGAGGGCATCGCCAAGCGCTTGCAGGAACGACTCGCGCAAGATGCGCTCGTCGGTATCGGGCAGCACCGTCTGCTCGAGGAGGTCGCCGAACTCGGAGTCGCCGTCGGCGTCCACGGGATCGTTCAGGGACAGGGAGCTCTGCGATGCCTGGGTCAGCACGCGCACGTCCTCGATTGAGATCTCGAGCTCCGTGGCGAGCTCGTCTTCGCCCGGCGACCGGCCGAGGCTGTCAGAGAGCTCGGAGCGTACCCGCTCGAGGCGATAGAGCGTGTTGGCCTGCTTCTGTGGCAAGCGGAACGAACCTGCGTGCTCGGCCAGCGCGTGGAGGATCGCCTGCCGGATCCACCACACGGCGTAGGTGATGAACTTGACGTCCTGGCCCTCGCGGAATGGGTCGTACTTTCGGGCCGCCTGAATGAGCCCGAGGTTACCCTCGTGAATGAGGTCCAGGAAGGCGACGTTTGGATTCCGGTAGCGCTTCGCGTAAGCCACCACGAAACGCAGGTTCGACTCGACCAGCTTCTTCAGGGCAGCGGCGTCGCCGGTCTGAACGCTCTGCGCCAGCTCCAGCTCCTCCTCGTGGCTCAGGGTCGGATAGCGCGAGATCTCCTTGAGGTAGCGCCGCAGGGTCGCCGCTTCGGCGTCCCCCCCGGTTCCCCCTCGTCGGCTCATTCCTCGTCCACGGGCTGAATGCTCGCCGACTCGACCCGTACCAGGGCATGGAAGCGGGGGACCTCGTGCTGCTGCTGAACCGTCTGACGCAGCACGCGAGCCAACATGTCGGTCTCGTGCTGGAGGCGACGGACCTGCTCCTTGAGGTTCAGGATGATCTCCACGCCGGCGAGATTCACCCCCAGGTCGCGTGTCAAAGTGAGGATGGTCTCGAGCCGATCACAGGTCTCGTCGTCGTACAGGCGCGTGTTGCCCTGCGAACGCGTGGGCCGGATCAGGCCCTCTCGCTCCCACAAACGCAGCGTTTGGGGATGGACATTGTACTTCTCCGCCACCCACGAGATCATCCTGTACCTCGGCTTGGACCTCACGATACCTCCTCGCCGATCGCCACTCGACGTCGCCGAGCTGCGGGCGTCTTCGGCAGCCGGACGGTCAGGACGCCGCGTTCCGCGGTCGCAGTCGGAGTACCGCCGATCGTCGTCTCATCGATGCGAAGCTCCCGGACGAAGGTTCCGGTGCGACGCTCCATACGAAGCCACGCCTGGGCTGGTCGATCGGACCTCGCCACGCCGCCGCTGAGCCGAAGGAGATTGCCATGCAGCTCAACCTCAAGCGTTGCCGCGTCCACCCCGGGAACGTCGAGCAGGATCACCCACGCGTCGTCGGTCTCGAACAGGTCGGCCGCAGGGCGGGCGGATCGTCCAAAGGGCAGACTGAGGTCCTCTCCCGCACCCAGGGGTAGACCGGCGAGCAGCTCGTCGAGGCGCTCGCGAATCGCCGTCAACTCCTTCACAGGAGGCCACGCCGGCGCCGTCATCCGATCCTCCGTTGGAGGGGCGGCCGATCGCCGCCCCTCCAACGACTGTAACACGCGTTACTTGGAACTCTCGGCGTCGACGTCGACGTACTCCGCGTCAATGACGTCGTCATCTGCGCCTGCCTCGCCGCCATCCTGCGGGCCGGTCGAAGGGTCGCCGGCCTGAGCCTCTGGACCGCCGGCGCTCTGGTAGAGCTTGGCCGCAACCTGATGACTCGCCTGGGTCAGCTTCTGGTACGCGCTCTCGAGGCGGTCCGCACCGCCCTGCTCGAGATCGCGCTTGGCGTCGGCGAGCGCCGCGTCGATCTGGGAGCTTTCTGCATCGCCCAGCTTGTCGCGGTTCTCCGAAACCAGCTTCTCGGTGGAGTACACCAGCTGGTCGAGACGGTTGCGGGCCTCGATTTCCTTGCGCTTCGCTTCGTCCTCCTCGGCATGGCTCTGCGACTCGTTCACCATCCGATCGATCTCGTCCTTCGACAGCCCCGAGGAGCTGGTGATCTGGATCTTCTGCTCCTTGCTGGTGGCTCGGTCCTTGGCGGCACCATGGAGGATGCCGTTGGCG
>CAZQYU010000006.1:29978-36207 GCA_964597585.1 uncultured Thermoanaerobaculia bacterium
CGCGAGGTGCGGACGGAATGCCGATGAGGTGGAAGCGCCCCAGGGTCCGATTGTCCCCGGCCATCGGCCGTTCTCCCTGGAGGACGTGGATCTCGACCTGGGTCTGGTTGTCGTCGGCGGTCGAGTAGACCTTGGTCTTCTCGGTTGGGATCGTGGTGTTGCGTGGAATCACCACGTCCATGACCCCGCCCAAGGTCTCGACCCCCAGCGACAGCGGCGTGACGTCGAGCAGGACCACGTCCTTGACCTCGCCGGCGAGCACGCCTGCCTGCACGGCGGCACCAACGGCGACCACCTCGTCGGGGTTGACCCCCTTGTGCGACTCCTTGCCAAAGAAGTCGCTGACCAGCTTCTGGACCATCGGAATGCGCGTGGAGCCGCCGACCAGAACCACCTCGTCGACATCCTTGGCGGTGATCGCCGCATCCTTGAGCGCTTGCTTGCAGGGGTCCAGGGTGCGCCGGACCATGGGGTCGATCATTTGCTCGAACTTGGAGCGCGTGAGCTTCAGCGCCAAGTGCTTCGGTCCGGATGCGTCGGCGGTGATGAAGGGGAGGTTGATCTCCGACTCCATCGTCGACGACAGCTCCATCTTCGCCTTCTCGGCAGCCTCTTTGAGGCGCTGCAGTGCCATCCTGTCCTGCGACAGGTCGATCCCCTGGTCCTTCTTGAACTCCTCGACCAGCCATTCGATGACCAACTGGTCGATGTCGTCACCGCCGAGATGGGTGTCGCCGTTGGTCGACTTCACCTCGACCACGAGATCCGAGACCTCGAGGATTGAGATGTCGAAGGTGCCACCGCCGAAGTCGTACACGGCGATCGTCTCGTCCTTCTTCTTGTCGAGCCCGTAGGCGAGCGCCGCAGCCGTCGGTTCGTTGACCAGGCGCAGCACCTCGAGGCCTGCAATCTGTCCGGCGTCCTTGGTCGCCTGCCGCTGCGCGTCATTGAAGTAGGCGGGGACGGTGATGACCGCCTTGGTCACCTTCTCTCCCAGGTAGTCCTCGGCCGCGGCCTTGAGCTTTTGCAGCACCATGGCCGAGATCTCGGGCGGAGAGTAGACCTTGCCCCGGACCTCGATGCGCGCGCTGTCGTTCTCGCCCTTGATGACCTTGTAGGGCACGGTCCGGATCTCTTCGGTCACCTCGTCGTGCCGGCGTCCCATGAATCGCTTCACCGAGGACACCGTGTTTTCCGGGTTTGTGATGCTCTGGCGCTTGGCCACCTGTCCGACAAGGCGCTCGCCGGTGCCGGTGAAGCCCACCACCGAGGCAGTCGTGCGGTTGCCTTCCTGGTTCGGGATCACGACGGGCTTTCCGCCCTCCATGACGGCCACCACCGAGTTGGTGGTTCCGAGGTCGATTCCGATGACTCGCGACATGATAATGTCCTCCTCAACCTTCACGGTCGAAGGCTAATTTAGAACCTGAGTGTGATCTTGTCAAGTCTTATTGAATGAGGATGACACCCGGCTCGTCACTCCGCTCTTGAGCCTCGACGCCGCCGTCCCATGCCAAAGGCTTCGAGATCAACAGCAAGGGCACCGGTTGTCCGGCAGCATTCGCCCCGGTGACGATCAGCTTCTGGCCCCGCGTCACCATCCTGTACGGGCGACCCCAGGGATCGACCGCGAGACGACGGAAGCCGGCCAGACCGTTGTCGACGATCGCGGTGACGATCTCCGGATAGACTCCGGTCAACAGGTAGTCCCGCTCCGCAGCGACCGCGAGGCTCTGGGTGCGGAACCACGACGCGCTCTCAAGGACGAAACGGTCCCGGATCAGGGAGCCGAGTGCGAACGACGGATTGAGCGAGTTCCTTGACATGACGGACACGGAGAAGCCGAGCAGGATGAGGAACGGTATCGCGAGCCACGGTAAGCCAGCGAGACTCCGGCGTGATGACTGATCTGTGACCAGCTCACCGCTCATATGGAACGCCACCTCGTCCGGACGAGCGACCCGGATCAGACCCCTCTCGACCAACTCGGCCAGGGCCTTGCAGGTCTCGAACTCCATCAGGGGGCTCCGAAGAATCAGCTCGTGCACGGTTTCCCTGCCGTTGACGAACGCGTAGACGGTGTGCTGGTTGGAGCTCATCCGGTCGTCCGGAAGCGACAGCATTCCGGAATCTTCGGGAAGGTCGGTGAAGCTGAATGCGAGCTCGTCGAGGTCTGCGTCGGGCTCGTCGGCAACCTCGAAGCGGCGATCGGGGTCGCTCTTGACGAAAACCACGTTGCGGTCGGGTATGTGCTGGTCGACGAACGGCCACTCGTCCGTCATCCGTGCACCTTCCATGATGATGGAGTCCGCGACCATCGGTACCATCAGGTCGCGGTCGTAGTCGATGTCGGTCTCCTGTGAGAAATGGTACTCGCCGTCGGCCCAACGAAAGACCCGAAAGACGATCTGCAGGATCTGCTGCTCGAGCGCCTCCCGCACCGAAGTGTTGGGAACCACCTCATGATCGATGAGGATCCGACCGAGGCGTTGCAGGGTCTCCTCCTGACGGCGGAGCGCCGCTTCGAGCTCGGCGTCCGTGATCTCGCCTCTTTTGAGCAGGATCAGGCCGAGGCGGTCCTCGGTGTGCTGGTTGAGAGAGCTCGCCCCGACCAGACGCCCGTTGAGGAACGAGATCGTGACGACGTTGTCGTCGCTCTTCAACGTCAGTACGCCGGTCTTTCGCTGCAGGGAGATCAGCTGCAGGATGTCGGCGAAGCTGAAGTCGCGCAGCGTCCCCTCGAGGGCCATCTCACCTCCGCTGCCAGTTGGTGACGACAGAGTGCAGCCAAATGGCCGCAAACAAAGTTACGAGAAGCACTTGAATCGGCAGAAAGGACGCTTGAGTCTCGATCGGAGCAAAGAAGAGAGGAATGACGACCACCGCCCCGAGCGCCAGGAACCACACCACGACCGTGATGATCGCGCCGCGCCAGAGCCGACCGCGGAGGATCGGGCCGCTCCCGGGCACGAAACATGTGAGCACTCTCCGGGTGGCGTTCACCACCGTCTCCCAGCGCCGGATCTGTGCGAGCTTCGCAGACTGCTGCTCGATCGACACGACGTCGCGCTTGAGGAAGACCGAGATGCACTGGCTGCAGTAGCTCGCGCTCTCCATTGCACTCTTGCACCGGGGACAGAAGACCCGACCGCACCGGATACAGGACGACGCCGTCCACGCCCATCGTTGGCGGACCGCCAGCATCGCTCCACCAAGAACGGCCGCGACCCAGAACACCAGCGACGGAGGCGCCAGCAGCTCCGACCACGGCAGCTGGGCGATCCCTCGCGGAACCGTTTTGGCGGCCACCTCCTCCGGCAGACTCGAGAAAAGTGCGCTCACCTCGGCACCGGTCAGGCGCGGGAACACGATGCGCTCGGACCGGCCACGCAAGGAGCGCTCCTCGATGCCCTGGCGAACCAGCTCGTCCGCCTTCGAGCGCGCAGCGTCGGCCGCCTGAAACTTGTAGCTCTGGTCGTAGGCGAAGGACAGGTTTCGGTAGGCGAGCACGCTGCGGGGGTCCAGCTCCAGGACCTTGTTCATGCTCTGGACCGCGTGCGCCACGTCGCCGTCCTCGAGCGCCAGAGCGCCGATGAACAGGTGCGGAACGGGATCGGTGGGGGCGGCCACGATCGCCTTTTGGAACTCGATCTTCGCTCCGATCACGTCGGCGTGCATTCTCATCAGCTCGCCGAGGATCAGATGGTAGGGTCCCGAGGACGCAAGCTCGTTCTCGAGCTCGGAGAACTCCCGGAGCGTCGACAGGTCGATGGCGCGCTCGTCGAGCATGCCTGCGACGCGGCCCTCGAGGCCGACCGAACGCATCGTTTTCGACTGCCAGACCTCCAGAGCTGGCACGATGAGCGCAAGGGTGACACACATCGCCGCGGCGACGATCCGGTTGGTGCGATCGACATAGATCCACCCAAGCGCGAACAGCCAGATCACGACCCATATCGGCCCGAGGCCAGCGAACAGCGGCAGCACGAGCAGAATGGCAGCGAAAACCCATGCGTTCGCACCGGGGAAGAGAGAACGACCAAGCTCCCACGCATCGTGGGCTGTCTCCCGGACGAACCGTGCCGTCTGGACCACCGTCGCGGTCGCGAGACCTCCCCCCAGCGCGAGCAACAACCAGCCGAGCAGCGCGATCCCGACCAGTCGGCGACTGTCGGAATCGGACCCCATCCTCATCAGCCCCTTGACGAAGCTCCAGGTCGCCTGACCCCAGGCGCCGTCGCGCCACTGCCAGCGCGCAAGAACGAAGGCGGTTGTCGGAAGATCTGGATCGAGCTCGGCAGCCAGGCGCAGCGCCAACCGGCCGTCGTCACCGGGGTGTGACTGCGCCCAGGCGCACAAAGCACCCGCATAGGGTGTCAGCCGCCGGGCCTGGACTCCGCTGGCGGTCTCGCGCAGCTGATGGACGCTATCCTGAACCGCCTGTGGGTTCGAAGTTGCCAGCGCCTGTTGGACCCTCTGCCACTCCTCCGGAAGGCTCTGGGCGTCGGCCACCGACGCCATCGCCGCCAGAGCGAGGACTGCGAGGATCCTCAACCTCATCGCGACGCCTGAACGTACAGCGCCCGCAGCTGGAAGAGCACGTTTGACAGAATCTGCTCCTCCTCCGACGAGAGATTGCCTCGGGTCTTGGTCTCGAGCACGCCCAGGTAGTCAATGAGCCGCTTGGCCTGCTCTGGCTCCTTCGGGTAGCCGGGCACACCGGAAAGCAGCATCTCGGCCTGTTGGCCGAGAGTCGCGACAAGCTCGACGAACAGCGGGGACGTCGATGCCGGACTCCCCGCGCCTGAGGTCGGAGCCTGCTGCGGAGGTGCCGCTCCGGTTTCGACCCGGCGTGGCGGCGGCTCCGTCGCAGCCTTGGGTGGGGGTTCGGGTGCCTGTACAGGGCGCGGCTCGGGACGATCCTCCCTGACCTCGCCTTTATCGTCGAACCACCGGCGATCGACGACCTTGATCCTCTTCTCGGCCTCGTTCCCGTCGTTCACACTGTTCCTCCGGTCTCGTTCTGCCTCAGGATACTATGCCGGCGCGACTGTCGCACCGCGACAGCCCCGAATGCGGCTCGCGAGAGTCCCGCCGAGAGCCATGGGATTCTGATGACCGACTCCGAGAATACCGACCGAGGCTCGGCCACCGCTCACCTTGAGCCGCGACCGAGCCAAGGGACGGCCGCCTTCCGGAGGCCGGGCGAGTCTCAACCGCGCCGGAAAGCCGGCTTGCGCTTCTCGAGAAAGGCCCGGGTGCCCTCCTCCATCTCGTCGCTGGCAGCACACAGACCGAACAGCGTCGCTTCGAGCAGGCAGGCGTCGTCGAACGGCATGTCGGTACCGTAGACCACCGCCTCGAGGCAGTGTGACACCGCCGTCGGACCGTTGCGCAGGATCGCCCCGACGAGCTCATCGACCGCCGAGGTGAGCTCGACCGGCTCGACGACACGGTTGACGAGACCGATCGACCGCGCCTCCTCGGCGCCGATGTTGCGACCCGTCAGGAGGAGCTCGATCGCCCGCCCTCGACCGACGAGCCGCGGGAGGCGCTGGGTCCCCGCATACCCCGGAATCAATCCGAGCTTCACCTCGGGCTGGCCGAATACCGCGTTGGACGTCGCAATCCTGAGGTGGCACGCCATCGCGAGCTCGCACCCCCCACCGAGTGCGTAGCCGTTGACCGCGGCGATCACGGGCTTGGTGAGGCGCTCGAACCTCGCGAACACAGCCTGTCCGCGCAGTCCGAACTCCTTCGCCGCTTCGGGACCAAGGGTGTTCAGCTCGGCGATGTCGGCGCCGGCGACGAACGCCTTGTCGCCCGCGCCGGTGAGCACCACGGCGTGAACCCCCGAATCCCCGGCCGCTTCGTCGGCAGCCCGGCCGAGCTCACCGACGGTGGCGACGTTGAGCGCGTTGAGCTTGTCCGGACGATTCACGGTCACCCACAGGACGCCGTCTCGTCGATCGAGCCTCAGGTTGTCGGTGGACATCGCGCCTCCCTACAGGTTGGTCAGTTTCGGCCGCCCGGAACGTCACTGGCCACTGGGCCACAACCCGGACACCTTGGACGCGAGCCGGGACGACCGCCAGGAGTGTAGCGCGTTGCTGCCGCTGCGACCACGAGGGTCGGGCACGTCCGTCCTGCCGGAAACGCAACGAGCCGCGGGGTCGCCGCGGCTCGTTGAAGATTGTGGAGGGTACGGATCAGAAGTCGGAGGCGCTGA
>CAZQYU010000007.1:0-36025 GCA_964597585.1 uncultured Thermoanaerobaculia bacterium
GTGAGACTGAATGTCGATGACTGCGGAGATGCTTGACTCGTTGCTCGATCGCGCGGTCGCCGGGGACCGGCTCGGCGCCGGCGACATCCAACGGCTGTTCGACGACGCCGGCCTGCTCGAGCTCGGCCAGGCCGCCCACGCCGCACGTCGCACGCGCAACGACCCCTCGACCGCGACCTACATCATCGACCGGAACATCAACTACACCAACGTCTGTGTCTACCGCTGCCGGTTCTGCGCCTTCTACCGCACCCCGCTCGCCGACGACGCCTACGTGCTGCCGTTCGAGACGCTCGCCGAGAAGGTCGCCGAGACGGTTGCCGCCGGCGGCACCGGTATCCTGCTCCAGGGGGGCGTCCACCCGTCGCTGCGGCTCGACTTCTACGAGGACCTGCTGCGGCGCCTCAAGACGGCCTTCCCCGAGGTCCACCTTCACGCCTTCTCGGCGCCGGAGATCTGGTTTGTCGCCAAGGTCGAGGGCCGGCCCCTCGAGGAGGTGCTGCAGCGCCTGATCGACGCCGGCCTCGACTCGATCCCGGGCGGCGGCGCCGAGGTCCTCGAGGACGAGACCCGGCGCCGGATCTGGTCACGGGCGAAGGCGTCGACCGCGCAGTGGCTCGAGGTGCACCGCACCGCGCACCGGCTTGGTCTCAGGACCACCGCAACCATGATGTTCGGCGTCGGCGAGCCGTTCTCCGCCCGGGCTGCCCACCTGCTCGCGGTGCGAGAGCTCCAGGACGAGACCGGCGGCTTCACCGCCTTCATCCCGTGGACGTTCCAGGATGCCAACACCGACCTCGAAGGCGAGGTCGAACCGTCCGGGGGATACGACTACCTGCGGACCCTGGCCGTCTCCCGCCTCGCCCTCGACAACTTCGCCCACGTCCAAGGTTCCTGGGTCACCCAGGGGCCGAAGATCGGTCAGCTCTCGTTGTACTTCGGTGCCGACGACCTCGGCTCGATCATGCTCGAGGAGAACGTCGTCGCGGCGGCCGGAGCCCAGCACCGCATGACCCGCGCGGACATGGAGCGGACCATTGCAGGTGCCGGTTGCGCACCGATCCAGCGGCGCACCCTCTACGAGCCACTCTAGCGACTCGGGCTGCCGTCCGAGTGTGCGGGCGTCAGCGCCAGAACCGTCACCGGCCCGACGGTCGCCAGCACGGTGCAGTCGCGGTCGAAGAAGTCCGCCAGCCGCGTCCGTGTCGCGTCGTCCAGGGGGGCGAAGTACTCCTTGCGGCCGTTCAGAGCGGCGATCCTCCGTGCTTCCTGGTGGTTGATGACCAGGTGGGTGACGCCCTGAGCCGCCAGCCGGCGTGCCATCTCCTCCGGGCTTGACGAGGATTGAGCGAGCTCGACCATGTAGGGGGTCTGAAAGGGATCCTCGACCACCACGTCAGCCTCGATGCCGAAGCTACGGGCTTCACCGACGAGCAGCACCTTGGATTCGGCGCCGAGATGGGCATTCAACCACTCGATTCCGGGCAGGATCGTCACATAGCGCTCCAGCAGCGCCCGTTCATCACCCCGCCCGAGGGTGGCCGCAGCACGGACGGCAGCCTCCGGCGTCAGCCCGCCCTGAGCGCCCCAGAGCATCATGAAGACGGCCAGTGTGACGGTGAGGCGGCGGGCCGCCCCGGTGCCGATCAGTGCGAGAGCTCGCACCCAGCCTGCCGCGACGGGGGCCGCCAGGAGCACCAGTACCGGAAGGAGATACCGTCCGAGCTGCGGGGTGGCCGTCCAGCCGGCGACGCCGATCGTGACTGCCGACATGAGGGCGAGGCCGAGACGACGACGGTCGCGGGAGGCTGACCAGAGGGCGAGCGGAAGCGCGGCCAGCCACAGTGGGCCGATCTTGCCGGCCTCGCCGCGAGGGGCGAACGTGCGAAGGGTCGTGACCGCAACCGGATCGAAGGTCCCCCGACTGAAACCGCCAAGCCCTGCGACGACCGCCTCGCTCGTCCCGGGTCTTCCCAGGAGATGTCCGAGGTAGGGATAGAAGGGGTCGCCGAAATGGCTCGCCGCCCGGAGTCCCCAGGGGAGATAGACCAGACCGGCCATTACGGTCAGCACCGCGACCCGACTCAGCCGCCGGCGCACTGGGACCCTGCGCGGAGCCAGCGCCGTCAGCACCGCGAGCGGAAGCGCCACGGTGAGGCCTGCAACCAGCTTGCATCCCACGGCGGCGCCCACGAGTGCTCCGGCGAGAGCGACCCGGCGTCTTGGGGCGGTCGCCGGTGCCGGAAGGACCAGGCATGCGGCAGCAACGGCAAACGCGGCGGTCCCGAGGTCGGCCCCCGCCCATGTCGATACTGCTGCCGCCGCTGGTGTCGTCGCCACCGCCGCGGCCGCCCAGAAGCCGGCCCTCGGGCCAGCAAGGCGGGATCCGAGCGTGCCTGCGCCCGCGACGGCGAGCACTCCCAGAAGCCAATTCGTCGCCTGGGCCCCCCACGGCCCGACCAGCGCGAGCGGGTAGGTATAGAGCAGGCCGAGGTTCGCGGGGAGGGCCGAGTACGTGTGACGGGGGAACACGGTGAGCTGATGGGTCGCGAGCCAGCGGAACGGAAAGGCAAGGTGGTAGTTGAACGGGTCGTACTGAGGCGACAGCGACGGCAGAGTGAGAAACGTAGCCACTGCGACGAGGAAGAGCAGCAGTGCAGGGACGATGAATCGGCGCAGCTCACAATGGGCGGGACCCTTCGGCCGGAGCCACACGCCGACGACGGCTGCGACCGCCAGCGCGAAGGCGAGTGGGATCGGTTCGAGCCGACCGACGGAGCCGAGAATCCCGGCCCAGGCCGCGAGGACTCCTGCGCCGAGAGCCAGGACCGCGACGCCATCGGTGGACCCCTGGTCGCGACCGATCACGATCCGCCACACCACGGCTCCGCTGCCCCACCACGCGGCGGCCAGCACGCCGAGCCACAGCACACACGCGAGGATACGGGCCATCGGCTCGGGAGAATCGACCGCCTGGTAGAGCCACAGCACCACGGCCGAGCCGCACAGGGCGATTGCGCCAACGAACACTTCCCTCGTGCGGTGCAGGGCACCCGGGACGGTGCTCCTCACGCGTTGACCTCGAACTGCTCCTGGTGGAACAGCGGGTTCTCACGCACGATGAGCGCAAGTCGGTGGATCTCCTCGAGCTCCCGCAGGATGTCCCGGAACGGCCCCTGCAGGTAGTGCGAGACCTCCGGGTGGACCACGACCGAGATCTGTCCTTCTTCGCCGCCTTCCGCGGCCGCGAGGACGGCACGCCGGATCTCCAGGCAGATCGTGGGCAGTGACTTGATGCGTCCCGAGCCGGCACAGTAGGGGCATTCACGGGTCAAGGTCCGGTCGAGACTTGGCCGGGTACGCTTGCGGGTGAGTTGAACCAGCCCGATCTCCGACATCGGGAGCAGCTGGGTGCGGGCCTGATCGTGGCCGAGCTCCGCTGCGAGCGCGTCGTAGACCACCGTGCGGTGCTCCAACTGCTCCATGTCGATGAAGTCGACCACCACGATCCCGCCGAGATCCCTCAATCGGAGCTGGCGGACGATCTCCCGCACCGCCTCGAGGTTGATCTTGAAGACCGTGTCCTCGAGCGAGGTCGAGCCGACGAACTTGCCGGTGTTGACGTCGATCGCGACCAGCGCCTCGGTCTGGTTGACGACCAGGTAGCCGCCCGACTTCAACCACACCTTCGGCCGCACCGCCTTCTCGAGCTCCTGGTCGATACCAAAAGCGGTCATGAGGTCGGCCTCGCGTCGGAACAGCTTCACCCGCGGCACAAGGGTGGGGTCGGACTGCTCGAGGAGGTCGAGGATCTCACGGAAGGCGTCCTCGTCGTCTATCCAACACTCCTGGTAGCGCGCGGTGAAGGTGTCGCGGACGGTCCGTAGGACCGGGCTCAGCTCCTCGTGAACCAGTGCCGGCGGGCGGACCCGTTCGGCCGCGGCCTGGATCCGCCGCCACAGCCCGAGTAGGTAGGTCCGATCGCTGTCGAGCTCAGTTCGCCCCTGGCCCTCGCCGGCGGTGCGCACGATCCAGCCGCCCTCCCCAAACGGTTCAATCAGGCTCTTGAGCCGCTCGCGCTCCTCCTGCTCGGTGATCCGGCGCGAGACCCCGAGCTGCTGCACGGTGGGAAGGTAGACGAGGAAGCGGCCGGGCAGCGTGATGTACGTGGTCAGACGCGCGCCCTTGGTGCCGAGGGGGTCCTTGACCACCTGGACCAGGATCTCCTGCCCCTCTCGGAGGAGGTCCCCGATCTCGGCCGCCGGCGCGTGTGGGTCGCTGTCCCGCTCCTCGATGCCGAAGACCTCGCCGAACTCGTCGGCGATACCGCCCGCCTCGCGCACGTACAGGAAGCCGTCCCGTCCCAGCCCGATGTTGACGAACGCGGCCTGCATACCGGCGAGGACCCGAGTCACCCGGCCGCGGTACAAATTGCCGACCACAGATGACGCCCGGTGGCGCTCTGCACGGTAGACGACCAGACGACCCTCCTCGCGGGCCGCGACCCGGGTCTCGAACGGACTGCAGGACACGTACAGGTTCGCTCCGCTCATTGGTTCACCAGCCGGTAGCGCCACACCGACTGCACGACGCCGAGGGCCGCGCAGGTCGTCAGCAGCGAGGATCCGCCGTAGCTGAAGAGCGGCAGGGTGATGCCGGTGGTCGGCAACCACCCGACGACCATCCCGAGGTTGACCACCACCTGGAAGGCGAGCCAGGCACCGATCAGGCCGACCAGGATCAAGCCGTGACGGGTGTCGGCTGCGAGCGCGGCGATCGCGGTGCGCACGAGCAAGACGGCGTAGGCGAGCAGGAGCAGGGTCGAGCCGACGAATCCGGTCGCCTCGGCCCAGGCCGCGAAGATGAAGTCCGTGTGCTGCGCGGGCAGAAAACGCAGCGCCGACTGGCTGCCGCGGCCGAGACCCTGACCGAGTAGCGAACCCGATCCGACCGCGATTTTCGACTGCCGGACCTGGTAGCCGGCGCCGTAGGGATCACGCTCCGGATCGAGCACGGTGAGCACCCGGTCTTTCTGGTACGGCTTGAGCACCATATTCCAAGCGCCGAGGGTTGCGAGCACGCCGAGCAGCGCTATCGCCACCCACGCGCGCGCCGGGAGTCCTCCGAGCCACAACGCGGCGGCGAGGAGCGGCAGGTAGGTCAGGGCGACGCCGAGATCCGGCTCGAGCAACACCAGGGCCGTGGGCAGCAGGACGAGGCCGGTGACGATCAGGGTGTCCCGCGCCGAAAGCCGCCGTTGGCGCCCCTTGCCCAGCCACGCGGCGACGATGAAGGCGGTCGCGAGCCGCGCAAACTCGCTCGGCTGTACGGTCACCGGGCCGATCGCGAACCAGCCGCGAGTGCCGCCGCGCGCCTCGCCGACAACCAACACCGCGACCAGGGCGAGCACCGCACCGGCGTAGAAGACAGGAGCGAGCCTCTCGTAGACGGTGACGTGGACTCGTGACAGCAGCCACAGCAGAACCACCCCGGCAGCCCCCCAGATCAGCTGGCGCGTGAACAAGCGCGGGCCGACCACCTGCGCGACCGCCTGCAACGTGGCCAGGGATGCCGACAGGATCCCGACCACGGCCAGCAGCAGCCAGGGGTCAGTTCGGTGTTCCATGCTCGGATTCTACGGGAGCCGCAGCGTCGACGTGCGTGTCTTCCGCTTCGCCCGCGAGGGCGGCTGCGACGATCTTCCCGGCCACCGGCGCGGCGACGCCCGCGCCGCCGCCGCCATGCTCAACCAGGACCGCCACCACCCATCGCGGTTGGTCGAGGGGCGCCCAGCCGACAAACCACGCATGGTGCCGAAAGCGGGTGTCCATCTCCTCGACCGTGACACCCTCCTGGAGCGCCACCACCTGGGCGGTGCCGGTCTTGCCGGCCATGGGCAGCGAGGCGAGTCGGTGGGCGGTGCCCTCGCTGCCGTGCACCGCGGCGGTCAGGCCGCGGACCACACGGTTCAGGGAGTCCGGATCCAGGTGAAGGTCCTCGCTGCGGTCCGCATCGGAGTCGGCAACCAGGTGCGGCCGGACCAGACGGCCGCCATTGGCCAGGGCTGCATAGGCACGGGCGAGCTGGAGGGCGGTGGCGTCCACCGGTCCCTGGCCGATCGAAACCGAGACCGTCGTACCGGGATACCACGGCTGGTGGCGTACGCGGCGGCTCCACTCCGGCGTCCCGACCAATCCGGAGGCCTCGCTCCCGATCCCGATCCCGGTCGCACGCCCGAAGCCGAAGCGGTTCAGCCACGAGGCGATCGCGTCGATGCCGAGACGCTGGCCGAGGAGGTAGTAGAACACGTCGCACGACACCTCGAGCGACCGCTCGAGGCCGACCGAGCCGTGCCCGCCGCGCTGCCAGCACCGGAAGGGGTGCCCGAAGAGCACCACCGAGCCGCTGCAGTTGACCCCCCATCCGGGTCCGATCACCCCCTCGCTGAGGCCCGCCATGGCCATGAACGGCTTGATGGTCGAACCCGGGGGGTAGACCCCCTGGGTGCAGCGGTCCTGGAGGGGCCGCTGGGGATCGTCACGAAGTGCGGCCCAGTCCGCAAATGAGAGCCTGCCGACGAATCGGTTGGCGTCGAAGGACGGCGCGGAGTACAGCGCCCGGACGGCGCCGGTGCGTGGGTCGAGCACGACGACCGCACCGGACGCGTCGCCGAGCGCCTCGGCGGCGGCGGCCTGAAGCTGAATGTCAAGGGTCAGGGTCAGGTCGCGGCCGGGCTGGGACGGAAGCTCTCGGACCACACCGAGTTGCTGCCCGATCGCGCTCGAGACGACCCAACGTTCCCCGTCCGTGCCCGCGAGCGTCGCCTGGCGCTGCTCCTCGACGCCGATCGCGCCGACCAGCGAGGTCGGCAGCAGCGACCGGCCCGCCTCGAGCTCGGCGACGGTCGGCAGCCGGAGGTAGCCGACGGCATGCGCGGTCAGGCGGCCGAACGGGTAGAACCGGCGAAAGCCGGCCAGGACCGACAGCTCGGGATGGTCGCTCTGGTGGGCGCGCAGCCGTGCCACCAGCTCCCAGCCGAGATCTTCGCCGATCACGATCGGCGCGAGCGGACCCCAGCGGGGTGCGTTGAGACGCTCGCGCAGGGTGCTGATGTCGCCGACCCCGGTCCGGGCGAGGAAGAGGAGCGTCCTCTCGACGTCCTCCACCTCGTCCGGGAACAGCAGCAGCTGCCAGGTCGGGACATTCTCCGCGAGGACCGCGCCGCGACGGTCGTAGATGCGTCCGCGAGCGGCCTCGACCGGGACCCTCCGGACGCGGTTGTTCTCGGCCAGAGTCCGCCACCTCCCACCCTCGATGATCTGGAGCATGGCAAGGCGGGCGTGGAGCAGGCCGAGCGCGGCGAGAACGATCAGAGTCAGCGCTGCGCCGCGGCGTTTCAGCGGTGCGAGATCTTCCCGGAGGTCCATCTCAGTGCAACCGCCGCGCCCGGTAGCGGCGCCAGCGCACCGGGAGGTCGAGGCCCAGGACCCACCCCACCAGACCGGCCCACGCTCCGGTGAGCAGCGCGGACTGGACCAGGACCAGGGCATTCAGCGGCGGCGCGAGGCCGAGTGGAAGCAGGGCGAGGTGTCGCATCGCGAGCATCACGAGCGCGCCGAGCGCGCCGAGCCCGAACCACGCCGCCGGCGAGCGGTCGGCGACGACCGCCGCCGCGGCACCAACCGCGAGAGCCGCGGCGCTCCAGGCGATGCCACCCGTGCCGATGACCGGTTCGAGCAGAAGGTCCCAGCCGAGGCCAAGGGCCAAGGCCGCGACGGGAAACCCGGAGATCGGGGTTCGGATGCGCGGCGCTACCACCCACACCATGGGCAGCAGCAGGCCGGTCAGCCATGGCGGCATCCCCGGGGCGCCGAGTGCACGCTGCGCGACCAGCGTCAGCACGACCAGCACAGCGACAGTCACGGCCGCTCCGAGCGGCCGGGCCAGCCGGTCAGTAGGCGAACGACTCGAGCATCCGCGAGGACGGCGGAGGGTGTCGCGGTGACCTCCAGGAATGCGCCGGCGCTCTCCCGAACGGCCTCCACCCGCGCGACCGGCAGCCCCGGCGGGTAGATGCCATCGGCGCCGCTGGTGAGCAGCTCCGTTCCACGCAGGAGCTCGCTCCGGCGCGGCAGGTAGTCGATCCGGAGCGTGCCGTCGCCGGCGCCCACGGCGAGCGCGTCGGCGCCTCCGGCGGTCGCGCGAACCGCCACTGCTGCGGTCGGACGGGTGACGAGCTCGACGCGGCTCGCATGGGGCGAGATTCGGATCACGCGACCCACGACACCGCCGGGCGCCACCACCACAGTGTCGCGCATCACCCCGTCAAGACGCCCCGCGCTGACCTCCATGATGCCCTCAGCGAGGTCCCTCCACGTCACCCGTGCGACGACGCTCGAGGTGTCCAACTCCGGCATGGCGGCCGCGATGTCGAGCGCATCGCGGAGCGCGGTTCGATCCTCCTCGAGCAGGCGAATCCTGATCTCGGCGTCGGCGAGCTCGGTGCGCAGGCGACCGACTTCGGCGGCAAGGCGGGAGGTGTCGCGGAGCCCCTCTCGCAGGTCAACGGCGGTTGTCGTCAACCACTCGGCGGTCGATGCCACAGGCGCCAGAGCGGCACGCGCCCAGCTTGCGAGCACGGTCTCCTCGGCGTGACGGACCTGGGCCGCCGCGATCAGCTCGAGGAGCAGCCACACCAGCAGGGAGCGCAGGAGGACGGGACGGACTGCGGTCACCGGGCGCCCGGGCGGCGTCCGGCCGCGGCGCCGATCGGGCCGTCACCACGCCCGGCGACCGACCTGGGGCGGCGGGCGGAGACGGACCGGCACCGGCTGGTCGGGCGACGCCGTCGTGACGTCAGGCGGCGAGACATGTTGGTGAGGAGAGTACAGGGCAGAGTGTGGACGGTGCCTCTCGGGTGCCGCAAGCGCTCCTTCTCGTGAGATTCTCGGTGTGTACTCGGAGTACTGCTCCTCGAATCCGCCGAGAACGGGCACGTCACGCGCCTGGGAAATCCATCCACCAGCAATGCCGTACACCCTCCTAGTCGATCGCAATCCGGCGCAGGAGGTCGATGTTGGTGAGCATCATGCCCGTCCCTCGGACAACCGCTGAGATCGGCTCGTCGCAGTGGGCCACCGGCAGCCCGGTCTCCTCGCGCAGCCGCTTGTCGAGGTTCTTCAGCAGCGAACCGCCGCCGGCCAGGATGATGCCCTTGTCCATGATGTCGGCCGACAGCTCGGGGGGGGTCCGCTCGAGCGCGTTGCGGACTGCGTCGACGATGGTCACGATGTTCTCGGCGAGGGCCTCGCGGATCTCCTCGTCGGTGATGGTCAGGTTCTTGGGGACGCCCTCGACCAGGTCACGCCCTTTGACCTCCATGGTCAGGGGCTCGTCGAGGGGGAAGGCCGAGCCGATCTGCATCTTGATCAGCTCGGCGGTCCGCTCGCCCAGCAGCAGGTTGTACTTCTTCTTGAGGTACTGGATGATCGCCTCGTCCATCTCGTTGCCCGCGACCCGGACCGACCTCGAGTACACGACTCCGGCGAGGGAGATCACGGCGACATCGGTGGTGCCGCCGCCGATGTCGACGATCATGTTGCCCGAAGGCTCCGTGATCGGCAGCCCGGCGCCGATCGCCGCCGCCATCGCCTGCTCGATCAGGTAGACCTCACTTGCACCGGCCTTGAGGGCGGTGTCCTTGACCGCGCGCTTTTCGACCTGGGTGATCTCCGACGGGACCGAGATGACGATCCGCGGGCGGACCAGGAAGGATCGGCCGTGCGCCTTGCGAATGAAGTGCTCGAGCATCTTCTCGGTCACCTCAAAGTCCGCGATGACACCGTCCTTCATCGGCCGGATTGCTTGAATGTTGCTCGGGGTCTTGCCGAGCATGTCCTTGGCTTTCGCTCCGACCGCCTCGACCCGGTTGGTGACGCGGTTGACAGCTACGATCGACGGCTCGACCACGGCGATGCCGCGGCCGCGCACGTACACGAGGGTGTTGGCTGTGCCCAGGTCGATCGCGAGATCGGAGGAAAACAACCCGAGCAGGCTCCCGAAGTGCATCAATAGACCTCCACGAACACACGCTGCCGAAGCTCCGTCCGGTTGCCCGACGGATCCACCGCGACCACGGCCAACTCGTTCCAGCCCGCGCGGCCGACGTCCACCATCTTCCGGAAATGGCCGCTCGCGTCAAGCTCCGCGGGCTCGCCGTTGACGCTGACCGAAGCCCCGGCCTCGGTGTGTCCCTCGACGATGAACATCGTGCCGAGCTGACGTGCCGGTTCCACGGTGAGCTTCGGTGGTGCCGTGTCCTCGAGCAGGAGCCGCCGGTCCGGCGAGAAGACCTGGAAGTGGCGGGGAACGCTCCACTCCGACTGCAGTGCCCGGTGGTCAACGGCTGCCACGCGCCAGTAGTAGGTTCCCGGCGAGACCGCCTTGAGACGGGCGAAGTCCTTGCCCAACTTGTTCGCATCGAGGTCGATCCGGTCGGACAAGAAGTGTTTCGAACGGCTGACCTGGAGGTGCGTCAGAAGTCCCGGTGCGGCGAGTCGCCAGCGGAGCTCCACGATGGAACGGGCCTCGACGTCGAAGCCGGCGTTGTTCTCTGGGGAGAGCATGCGCGGCGGCTCGGGCAGCCGCGCCTTCTCGGAGAAGCTCCCGTCAGGCCGGGCGGAGACCCGTTCGCGGCTTCCCAGAACCACCTCGCCGCCTCCGGGGTTCCGCACCCGGGCGCCTCCCGAGTAGGCTTCGACCACGGTCTCACGGTTGGTCTCGGCGACGTCGACGGCCACCCGACTGGCGCCCTCGACACGGGTCTCGGCACTCTCCGTGGTGACGGTCGAGGGCGAGCTCGAAGTGTAGACGTTGATCCGTCCCACCCGCATCTTGACGTTTCCGCCGGCATCAGAGGTTGCGCGTCGGTTCTGGTGGATCTCGAGCAGGGAGTTCGGGGCGATGCGGTAGAGGCTCCCGTCGGCGAACAGGATCTCTGCCGAGCCATCCTTGCCGGTTCGGACGAAGTCCCCATTGAACACCGGCATCCCCTCGGCCGCCGGGTCCCAGTCGGGCTTGCCCGCGCGCTGGACGGTCACCCGACCATCGAGGCTGAAGACCTGGCCGACGCCGACCACACCGCGGTCTCCGACGCCGAGCAGGGCGTTGAAGCGTCGGCGGGCCTCCTCGGCCTGGTCGATTGCCAGTGACCAGTGCTCGTCGACGTAGGCCGAGCGGGCGGCGGAGAGCTGGCTCGAGGCCTGTCGGATCTCGCTGCGCCACGCTTCGACCACTGAGGACTCCAGGACGCGATTGCGCGACGCCTCGGCGCGCTCGATTGCCTGGCGGGCTCGGGCGGGGGGCGGAAGGTTGAGACGAAGGTACGCGAATGCCAGGAGCAGAGCGGCCAGAAGGGCCGTCAACCCGAGTGCCGTGGCTCGGCGGAGACTGTTGACTCGAATGATGACCCAGTCGATCTCAAAGCCCCGCGGCACAGGGGATAACCTCCAGCTGCCACGGTAACATGCCACCTGTGGAGCGGCAAGCGAACCAGATCACCGCCGGATCCTGCCACTGAATGCGTGGCGTCAAGCCGGCGCAGATGAACTGGTTGCGCGCCACCGGAGGCTTCGATACACTTCGCAGCCTTGGACACATGTCCGCCTGTGGGGGGAGTGTCCTCGGGAGGACCGGAATGGCGCTCAAATGGCTGCGCGACCAGTTCAAACACCTCAAGATCATCCTCTGGGCCGTGGTGGCGGTCTTCGTCCTGCTCGTATTCGTCGACTGGGGGACGGGACGCCAGGGTTCCCGCGCGGGCGGCGACTACGCGGTGAAGGTCGGCGACCGGGTGATCAGCCAGCGCGAGTTCATCGACGAGATGCGGCGGAACGAGCAGCAGTACCGCGACCTCTACGGAAGTCAGTGGGAGCAGGTCCGCAAACAGCTCAACCTCGCCAGTCAGACGGCGCAGCAGTTCGTCGAGCGCTCGCTCCAGCTGGACGAAGCGCACAAGCTCGGCCTGCGGGTGTCGGACAAGGAGCTTCAGGAGGAGATCCTGTCGTACCCCGCTTTCCAGCGAGAGTCGGGCGGTTTCGTTGGCCAGGCCACTTATCAACGCATCCTGGCGGCCAACCAGATGACCCCCACGGCATTCGAGGCGAAGCTCAAGGAGGACCTACTCCTGCGCAAGCTGCGCGAGCTGGTCCAGCAGGGGATCTTCGTTTCGGACGCCGAGGTCGAGGAGCGCGTGCGTCGGACCCGTGAGGTGGCCGACTTCGACGCGATCGAGGTCCGCTACGAGCCCTTGATGGGTCAGGTCTCTGTGCCAGACGACGAGGTCGTCGCCTACTACAACGACCACCCTGACGAGTTTCGGCGCGACGAGCAGCGCTCGATCCGGTACCTGCTGGTGGACACCGCCCGCCTGCGTCGGCTGCTGCCGGTGGACGACAGCGAGATCCAGAGCTACTACGATCAGCACACCAGCGATTTCATGGAGGAGGAAAAGGCCCACGCCCGCCACATTCTCTTCCGGGTTCCGCCGGACGCCACCCCGGAGCAGCGCAACCAGATCCAGCTCAAGGCGGAATCGGTGGCGGAGATGGCCCGCAAAGGCGCGGACTTCGCCGAGCTCGCCAAGAAGTACTCCGAGGATCCGGGCTCCAAGGACAACGGCGGCGACCTCGGCTGGTTCGCACGGGGCCGCATGGTCAAGGAGTTCGAGGACGCCGTGTTCGGCCACAAGCCGGGCGACATCGTTGGACCGGTCAAGAGCCAGTTCGGGTACCACGTGATCAAGGTCGAGGGCTACCAACCGGCGCGGCAGCGCCCGCTCGAGGAGGTCCGCGACCAGGTCCGTTTCCGCCTCCTCGAGGGGCGTGCGACCGCCGAGGCAGAGTCCCGCGCCCAGGCGCTGTACGAGCGGATCCGCAAGGAGAAGCCGGCGACCGATGAGGCCTGGCAGCAGATTGCGGACTCCGACGAGGCCCTCACTCTGAACCTCAGCCCGCCGGTGTCGAAGGACGAGAGCGTGCCGGGGCTCGGCGACGACGCCGGACTGACGGCGGCGATCTTCGAAGCCAAGCCGGGTGAGATCGGTGCACCCCGAGCGACCAGCCGGGGATGGATCGTGTGGCAGCTCAAGGATGTCAAGCCGGCCGGCGTGCCGCCGCTCGACGAGGTCCGCGCCCAGGTCGCCCAGATGCTCACCCGTCGCCGGGCGGTGCAGAAGGCGATGGAGAAGGCGTCGTCGCTGGCCGCCGAATGGCGCTCCGGTGCGGACCCCGACACCCTCGCCGCCGAGGTCGGGGCGACTGTCGTCAAGGCGCGTGATCACCACCAAGCGACCGCGGTGCCGGGTGGTATCGGGTCGGCTGCGGGCCTCGACGAGGCGGTGTTCGCGGCGGCCGACAACGAGGTCGTCGGTCCGGTGGAGCTCCCCGAGCGCGGTGCGGTGATCGCCAAGGTCGAACGGGTGGTCCGCGTTGAACCGGCGCAGCTCGCGTCCGAGAAGGACGTGGTGCGGACGCAGCTGGTCAACGAGAAGGCCAGTCAGTTGCTGCGTTCGATCCTCAACGAACGGCGCCGTGATACGGTGGTCGCCGTCAACAGTGAGCTGATCGAACGCTTCGCCCCGCAGGGGTCGTAGCGCAGTTTCGGCTCGCGGCGGCGCCGGGCGCCGGGGACGGGGGAGCGTCAGCGCAGGTGATCGGTCGGCTCGAGGGTCGCCTCCATCATGTACGCCCGGGCGAGGTTGTGCTCGACACGGGCGGGGTCGGCTATCGAGTGCTCACCACGCTGAGGGCCTTCTCCGAGCTCCAGCGCAGCGCGACCGCCGCGCTGTGGATCCACACCCACGTGCGGGACGACGCGATCGTCCTGTACGGGTTCCCCGATCGGGCGGAGCTCGATGCGTTCGAAAAGCTGATCACCGTCGCCGGCGTCGGCCCACGCACAGCGCTGGCGGTGCTCTCGGGCCTCAGCGCGGGCGAGCTCGGCGCCGCGATCGAAAGCGACGACGCGGTCCGCCTGCAGCGCATCCCCGGGATCGGTCGCAAGACCGCCGAACGCGTCGTGCTCGAGCTGCGCGGACGGTTCGGTGAGCACGCACCCGTTGGCGGCAGCCGCCGCGAGGACGTGGTCTCAGCGCTGACCAACCTCGGCTACTCGGTGCGTGACGCCGGGCAGGCCGCCGATCATGCGCTCGGCGAGACCGCGGCGGACGATCTCGGCGAGGTCCTGCGCGTCGCGCTCAAGCGGCTCAATCGCGGGTGATGGCCACCGACGTCCTGTCTGCGGGCCTGGAACCCGACGAGCGGCCCATTGAGGACACTCTCCGTCCGTCGCGCTTGGCCGACTTCGTGGGGCAGAAACGGTTGACCTCCAACCTCGCAGTGTTCATCGGCGCGGCTCGCGATCGCGGCGAGCCACTGGACCACGTGCTCCTCTTCGGCCCGCCCGGCCTCGGCAAGACGACCCTGGCCCAGATCATCGCTGCCGAGATGGGCGCGGGCCTGCACACGACCTCCGGACCGGTCCTGGAACGGGCCGGCGACATGGCGGCCATCCTGACCAATCTCGAGGTCGGCGACGTGCTGTTCATCGACGAGATCCACCGCCTCAGCCCGGCGGTGGAGGAGATCCTCTACCCGGCGATGGAGGACTTCGAGCTTGACCTGGTTATCGGCCAGGGTCCGGCCGCACGCAGCGTGCGGCTCAGCCTGCCTCGCTTCACGCTGGTCGCCGCCACCACCCGCGCCGCGCTGATCACCGCACCGTTACGTGACCGTTTCGGGATCGTCCACCGGCTCGACTTCTACCCTGCGCAGGAGCTCGACGCGATCGTTCGCCGTTCGGCTCGGATCCTCGACCTGGAGGTCGACGACGAGGCCGCGGAGGAGATCTCGCGGCGGGCGCGTGGTACGCCCCGCATCGCCAATCGACTGCTGCGTCGCGTGCGCGACTTCGCCCACCACCTCGGCTCGGAGCGGGTGACCCTGGAGGCGACGCGTTTCGGTCTCGAGCAGATGGAGGTTGACGCGTACGGCCTCGAGGGGCTCGACCGGCGCCTGCTGCAGACCATCGTCGAGGTCTACGGCGGCGGTCCGGTCGGTCTCAAGGCTCTCGCCGCGTCGATCGGAGAGGACGCGGGAACGCTCGAGGACATCCACGAGCCCTACCTGCTCCAGATCGGCATGCTTCAGCGCACCCCCCGGGGCAGAGTGGTGACGGCCCGGGCGATCCGCCACCTCGGTCTCGCCAATCCGGGTGCCGGGAGCGACCTTTTCGAGGCCGAGCCGTGAGGTCCTGAGGTGCCCGCCCGCGTTCCGGTGATTCTCAACCCCATCGCCGGTGGAGGCCGCTTGCTGCGCGGGCGCGCTGACCTCGAGGCGTGCGCGGCCACGCTCGGGATCGAGCTCCAGTGGTGCCCGACGCGTCAGCGCGGCCACGCGACCGAGCTTGCCGCCGACTTCGCTGCCGAGGGTCGTGAGCTGGTGCTCGCCTACGGTGGCGATGGGACCTACAACGAAGCCGCACGCGGGCTGCTCGGCAGCCCGACGGCGATGGGCATCCTCCCGGGCGGCACGACCTCCGTGCTCGCCTACGAGCTCGGTGTTCCCCGACCGGCGCCGGATGCGCTCGCGACCCTCGTCGCGGGACGCAACCGTGCCATGCGCGTGGGCCGGACCAGTCACGGCGATGTCGTTCTGCTCATGCTGTCGGCCGGACCGGATGCGTTGGTCCTGGACCGCCTCCGACCGGGCTTGAAGCGGCTCGGCGGCCGTGCCGCGGTCGCCGTGCAGGCGGTGCTGGAGACCCTGCGACCGACGCCGCTCCCGCGGCTGCGGTTGCGGCTCGACGGCCGCGAGCTCTCCGCCGGCTGGGCCATCGTCGGCAAGTCGGCATGCTATGCGGGTCCGTACCACGCGACCCCGGCGGCGGACCCATTCGCCGACCGTTTCGAGGCGGTGGTCCAGACCCGCGCCGGTCGCGGCGCGGCCGTGTTGTTCGCCCTCGGCATCCCAGCCGGGCGGCATGTGCGCCGCCCTGGAGTGCTTCGCTTCGTGGTCGATCGGGTGGCGCTCGAGGTCGAGCATGCGGAAGGCACCGTCCCGTACCAGGTCGACGGCGACGTGGCGGGCGATCTTCCGGTCGAGATCTGGGTCGATCCCGAGCCGCTCCTGCTGCGTCTCCCGGCGTGACGTTCAACAGCCGGTCCCTCCCCACGGAGAGCGCTCGGAGCCGACCGCGGGTCCTGCCCGCCGGCCCCGAGATCGCGGGACCTCCCGAGCGGGCGCCCGCGGCAGGGCGGCATGCGGTGTCAGTCGTCGAGCCCGGCGAAGAGATCGGTCGACATGTAGCGCTCGGAGGTCGACGGGGCGACAAACACGATCAGCTTGCCGCGCATCTCCTCACGCGAAGCGATCTGGAGTGCGGCCCAGGCCGCGGCCCCGGTGGAGATCCCGGGCAGGATGCCTTCCTCCCGAGCGAGCCGCCTCGCGGTCGCGAAGGTGTCGGCGTTGCTCACCTTGACGACCTCGTCAATCAGGGATTGGTCGAGGTTGTCGGGGATGAAGCCGGCGCCGATGCCCTGAATCTTGTGCGGGCCGGGCTTGCCGCCTGAGAGCACCGGCGAGTCCTCGGGCTCGACCGCGACGATCCGGGTCGCCGGGCGGCGCGCCTTCCATACCCTGCCCACGCCGGTCAGGGTGCCTCCAGTACCGACCCCGGCGATGAACACATCCATGCTGCCATCCGTGTCGTGCCACAGCTCCTGGGCGGTGGTGGCCGCGTGCACGTCGGGGTTGGCCGGGTTGGAAAACTGCTGCGGCATGACCGCATCCGGGATCTCGCGCACCAACTGCTCGGCGCGGGCCGTGGCCCCCTTCATGCCCTCGGCTGCGGGCGTGAGGACCAGCTCGGCGCCGAGCAGTCTGAGCACCCGACGCCGCTCCCGGGACATCGACTCGGGCATCGTCAGAACGCAACGGTAGCCGCGCGCTGCGGCCACCATGGCGAGTGCGATGCCGGTGTTGCCCGAGGTCGGCTCGACGATGGTCGAGCGTCCGGAAACGAGCCCACCCTCCCGCTCCAGGGCCTCGATCATCGCGACACCGATCCGGTCCTTGACCGAGTGGGCGGGGTTGAAGAACTCCAGCTTGGCGACCACCCGTCCGGGAAGGCCGGCCGCAACACGGTTGAGCTGGACGAGAGGCGTGTTTCCGGTCAGGCGGGTCACGTCGGTGGCGATGCGCATTGTGTGTCCTCCGGGGACGCGGCGAGTGTCAGATGACGTAGTCGACGGTCGGTGAGGCCTCGCGTTCCCAGGCGACGAGGTCGGCGGCGCTGAGCGACCCGAGCGCGCCGACGAGAACAGCGCTCAGGCGGTCCTCGATCACCCCCGGCGGGGTCGAGCCGGTGTCGGCGACGTTCGGCGCCAGGACCAGGTCGAGCGGGATCTCACCGGGAAGGCGCGCGAGGCGGATGCCACCTCCCGGCCCGCGCCGCGTCTGAACCACCGCACGTCGCGCGAGTTCGGCGACCAGCTGTGCGAGATACGCGGCGGGAATGCCCCGCCGCTCGGCAACGACGGCGGCCGGGACGGTGTCCGGAAACCGAGCTGCGAGCTCCGCCAGAAGCTCGAGCCGGTATCGATCGGTTGCATTCATGAGTAACACGATCTTTTTTATAATCTTCTATTGTCAAGCTGTCAAGTGCTCGACCCGTGGCGACTCTGAGATCGACGCGCAGACCACGTCGTGTCCGTGGGGTACAATGCGCCCGTGGAGGGAGCGATGAGGTTCCTGGACGAGCTCGAAGCGCGGGCGGCGTCCGCAGGCGGAAGGATCGTCCTGCCGGAGGGCGACGACCCGCGCGCCCAGGAGGCGGCGAAGGCCCTTGCCGAACGTCGCGTCTGCCAGGTCACCCTGCTCTGTCCGGCCGAGCGGCGCGGTAGTGTGCACGACGAGTTGGACACACTCGGGGTCGAGACGGTGGACCCGGCAGCCGACCCTCGACGGGAGCATCTGGCGGCGCACCTGCTCGAGCGCCGCCGGGCCAAGGGCCTCACCGAGGAGGCGGCCTTTGCCGCGGTCAGCGACCCGCTCTACTTCTCGTCTCTGATGGTGGCGACCGGCGAGGCTGCGGGCTCGGTCGGCGGCGCGGTCCGGACCACGGCCGACACCGTCCGCGCGGCACTGCACTCGATCGGGGTCGCGCCGGGTCTCAAGACCGTGTCCTCAGCCTTCATCATGGTTCATCCCGACAGCCGTTGGGGTTCCGGCGGCGTGATGGTCTTTGCCGACTGTGCGGTCATGCCCGACCCGGACCCGGGTCAACTGGCCGACATCGCCGTCGCCGCCGCCGACACCTTTGCACGCATCGTCGGTGGCGAGCCGAGAGTGGCGCTGCTGAGCTTTTCGACCCGCTCCAGCGCCGACCACCCTCTCGTCGACAAGGTCAAGGCGGCCGTCAATGAGCTCACGGCGCGGGCTCCGGGCTTTGCCTTCGACGGCGAGCTCCAGCTCGATGCGGCCCTGCTCGAGTCGGTCGGATCGCGCAAGGCGCCGGGCTCGCCAGTGGCCGGCCGGGCCAACGTGATCGTCTTTCCCGACCTCAACGCGGGCAACATCTGCTACAAGGCGGTGGAACGGCTCGCCGGTGCCCGGGCGCTCGGCCCCCTCCTGCAGGGCTTGGCGCGTCCGGCGAACGACCTCAGTCGCGGGTGCTCGGCGGCCGACATCGTGCAGACCGCCCACCTCACCCTTCTCCAGGCCCGGGGTTGAGGCAGGCGTGCGGGTCCTCGTCGTCGGTTCCGGTGCCCGCGAGCACGCGATCGTCCATGCAATCCGCCGCTCGCCCGGAGTCGCTTCGGTGTTCGCCGCCCCCGGCAACCCTGGCATCGGGGAGGCGGCCGATCTCCTCGCGCTGGCGGCGGACGATCTACCGAGCCTGGCCGAGGCCGCTGCAGATCTGCGCATCGACCTCACCATCGTCGGACCCGAGCTACCCCTCGCACTCGGTATCGCTGACGAGTTCGAGCGCCGCGGGCTGCGCCTGTTCGGACCCACCCGAGCCGCCGCAGAACTCGAGGCGAGCAAGGTGTTCGCCAAGGAGTTCTGCCAGCGCCACGGGATTCCGACGGCGCGTTCGGAAACCGTCACGAGTCTCGACGAGGCACGCCGCGAAACTTCCCGCTTCGGCCTGCCACTGGTCCTGAAAGCGGACGGCCTCGCTGCGGGCAAGGGCGTCTTCATCGTGACCTCTGAGGATCAACTCGACGAGGTCCTGGACGGGTTTTTCGTCGCTCGCCGTTTCGGAGAGGCTGGGCAGAGGGTGCTGGTCGAGGAGTTCCTCACCGGCGAGGAGCTCTCCTACATGGTCATCGCGGACGGGACCCGTGTCGTCCCCCTGGCCACATCGCACGACTACAAGCGCGCCCTTGACGGCGACCGCGGCGGCAACACCGGTGGCATGGGCTCACACTCACCTTCGGTGCTGGCGCCTGGCACCACCCGCCGGATTCTCGAGGACATCGTGCGGCCCACGGTCGCGGCCATGGCACGCGAAGGAAGACCCTACCGCGGCGTGCTCTATGTCGGCCTGATGCTGACCGCGGACGGTCCGAGGGTGCTCGAGTTCAACTGCCGCCTCGGCGACCCCGAGGCGCAGTCCATTCTGCTGCGCCTCGACGACAACCTCGCCGAAGTCATGCGCTCGGCGGCCGAGGAACAGCTCGCCGTGTCGAGCCTGACGTGGCGCCGTGAGGCGGCGGCCACCGTCGTGATGGCGGCCGCGGGCTACCCCGGCAGTCCCCGCCGCGGCGACGAGATCACCGGAGTCGAGGAGGCGATGGCACTGCCCGGAGTTATCGTGTATCACGCCGGGACACGCCGGGACGGCGACAGCCTGGTCACTGCTGGGGGCCGGGTCCTGTCGGTGTGCGGCCGCGGCAGTGATCTGGCAGAGGCCCTCGCCACCGCATATCGCGGGGTCGAGAAGATCCGTTTTGAGGGTCGGCACTATCGTGCCGACATCGGCGCGGACTCCATGGCCAAGCTCGCGGGAGGCGCCGATGACGCCGAATGACGTCACCGTCCTGATGGGATCCGCGAGCGACTGGAAGCACATCGAGCCGGCGACCACGGTCCTGTCCCGGCTCGGGCTTCGCTTCGCGGTCCATGTCAGCTCCGCCCACCGGACACCGGACCGGACCGTTGAACTTGTCCATGCGGCGGACGCGGGCGGGTGCCGCGTCTTCATCTGTGCCGCCGGCATGGCGGCGCACCTCGCCGGCGTGGTTGCCGCGCACACGCTGCGACCGGTGCTCGGCGTGCCCCTTCCGGGCGGCGTGCTCGACGGCGTCGACGCGCTCCTGTCCACCGTCCAAATGCCAGCCGGAGTTCCGGTTGCGACCTTCGCGGTGGGCTCGGCAGGCGCCCGCAATGCCGCCTACTTCGCGGCCCAGATCATCGCCCTCGATCGCCCCGAGGTCGCCCAGGCGCTGGCGGCGCAGCGGCGCGAGGGCGCGGCTGCGGTCGAAAGCGGCGATCGCGACATTCGCGCCGCCCTCACCGAAGAGCTGCGGCCATGACCTGCGCCTGTCCCCGAGCCGTTGCGTCGGTTCACCAGGACTGGGTGCGCGTGGTCGTCGATCCCGACGTGCCGGCGATCCCCTGCCGAGCCGGATCACTCGAGCTGACCCACGGCGAGCCGTGCGTGGTCGAGCTGCCCGAGGGCCTCTTCATCGGCCACGCCACCATCTTCTGCTGCCCGGTCCTGCGCAATCCCCTCCAGGGGGGCGGTCGCATCGTCCGCCAGGCCACGGAGGAGGATCTCGAGCGCCAGAACTCCTTCGCCTCCCTCCAAGCCGACATCGAGGCCTACCTTCGCCAGCGCGTGCGAGCACTGGGGCTGGAGATCAAACCCCTCAAAGTGCGAATTCCGCTTTCCGGGCGCAAGGCGATCGTGTCTTTCACGGCCGAACAGCGCGTCGACTTCCGCCCCCTGCTGAAAGAGCTCGGCGGCCGCTTCCGACGCCGGATCGAGATGCGGCCGCACGGCGTGCGGGACGGCGCCAAGCTGTGCGGAGGGCTCGGCCCATGCGGCCGCAGCCTGTGCTGCTCGACCTTCATGGCGCGTTTCCACTCAGTGACGGTTCGCATGGCGAAGCGCCAGAACCTGAGCCTCAACCCGGCCAAGATCTCGGGCCTGTGCGGACGCCTCATGTGTTGTCTGGCGCATGAGGTTGAGCTCTACCCGCAACGGACCCGCCGAGGCTCCAAGCACGAGCCGGCAGCGGTCGAGGCGCCGCGCTGACCCGTAACCCGCCCGCCGGTTCCCACATGTCGCCGAAGCCGGTATGATGGGTGCGACATCCAGCCGACCACAGGGACCTGGCGCGGGTTTTGCTTCTGGGAACCGAACACATGCCGGTGTCCACACACCGTCTTCGGGGGCAGGGAGAGCACCGATGCCCGATCGCAAGCTGATCCGACCGTCGATGAACGAGATGATGGAGCGGTTCCCCTCTCGTGCGACGGGGCGGCGCAAGCAGGTACCGGCCGAGCAGACGAATGCCGAGAACTTCTACTACCTCAAGCAGATGCAGAGCAGGACCGCGATGGTCGTGGTGCTCCTCGACGGGACGGAGCTGAGCGGCTGGATCGAGTGGTACGACAAGACCTGTATCAAGCTCAACCGGACCGACGCGCCCAACCTGCTCCTCTTCAAGCACGCCATCAAGTTCATGTTCAAGGAAGAGGAGCTGCACCTTCGTCGTCGTCGTCGACCGCCGGTCGTGCGCGACAACCGGTCAATCTGACATAGGTATTCCTGTCGCATCGGCCCTTCAGCAGCAGCGGAGTGCGGATCGTCAGTGGTGGACCGATGCGACGTCAACGCCTTGACTCGCTGCGCGCGTCGGGACACCAGTCACAAGACGGCACCTCTTCGTTGTGGTTTGCCGGCTGCATCACAGGCCGCACATGGTCCGTGGTGGCCACCACCCAACGCAGATCGACACCCTCTCAGGGATTCTGGCCCTCTCCGCGTCGTTCGGACCACGTGCGCGAAGCGCACGAGAGGTTCCGCCGGGCAGAGGTACACACCGACGTCCCAACGACCCCGTGACCGCTCAGTGCCTCTGCCCGGCGGGATCCTAGAGCCGCGGCTTCTGCTCGGGAAAGAGCTGCTGGAGCATTTCGAGCGGGGTCGCCAGCTGTGCGTGCCCGAAGGCGCCTGGCGGCAATGAGCGCGCGAGGTGCAGCGCCCTGTGGGTGATGTAGGCAAAATTGTCGCGGACCTGCATCGCGCCGGTTGCGTGGTACATCTGCTGCAGGATCTCGAGCTGGCGGGAGAGCGCCGCCTGCGGATCGATGTGCAGGATCTCGTCGCGCCGGTTGATGGGTCCGGGCTGCACCTCCTCGGGCTTGGGCAGGCCGAGCACGGCGCTCTCCAGGTCTGCCAGCTCGGCCAGGACCGGGTCGACCGGCCGTTCGACGGGGCGCCGGGTCGGCTGTAGCAGAATCGGGCGCCGCTCGCAGTTGGCCCGGTGGATGAGTTCGTCCTGGACGACCCAGCCGAGGTTGGTGAGCCGCAGCTTCGAGGAGACGTGCTTGGTCAGGTACTGCACGAACGGCCGGATCGCGCCCTCGTACGACTCGCGGACGCCGTTGAACATGTTGAGCACGAAGTAGACCCCGAACGAGTGCACGACGTCGGCGATGGCATGCAGGTAGCGGCTCTCACCGAGCGACTCCAGGAGGTCTCTCAGGAACACGTCGAGGTTCGGCAGTCTCTCCTCGTACACGTCCTCGACCTGGTCGAGGAGCTCGTTGACCAGCCGGTGCTGACGTCGGTCGCCGGAGCGCGCGAACATCGGCGAGTCCTCCGAGAAGAGAAAGCGCAGCTTCCGGAACAGAAGGCTCTTGACGATATCCGCGGCCGCCATCGTAGCGGCCGGGTGGTGGGGGGTGAAGACCAGCACGCCGGAGTTCGACAACGGCAGGAAGTCGATCACGTTGGCGTCGAGGCCGGCGCGCAGATCGAGCACGATAAAGGTCGCCGGCAGCCCGTTGATCGCGTGCACGAGCTGCCACCGAGCGCTGTCCGAGAGGTTGGTGATCTCGTCGATGGCGTGTCGGGGGGCGGCGACGAAAGCGAAGTTGCGGAACAGGTCGCCGGGGTCGATCCGGCGATCGAGCGGGGTCAGGCACTCGTCGAGGCGGCGACCGCGGCGGAAGAAGTGGTAGAGGTCGGAGCCGACCGGGACGTCCAGAGTATTGCGGACCGATGAGGTTCCGGTATCGAGGTCGACCAACACGGTCGGGGCCACCCGCGACAGGGTCAGGGCGAAGTTGACCGCAAAGGTCGTCTTGCCGACGCCCCCCTTCCCGGAAGATACGGTGATGATTCGCCGCATGGTGTTCCCAACTCTACTGGAGTCCGGGGCGGGTTGCACAGGGAGTGGTCACGCAGGCTGCCGACCGCAGGTGCGGGCTCACGGGCCCGCCTCGCGACCGCCTGCGAGCTGCTCTACGCGGCTGATGACAAGGTCGAGCGCGTTCGGATGGTCGAAGTTGTGCTGCAAGCGCACCCTCTCATCCACCGCGGAGAGGTCGCGGTCGTAACGGTCGTGGTTGACCACTGCGATCCGCTCGCGGCCGACCCGGCGCACGATCTCCTCGGCGACGGTCGTCTTGCCCGAGCCGGTACCGCCGGCGACACCGATGCACAGCCGGTCGGTGTTCTCGGCGTTCACATGCCCTCACAGGTTCTTGAGGATCTCACGCACGGTCGCCGCGTCGGGACCTTCGGGCGCGACCTCGAGGTAGTGCTGTAGGCGTCCCTTGGCACCCTCGAGGTCGCCTGCACGGAGCAGCAGCATGCCATACTGGAACAGGCACTTGCCAAAATCCGGGTTGGATGCGAGGCAGCGTTCGAGCAGCGGCCTGGCGGCATCGTCATCCATCGAGTTCAGGTAGACCACGGCCTCGTTGAACAGCGCCGCCGGGTCGTTTGGATTGAGCTTTTGGTAGCGTTCGACGAAGCCGCGATGCTGGTCGGCCAGGCCCAGAGCCGCGGCCGCGTTCGCCGCCACCTCAAGGCAGCTGACAGACTCCTGGTCCAGTTCCAGACAGTGCGTCGCGCTGTCCAGCGCCGCCCTGGCGTCACCCATGTCCATTTCGAGCTGGGCCAGGCTCGACCACCCCAGGAGGAGCTTTGGGTCGACGGCGACGGCACGCTCGAGGGCGTCGCGGGCCTCGGCCTTCTTGCCTCGGGCGAGCATGTCGCGGGCCTCGCCCAGCTCGGCGTAGCCCGGCTCGAGAGCGAGCTCTGGGCCGCCCACCTTGCGAGCCTGCTCGACCGAGGTCAGGGTCAGGGTGAACTCGTTCTGGGTACTTCCCACGGGGACCTTGAACGGCTCGTCACGGGGCACGAATCCGGGCGCCTCGACGTGGAAGACGTAGTGCCTGGTGGCGTCGAGGAGGACCGCGGTGAAGGTGCCATCGGTGTGGACCTCGACCTCCTTGCGAAAACCGGCGATCTCGTCGGTGGTGATGGCCACGGTCGCGTTCGGCACCGGCGCACCTGTGCCGTCGACCACCTTACCCCGCAGCCGGGCCTGAGCACCGGCCACGGCGACCGTCGCGACCAAGCCGGTCGCCGCCAGTCCCACGAGGGATCGCAGCAGCAAGGAGCGCATGGCGAACCTCCCATTTCCGCAATCCCGGTGAGCATAGCGGGTTTCCGGGCGGGTCTCAACACGCCCGGGGCGGAGGTCGCGGGTCGGTGCGAGGCGTCGCGCCGAGCGCTCAGCCGCCAGAGGTGCGCTGCGCCGCGAGCAGGCGCGCTGCATCGGCGAGGTCGTAGAGCACGCCCGACTCTCCCCGCAAATGCACGAGATCCTCGATGTGGCGCAGCAGCAGGCCGTGCCGCTTGAGCAGGGCGACGATCTGCGCGTCCTCCAGGTACGGCGAGAGCTCGAGCCGGACGGCGTCCTCGTCAAGAACTTTCAGAGCGTCCCAAAGGTGCCGCTCACACACCGTGATCTGGTCGAGGTAGTCCATCGTGGTGATCCGCCGAAAGGCCCGAGTGTGGTCGATGTACCACAGCCGGCCGTTGCCGTCGACGAGCAGGTTGGTGGTATTGCGGTCCCAGTTCGAGATCAGCTCGTCCCAGACCAAGATCATGCGCTCCTGCATGACCCAGAGGTAGGGGTTCTCGTGTGTGGCTCCGGCTGCGGTGAGCTCCTCCTGAGTGCGGGCGTTCTCGATCCAGAGCTGAACCGATCCGCGCACGCCGTCGATCTCTCGCAGCACCGTGGGCGGGACCGTGTCGAGGCCGAGAAGCCGGCTCAACCGGTAGGCTGCAACCTCGTTGACGAAGCTGTCGGTCATGAGGTTCTCTCGTGTCGCCCGCTGGTTGATGTTGAAAGCGTTGGTGTCGACCGTGCGGAAGATTGCGCGGGCGGTGACCCCGTCTCGCTCCAGAACCAGTCGGCGTGGGCGGCTGGTGCCGCTGCCGAGCACGGCGCTCGACACCACGCGGGCTTCGCGCAGGAAGCTCTCGGCCTCCTGATCGCTCGCAAAGGGCAAAGGATCGCCGTCCGGTCCCAGCCAGCTTCGTGCATCCGGCGGCCGCAGGGCCGCCGCGTGGGCGGGCCGGGCGCCGGCCGCACCGACGAGCACGAGGAGCACCATGGCGGCGAGCCCGACCAACCGCTCGAGCTGTGTGTCGAAGTGCGACATCGGACCTCCCCGGCGCCGGCAACTGCCGGCACTCCTCGAGGAGATACGGTCCTGCAGGCTGAGCGTTTCCGCTGCTCGCGCCGGGTCCGGGGCGTCGCAGGCCTCGTGTCGAACCCTGGTGAATCATGCGGGCTGAGGTGCGAATGCTAGACTGCCGCGATTCGGAGCACCTGGTGCAGGCGAGGCTTTCCCCCAGTGCCACCCACAGCTGGAGCGCGCGCGGGCGCGCCAAAGGCGGCCCCCCGCCTCCGCCAGCGGGCACTCGCCGGACCCGGGGAGGAACGCGACGGCGATGGTCTCCAACTTCCGTTGCTTCACGCTGGTAGCCATCTTGGCGCCCTCGCGACGCACCCAGGTGAGGTATGCAGGCTAGCCAGCCGCAGGCCTGGTCCGGGAGCGGGGGCGAGCGCGGCCTGTCGGCCTGGCTCGGCGTCCGGGAGGGCGAGGGCCGAGCGGCGTGGACCCTGTTCGGCTTCTTTCTTCTCCTCGAGACCTGCCACTACATCGGCAAGGCGGTTCGCCAGGCGACCTACATCGACAGCCTCGGCGCCGAGCGCCTGCCGTGGGTCTACCTCCTGCTCACCGCCACCTCGGTGCCGGCCCTGCTGCTCTATGGGCGCCTCGCCCGCGGTCGCTCGCTGCACCGTCTCATCGTGCTTTCGTGCCTGGTCCAGGGAGCGGCACTGGTGGTCTTCTACGGGCTCTTCGCGCACCCCTCGGGGTGGGTCGCGCTGAGCTTCTACGTCTGGATCACGACGGCTTTCGGGATCGCGATCAGCCAGTTCTGGCTCTACTCGGCGAGCGTCTTCGACCCCCGCCAGGCGCGGCGGCTGTTTGCCTTCATCTGTGCCGGCGGGCTTCTCGGCGGCCTGACCGGCGGCCAGCTCACCCGCCTGACCGCCGATCTGATCGGCACTCGGGCCACACTCCTGGTTGCCGCCATCCTCATGCTCGTCCTGGCTGCCGGCCTCGGGCGCTGGCGTCTGGCCCCCGGGGCGCCGCCCCCAGAGCAGCGGCCCGCGCAGGCCGAGGCGTCGATCGAGGACGCGCGTGGCGGGCTCACTGCGGTGCGCGGCTCGCGCCTGCTGCTGCTGATCGCGGCCGTGATGTTTCTCACCATGGTCGTGTCCCAGGTGATCGACGTGCAGTTCAACTGGGCGGTGGAGCGCACCACGGTCGGCCTCGACCGGCGCGCCGCCCTGTTCGGCAACTTCTTCAGCGTCATGGGCCTGTTCGCCTTCGTCTTCCAGCTGGTCGCGACCCGCTGGATCCACCGTGTGCTCGGGGTCGGCTTCGCGATGCGGGTGATGCCGGTCACGGTGGCGATCGGCTCGCTGCTGCTCCTCGCCACCGCCGGTCTGGGACCGAGCGCCCTGCTTGCGGCCGCCACGTTCCTCAAGCTCGGCGAGAGCGGGCTCCGCCACTCCCTCGACCAGTCGACGCGGGAGCTGTTGTTCTTCCCGGTACCCGCCGCCTTGCGGCGACGCGCCAAGGCATCGATCGACGTGTTCGTGCAGCGCTTCGCCGAGGGGTGCTCGGCCATCTTCCTGCTCACCGTGACCTTCGGCCTGATCCCGGTGCAGCACCTCTCGTGGTTCACGCTTGGCCTGGTTGTCGTGTGGCTGGCGCTGACCGTCACCGCCCGGCGCGAGTACGTACGCTCGTTCCGCGAAGGCCTCAGCACGGGCTCGGTTGACAGCACAGCGAGCATCGACCTCGAAGACGTCACCACGGTCACCACACTGGTCGAGTTCCTCGGCAGCCCTGACCCTCGCCAGGTGCTGTCGAGCATCGACCTGCTCGCCCTCCACGGCCGAGGCCGGTTGGTGCCGCCGCTGCTGCTCTACCACGAGGACCCAGAGGTTCGGCTGCGCACGCTCGGGGTCCTCACCCGGCTCGGGAGGAGCGACGCGATCGGGCTCATCGAGCGCTGCCTGGCGGATTCCGAGCCCGAGGTGCGCAGCGCCGCGATCCGGGCGCTCGCTTCGCTGCTCGGGCGGGACGCGTGCGAGCTGATGGCGCCTCGGATCGGAGATGCGGACCCTCGGGTGCGCGCAGCGGCGGTGGTCTGTCTGGCGCGGTACGCGCCGCCTGAGCTCGCGTCCCGCGCCGATGTCGCCCTCGCCGGCATGCTGATCGACGCCAAGCCGACGGTGCGCGCCGAGGCCTGCCGGGTTCTCGGCCAGCTCCCGATGCCGGTCCATCAGGGCGAGCTCGTCCAGGCCCTCTACGACCGGGACAGTCTCGTGGTGCGCGAGGCGATCGCCGCCGTGCTTCGACGCACCCGACGCGATGGACCGAACCCGGTCTACCTGCCGATCCTGATCTCGCTGCTCCACGAGCGTCGCCTCAAGCACGACGCCCGCCTCGCCCTCGAGGCCTACGGAACGCACGCTGTTGATGCCCTCGTGCTCTTCATGCAGGAGCCCGGTGAGCGGATCTGGGTCCGCCGGGCGGCCCCCAAGGCGATCGCCCGAATCGGAGGACCCACCGCAGCCGCCGCCCTGGTGGATGCACTCGGCGCCCATGACACCCTGCTGCGACGCAAGGTCGTCGAGGCGTTGGTCTATCTCTGCAGCCGCGACCCCCACCTCGAGCTCGACAGCGTCGCGATCGAGGGGAGAGTGGCCGACGACGTCCGCGGATACCTCCAGGCGCTGGCCGATCTCGTGGCCGTAGGCGCGGGACCGGCCGATACCGATGGTCCCGCACCCCCGATCGATCCGGTGGCCGACCCGCTCCTCGTCCAGCTGCTTCGTCAAGCCATGTCACACCACCTGGCGAATCTGTTCGGGCTGCTCGAGCTGCTCCATCCGGCGAGGGACGTTCGCGCCGCCTACCGCGGCCTCACGAGCGGCGACCGCACACTGCGCGCCCACGCTCTCGAGTTCCTCGACAACACCCTCTCCGGGCGGCTGCGGCGCGACCTGTTTGCGGCCATCGACGAGCTGCCTGCGGCCTGGAAGCTCCGCCAGGTGGCGTCGGACTACGGGGTGATTCCGTCAAACCGTCGTGATACGATTCTTCGTCTCATTTCCGTGGACGTCGGCGACAACCCGGCGGCGGAGGAGGTGGCCCTGGCCGCTCTGCACCTGGTCTGGGAGAGGCGCGAACTTGAGCTCGCCCCGGCGATTGCGGAGCTGGCTCACCGCGCCGAACCGGCTCTTCTCGCCGAAGCGGCGACATGGGTCGCTGCCCAGCTGTCGCAGGCGCCGGCGGCGACCGCAAAGGAGCCGCGCATGACCGCGATGGCCCGAATCGAAATGGTCGTCTTCCTGAGAGGAATCGACCTGTTTGCCGCCTGCACCGCCGAGCAGGTGCTACAGCTTGCGGCGATCGCCAGCGAGCGCTCGGTCGCTGCCGGCGCCACGGTCTATCGGGCAGGCGACCCTTCCGACAACCTGTTCTGTGTGATCGAGGGGCGGGTCGAGCTGAGCGGAAGCGAGCCCGGGCAGACCGCCTCTGCCGATGCCCGCGAGACGTTCGGCGTGTTTGACATTCTCAGTGGTCGGCTCCACCGCGGCGACGCCGTGGCGACCCAGGACACCCGCCTCCTCGCAATCGACGCCGACGACTTCTTCGACCTGCTTTCCGGTAACATCGAGATCGTGAAAGCCCTGTTCCGCACCGTGACCTCGAGGCTCAACGCGGAGGCCTCGGCGGAAGGCCTGCGATGAGCCTCGACCGGACTCCCCTCGCGTGGCTCGCAGCAGTGGCGCTGCTCGGGGGTACGGCCGCCGCGGCGGCCGAACCGGAAGTGGTCGGCCCGTCCCGGCTCGTGGCGGTGGGCGACGTCCATGGCGACCTCGACCATCTGGTCACGGCGCTCTCGACCGCTGGTCTGATCGACTCCGAGCGCTCGTGGACGGGCGGCAATGCCGTGCTCGTCCAGGTCGGCGACTTCCTCGACCGGGGCCGCGAGGTGCGACAGGTCATGGACCTGATGATGCGTCTCGAGAGAGAAGCCGCTGACGCCGGAGGAAGGTTCGTGGTCCTGCTCGGCAACCACGAGGTCATGAACATTCTCGGTATCGACCGCGATGTCGACCCGGAGGCCTATCTCGTGTTCGCCGACGGCGAGTCCGAGCGGCGCCGACACGACGGCTGGCAGGCGCAGGAGCGGTTCCGGCGCAAGCGCCGGCTTGACCTGGGTCAGCGCGTTGAGGGCGAGCAGTCCGAGGACGAGACCGCGTGGCTCGCAGCCCATCCTCCCGGGCGGCTCGAGTACATCGATGCACTGGGGCCCGGCGGCAGCTACGGTCGCTGGCTGCGCGGCCTGCCGGCGGCGGTGCGGGTGGGGCGCACCCTGTTGCTGCACGGGGGCATCAGCCCGGCCAACATGGACCTCGCCGAGACCGACATCAACCGTCGGATCGTCGACGAGATCGCGACCTACGACGAGATCAAGGCCACCATGATCGCGGACGGGATCGCGCTGCCCACGGCGTCGCTGCAGGACCTGGTCTACCAGGCGCTCAACCAGCTCAAGCTCTACCAGGCACGCATTGAACGACGCGGCCGTTTGTCCGCCTTCGAGAGCGCCCGCGCGCGCCAGCTCGAGCAGCTGATGCACTGCTCGGAGTGGTTCCTCCTCAACCCGGACGGCCCGCTCTGGTACCGCGGGATGGCGGTCTGGACCGAGGACGAGCACACGCCGCTCGTCGACACGATGCTCGACACGCTTGACGTCGACCGCCTCGTGCTCGGCCACACCGAGCGCTACGACGGCACCATCCACACTCGTTTCACGGGCAAGATCGTGTTCGTCGACTCCGGCCTGCCTGCGGCGCTCGAGATCCAGAACGGTCGACTGATGGAGGCGATCTATCCGGATGGCCGAGTCGTGCTCGAGGGCACCTCCATCGCGACTACTGGGCAGGCGGCGGTCGCTCCGCGGGAGAAATGACCGTCAACCGGTCCGCTTGATCACCACCAGGGTCCGGTCGTCGGCGAAGGGCACTCCCTGGGTGAACGCCATGAGATCCGAGTCGATGGCCGCGCCGAGGCCGGCGGCGTCGTCGTCCCGATGTGCCCGACACACCGCCTTCAGCCGCTCGCCGCCGTACTCCTCCTGCTCCGGATTCTCGGCTTCGGTGATCCCGTCGGTGTAGACCACGAGCCAGTCGCCGCGGGTCAGCTGGGTGTGGCCCGCGGTGTACGTCCCTCCGGGGATGAGCCCGATCGGCATGCCGGTCGCATCAAGTGAGTCGACGCTGCCCTCGGCATGGACGATGAAGGCGGGGTTGTGACCGGCATTGGTCCACGACAGCGTCCCGCTCGTCGGCTCCAGCACCGCCAGGAAGGCGGTTGCGTACTTCTCCGGCGGCGTGCGCTCGTAGAGCAGCCTCGAGGTCCCATCGAGCACCTCGGCCGGACCGACACCGGCCTCGATCGGACCCGCGGTCAGGGCCTCGAGAGAGGCGGTGAGCAGCGAGGCCGCGATGCCCTTGCCGGACACGTCGGCGACCAGGATCACGCACTCGTCGCCGCCTCGCCGCTCGATCACGCGGTACATGTCGCCGGACACTCCGCGCGACGGCGTCGCCGCAGCGTGGAACGACCACCCTGGGATCTCGGGCAGACGGTCGGAGAGCAGGGCCTGCTGGATCCGGCGCGCGAGCGCGAGCTCCTCCTCGAATCGCCGGCGCTCCGCAGCCTCCTCGGCGAGACGAACGTTGCGGATGCGCATGGCCGCCACCGAGGCGAGCGCGACCAGCAGCTCCATGTCCTCCTCGGTGAACTGGCGGACGCCGAGGGACGAGCCCAGCACGATCATGCCGAGCGAACCCTCCGGGTCGAGCAGTGGCGCAGCGACCAGCGACCTGACGCCCGCCGCGACCAGACTGGCGGCGCGGTTGAAACGGGAATCGGTCGCCGTATCGAGGACCAGCGCCGCCTGGCCCTTCTCCGCCACCTCCTGGACCAGGTGCATCGACACCACCGGAGGCTCGACCTCGCCCCGCCGGGCCGAGCGTCGCGCCGCACACACGTATCGATCGTCGCCGGTTCGCAGGAAGATCGCGCCGTCCTCGGGACGCAGGTGGTCGAAGGCCCGGTCGAGAATCAGCTCGAGCAGCTCGTCAAGGCTGATCGAGCGGCCGAGGGCCTGGTGGACGGCAGTGAGCAGGTGGAGGCGCTCCGCATATCGACGAACATCGCCTTCGACGCGGTCGGGGAAGGGGGTCGGCGAGACGTCGCCGAGCATCTCCGAGACCGGCCGGAAGAGGGTGTGAGCCGGCGCGGCGGCAGGCGCCGCCGGCGCAGGGGAGGCGCCGTTCAGGCGGCGGACCGTAATCTGACTCGAGCCGACCGTGAGCACATCGCCGGCCACGACCAGCCGTGCGCCGACGACCCGTTGCCCGTTGATCATGGTGCCGTTGCGGGAGCCGAGGTCCTCGACGAACCACTCGGTCCCGGTTCGCTTGAGACGGGCGTGGCGGCGGGACATCGACGGGTCAGGGACGGAGAGGTCGACGCTCGATGACCGCCCAATAACGACAGACTCGGTCTCAAGAGTCCGTTCGAACACGCCTCCGGCGGTCGAAACCACGTGAAACGAGATCATTGCCCCGAGCTCCTCCGACTGAGGATAGCAGGGGAACCCTCGTGGCGCATTCCATCGTCCGCTATAGTGGTGCCATGCCGATCCTCGCTCTCCGCACACATCTGCTCGTGCTCGTTGCCCTGGTGATGGCAGGGTGCGCCTCCGGAGATCTCCAGGTCCGCACAGACTACGACCAGAAGACCTCGTTCGCCGAGCTCAAGACCTTCCTGGTGACGGTCGAGGCGGACAACGCCAGTGACCTGGCTCGGTTCTACGGCGTCCTGCGCACCACCATCGTGGACGTGCTCGGTCAGCGTGGCTTCACCAAGGCCGAGCACGGTTCGCCCGACTTTTGGGTCGTGCCGCGCCTCAGCTTCTCCTCCGCTCAGGCGAAGGACCTTGTGGCGACCACTTCGAGCCAGGCGGAGGGCGGTCCGGCAGGCACCGGCGGCCTTCCGAAGGGCGCCACATTGACTGTTCAGGTGATCCGGCCCGACCGCCGCACCGTGCTCTGGGAAGGGGCAGTGACGGGCTTCACTGCCAATGCGGTCGCCGGAAGCGAGCCGCTGAAGGCGGCCGCACGACGCCTGCTCGCCGAGTTTCCGCCGCTCATCGCTCGATAGCCAGCGGGTCTGCGGTCACGTCGGATACCTCGTGGGTGCCGCGGGCCGGCCCGCACTTCTCACCTTGTCAAGGCTCGGCGACCTCGTCGGCCGTGGCCACCCGGTTGCGGCCGCGGCGCTTGGCGAGATAGAGCGCGCGGTCGGCGGCCGCGACCAGCTTCGCGACCGACGCGGCGTGGCGAGGCGCCTCCGCGAGCCCGAGGCTCATTGTGACGGTGAGCGTCGCGTCCTGCCACGGAACCGTCATGGCGGCGACCGCGCTTCGCAAGGCCTCTGCGCGGTCACGGGCCGACGCCAGGTCGGCTCCGGGGAACAGCACCAGCGCTTCGTCGCCACCGTACAGACCGGCCCGTTCCGGGGCCCGAAGCACCGAGCGGAAGGCTGCGCCCATCGCCTCAACGACGGCTCGCCCGGCGCCGTGGCCGTGAGCCGTGTTGACCTCGCGCAGCCCATCGAGGTCGGTCATGGCGAGGCACAGGACCCCCCGTCCGCGAGCGAGCGAGCGCTCGATGGCAGCGAGCAACGACTCCATGGTCTCGAGTCCGGTCAACTCGTCGAAGTGAACGCGCCGGTGGAGACGACGCAGGAGCCCGTTCTCGGCCGGGTCGCTGCGGGTGAAGCGGAGCGTGGCGTCGCCGAGCTGCAGACGGTCGCCATCGCTCAGGACCGCACGCTCGACCCTCTCGCCGTTGAGCCAGACGCCGTTCGCCGAGCCCAGATCGACGACCTCGACACGACCGTCGGTCAGGCGCTCGAGCCGGGCGTGGCGACGCGAGATGGCCGGCTGCTCGAGGCGCAGGCCGGCGGCGGCGGAGCGCCCGATCAGCAACGAGGCCCCGATCATCACCTGGCGGCCGATGTCTCCACCGGAGACCACGACCAGGCAGGCCTCGCCGGAGCTCTCCCCGGGATCCGTGACCGGCAGATGGCCCATGATCGTCGATTGCTCGCGCGAGTCCCGGGGTGGACGGTCGTCATCCGTCATGAGACGGCGCGTGCTGTTCGCGCGAAAGGTTGTGTCATGTCGGTGCCCTCAGGTTCCTCCCGTCGGGTCGCTCGGGCCGCGCGGACGCCCTCATCCCTCTGGTCGGGGTCCGGCTGCACGCCTCCGGCGCCACCGTGAAGGTGACCAGGGATGCCGAGCTTCTCGCGATGCGGTGTCACAGTGAGAGCAGGCTATCACGCCGGCTCGCCGGCGCGCGTCGACTGACGGCGCCCCAGCCACAAGCTGAGCGCGAACCAACTGGTTGCCAGTGCCGATGCAACCAGTGCGAGCCCTCCGGCGGCAAGACCGAGCGCGGCCAACCCGGCATACGACCACGCCGAGATCTGGTCCCCGGTGCGATAGACAAAGGTGTCGATGAAGTTCTTCGCCTTGTACTTGTCCTCGCGTTCGAGGACGGTGAAGAGCAGCTCCCGGGCGGGTCGGGAGAGGGCGAAGTTCGCGGTCCGGCGGGCGACCTGGAAGGCGGCGAGGACTGCGAGCGTCGGCACGGCGCCGAGCGCTCCGAAGCCGAGGACGCACGCCAGCGGCAGCATGCCGAGGGTGAGCCCGACACCGAGTCGTCGCAGGACGCGGCCGGTGATCAGGAGCTGGACGACCGCAGTGAGCAGGTTGACGGCGAGGTCGATGCGGGCGAGGAAGACGGTTCTGGCCGCCCGGTCTGCGATCGCGGCACCGAGGATCCCGGTCTGTTGGAAGTACGCGAAGGTCCCGGCAACGGTGTGGAGGAAGAGGAACAGCGAGATCCCGAGCAGGTATGGCGAGCCGAGGACGTGGCGGACGCCCGCGAGCGCGCTCCCGCCGACCCCGGCGTCGCGGGTCTCGGGTGACGTCCGGGCCGGGGGCGAACGACGGGCGAGGACCGCGACGCACACCACCGCCGCTTCGACCAGAGCCGCCGAGACCACGAGCAGCGCCGCGGTGGGAACCCACCCGGCGGCGAGGGCGGTGAGACCGGACCCGGTGATGCCGCCGAGCGTCCCGCCAAGCGCGATCGCGCCGTACAGCCGGGCGCCCTGCTCGGGCCGGAAGGTGTCGGCCATGAACGACCAGAACACCGACACCACGAACAGATTGAACGCGCTCACCCAGACGTAGAAGCCGCGCCCCAGCCAGACCGCCTGGTCCGGAGAGGCAAGCTTCCAACCGGCGGCGAAGAGCAGCAGGTTGGCGGCAATCACGTGGTAGGTGATGGGGATCGAGCGGGTCCGCGGCAGCCGTGATGCGATCAGGGCGAACAGCGGGTGTGCCGCGAGGGTGACCACGAGTGTGCCGGTCCACAGCCACGGCAGCGTGCGGACGCCGCCGGCCACGGCGAGCTCGTCGCGGACCGGGCGCAGCACGTAGTAGCTCGCCAGGAGGAGGAAGAAGTAGAGCGCCGAGAGCAGCAGCGGGAGCCGCTCCCCTGGGCGGACGTCGACCAGCCACGGCCTCTGGCGCGTCACCTGAGCGGCCGACGGTGGGCGGACGGATGGTTCCGGTGTCGGGACGGTCGTGGGTGATTCAACCGGCTGCCCTCCGGGTCCATCCTACGGTGTCGGGCGGCGGGATGTTGCGCCCGGAACCAGCGCCCGCTCAGCCGCCGGCAGGCGCGCTTGCGCCGGTTCCCATGCGCCAGCTCAGGCCGACGAGGCCGAACCACGACCACTGGCGGTCCACGATCGGGCTCGCGGTGACAACGTTCCTGCACTCCCTCGGCCTTCCCGGCCGGCGGAAGAGGCGCGGGCCTGGCGTAGCCCGCACTCTTCACCAGACTCCTGCTGTGGCCGGCGATGCACCGCACTCATCAGCACTTTCTCACCTCGGAGTGCTCGACGTACTGTCGAGTTTTCCCCCAGCCCGCCCGTCACAGACCCGCCGCCCCCTCCGCGCCCTCCCTCCACCCCCCGGCGGGTTCGCCCCATGTTCCTCGGCTCGAAAACCCTGCTGCGCACGACACCTCGCCAGCCTCGCCACAGACCCTGATGAATAGTGCGGGCTCGACGGGAAAGGACCGGGGACGGGCTGCGGTTAACAGCAACACATCGGACTCACGCGGGTTCGAGTCCTACATCGCACGGGAGGCGACAGGATGGCGAGGAACGAAGTGTCCACCGCGCGC